>CAZUZD010000394.1:0-5435 GCA_964624465.1 uncultured Isosphaeraceae bacterium
GGATGACGCTCCGCTGATCCGCCCTACCAATAGACAGGTATGGTGTAGGGCGGATCAGCGGAGCGTCATCCGCCGCGACGGCTCAAGCACCCCCGGACCGAGCTCGCGCCCCCCGCTCACGGTCGCGGCCCCTTCGGCTCGATCGGCACGAGGCCCTCGGAGCGCAGAGCCTCGGGCACGGGCCGGCCGGCGAGGTGGTACACGTACCCCGTGACGGCCCGCAGCTCCTCGGCGTTGAAGGCGCTGGACCACCCCGCCATCGCCGCGCCGGGCACGCCGTGCACGACCACGCCGAGCACCTCCTCAGGCTTGTCCCCGTGCTGCCAGTGGGCGTCGGTCAGGTTGCCGGGCTTCGTGGGCTTGAGCGTGTCGGCGATCGGCCCGTCCCCCTTGCCGCTGGCGCCGTGGCAGGTCACGCACCGGTCCAGGTAGAGCGTGCGCCCCTGCACGAGCAGGGGGTCGTTGCTGATCTCCGCCGGCGCCGGCCCCGGCGTGGGCCGGAACACGATCGCCGCCAGCACCGCCAGCCCCATCAGGGTCACGAACCCGAGCACCGCCAGCCGCGCCAGGCGGCTCGGGGGCACCTCGTCGGTCGGCTCGATCGGGGCATCAGAACCCACGCTGTTCATCGTCAGAACCTCGGCATCGGATTCGGGTCGAGCGGCGCGATCACTGGTTCACTCGGAGAGGCGGACGAACGAGGTTCCATCGTAGCGATACAGGCCGGTGTTTCGGGTGCCCACCCAGAGGTGGCCGTCGCGACCCTCGACGATGCACCAGGCTTCGAGCGGCCCGATCCCGTCCTTCGCGGCGAAGCTCTGGAAGGTCGTCCCGTCGTAGCGCCCGATCACCGTCTCGATCGGCAGGTCGTCGCGGCGTTCCAGCTCACCGAACCAGACGTTCCCCGATCGATCCACCAGCCGGGGCGTCAGCAGTCCCGGTCGGGGATCATACCGGGTGAAGGTCGTGCCATCGTAGCGCCACGCCCCCTGACTTCGGGTGCCCAGCCAGAGGTCGCCGTCGCGACCCTCGACCAGGCTGCGAATCCAAAGGGCCCCCCCGGGCTTGAACTGGGTGAGGAAGGTGCCATCGAACCGGCACAGGCCCTCCGATCCGGGTGGCATGCCGGACGCGAACCAGATGTTCCCGTGCCGGTCCTCGAGCATGCTCTCCACCATTTTCAGGCGCACGCCCGCCAGATTCCGGACCCTGGCGTTGTCCGGGAAGGGCGTGAAGACGTCGTCCTGGCAGCACAGCATCCCGCCGCTCGTGCCGACCCAGACGGTCCCGTTCCTGGCTTCCAGCAGACTCCACACGGCGAGCTTCGCGGCGGGTGCCAGATCCAGGACCGGCAGGATCGCCCTGGACCCTCCCGGGACGGAGGCGCCGGGGAGGGGGAGAGGGAGGGAGCGGAAGGCCGTTCCATCCCACCGGCAGAGCCCGGAGTCGGTGCCGATCCAGATCCTCCCGCCCCGATCCTCCAGGAGGCACCAGACCCGGTTGCTGCTCAGGCCATCCCGGGTGGTGTACTGCGTGAACCCGTCCCGGTCGTACCGGTACACGCCCTCGCCGGTCGTGCCGAACCAGAGGTTCCCGGCTCGATCCCGGAGCCCGCAGCGCACCGTGTCGAACGGGGTGCTGCCCTGGGTCCTGGTCAACTTCGGTTTCGGCCCATCCCCGCCGATCCCGGACGGTTGCCCCTCAGGGTTCGCGCCCCCGCCGGAGAGACCGAGCACGCATACGGCGACCCAACCCCATCGAGATGTCATCGGGATTCCTGACGTTCGGTTGGCAGACCGTGGGCACCCGATGCACCGATCGCGGCTGGTGCGCCACCTGAGCTGGAAGATTCCGGCCTCGCCAGAAACGGACCGCTCATCATCCAGGACCTTGGCAAGGACCGGGGATCGCGCGGTCAGACCCACGGCGGTCGCCGTGACCGGTTCTGGCCCCAGGACCGCGACCGCGTCACCAGGGATCGCGCGGTGGGCAAGTTTCCGTGGAAGCCCTCTCGTCGGTTTCGAACCGGGGGATCTGGGTTGTCAACGGCCAGCCGCGACCCATTCGGATGCGATCAGGAATCACCCTCACGGCGACTGGCCGGTCAAACGTCGGGTGAGCTGGTTCGGTGGCAGGTAGCCGATGCACCACTTCAGGGCGGCGGCATTGTACTCGTCTCGCTTGTCGGGATGGAATTGCGCCAGGGTGGCCAGAAGCAAAGCCCGCCTGGCCGGGAACAGCAAGACCCCCTCGATCTGGGACACTGGCGGCGGGGCGACCGAGGCCAGCAGCTCACCCGCTGGCGCGGATTCACCGCCATTGGCCTTCAGCCAGTCTGCGGCTTTCGCACGCCAGGCCGTCGCCCCAGGATCGTTGCTGGCGGCCATCGCCCCGGCCAGACCGACCGCCATCCAGGCCTGATCGCCTCCGAGTGTTCGCCCGGAGAGCCGGCGAGCGGCCTCGTCCAGATCTTTGCCGCGCGCGAGGATGGCTCCGATCAGGAGTTCGCTGGTGGTCTCGTTGGGCGCGCGGGCGTCGAGTTCCCGCGCCGCGCGGACGCTCTCCTCGAGCTGCCCCAGAACGTAGGTCGCCCGCTGGATGGTCTCGAGCTTGCGGACCTCATTCTGCTCGGCGACGGGATCCTGCTGCCGGGGCAGGGGCGCCGCATCGGATTGCAGCGATCGGCCCAGCGCCATCGCTTGCTCGGTGTTGCCCGCGACCCGCCGGCCGTCATAGTCGTAGGCGGTGCCGCGGGCGATCCCGGTCCTGCCGGTCCAGCTCCCGCCCGACGTCCCACCCGAGGCCAGGGTGGCCTGATGGAGCAGCTCACGGGCCTGCTCGGCCACGGCCTCGTCCTCCAGGCGCGAGGCGAGGTTCAGCTCCTGGGTCGCCGGCGCCCATTCGCCGCGACAGGCGTGGTGCACACCGAGCGCGAGATGTGCCCAGACCATCTGGAAGTCGGCCGCAATCGACCGGCGGTAGTACTCGGGACGCTTGCTGGCGTCGGGCTCCGCCCGGCCCCGCAGGTAGAGCAGCGCGGCGTTGGTTGGTTCGGCTTGCACGAAGCCCTCGTACTGCTGGGCAACGGCCGGGGCGCCCCGAAGCGCGGCGGCATTCCGCAGGTACTGGTCGTGCCATTCGACGACCACCGGCCTGCGGGTCAGCCCGGCGGTCAGGGTGCGGTCGCTGCGCGCCCGGTCGGAACCGGCGGCCGCCTCATACAGTCGCAACAGGCGAGGGTCGTACCGGGCCGCCTTGAGCGCCGACTCGGCCAGGGCCATCGCAACTTCAGGGTGCGATTTCATCATCAGCTCGACCGCCGCGGCCGGCTGCATCGGTGTGATGCCTACGAGAATTTTGTCTTTTGCAGACGACAGGTTGGGCGGCGTTGTGAGCCCGTAGTCAACATGAGGCATGTGCACGAAGGTCTCACCCTGGAAACTCTTCGGTGGTTGCACCGAAGCGACCTGCTCGGACAGCGCGGCGGCCCCACCGATGTTCACCGCCCAGAAGGGCGAGCTGGTGAATCGCTCGAAGTACCCGGACGACAGGTCGATGTCGTACTCCGCCTCGATCGGCCCGGTGACCTGGACGCGGTGGCGGCCTTCAGCGAGCACGGCGGTGGCACGCTCCGACACGCTGATGGGCGGCCCGCCATCGATCCGGACCTCCGCGGGCTGCGCGAAGGCATTGACCAGGTGCAACGTGCGGTTCCGGCGAATGGACTCGTTGGAAACGAACAGAACGCCGGCCATCAGTGCAACCACCAGCGCACACCAGGCGGCTGCGCGTTGCGTCCTCGTGAACTCGGGGCCGCCGAAGAAGAGCTTCGTCAGGCCCCGCCGCGGTTCGGGCAGGATGCTGTCGATCGAGCCGAGCGCCGACTCCGACTGCCGCACGAACGCCCGGAACACCGCGTGCTGCCCGCGTTCGAGATCCTCGCGCAGCAGCACCGTGGCGAGATCGAGCGCCCCCTGATGGTCTCCGGCAGTCTGGTAGGCCCGCGCGAGCGCTTCGAGCGTGGAGAGGCTGGACTTCGCCCCCGTCCCGGGCCGTTCGAGGAAATCCAGCAATCTGCGGGCTTCGTCGAGCTGCCCTTCCGTGATCTTCTGGCGCGCCACGCCCAGGCGCGCGGAAGGGAGATCCGGCTGGATCTCCAGCGCCCGGCGATGGAGCGCGATCGCGTCCGGGTCCCCCAGACCGTCGAGTTGCTCGGCAAGGCCGCCGATCAGGTCGGCGTTGTCCGGGAACTGCTTCAGCGCCTCCGACCGGAACTTCGCTGCCGTATCATGTTGACGCATCCCCAGCAAGGACGCGTGGACAGCCAGCGACGATTCCGGGGTTGGATCCGCCTGATGGAGCGCCGCACGGGCTTCCGCTTCGCCGACCCGCAGCTGCAACGCATGCTGGCTCGCGTCGACCGACTGATGCAGGCGGCAGATCGGGCACTGATCGAGGACGCGCTTCCGACCCAGCGAGACGATGGGGACGAACAGCACGACGACCCACAAGCGAGTGTCGTACGATTCGAGCGCAACTCGCGTCTTGCACTTGACGCAGAATCCCTGCCGTGAAGACCGGTTGCGCTTGCCGTAGTAGTGCGTCCCGATCCCATTGAGTGTGCCAGGCATGGCGCGGTTCTCATGAAGCGTGGCCGCAGCGGTCGCCATGCGACGAACCGGAGGCCGCGACACCCTCTCGCGGAATCGAACCGCACGCCCTGGAAACGCACCCGACGCTGATCTTCTCCGTGAGATCGGAGTCCAATCAGGTCGGACAGGACATCCCGGTGGCGGGGCGTGCCAGAAGACCGATGCCGCGCCCCGGGTTCTCCGAATGACCCATTACCTACTGCAACAAGTTATTGGTGCTTCTGGAAGTCCGTCGCTGCCCGAAACTCGGGATGCCTGGCCTTGAACCGCTCGATGCGGTCGTGCCGGGCGAGGGCGTCGGGCAGGAAGGCGACGGCCTGGTCGATCCGCTCGTCGGGCTCGGCGCAGCTGAACCGGAGGAACCCCGAGCCGGCGGCGCCGAAGCACTCGCCGCCCAGGCACGCGACGCCGAAGGCGTCGTCGGCCCCCTCCAGCAGGTAGAGCGCCAGGCCGTGTGAGCTGAGGCCCAGGCGGGCGCAGAGCGGCCGGACGTCGGCGAAGACGTAGAAGGTGCCCGCCGGCATCCGCGCCGTGATCCCGTCGATCGGAGAGAGCCCGGCGACGAGCCGCTCGACCTTGCGGCGGAAGCGGCCCATGTACTCGTCGCGGGTCGGCCCGTCCTGCTCGAGCGCGGCCTCGGCGGCGGCCTGCACGAACGGCGGGCTGCACGAGGCGGTGGTGTTGATCAGCTTGCCGATCGACTCGACCAGCCGCTCGTGCCCGACGGCGAACCCGATCCGCCAGCCGCTCATGCTGTACGACTTGCTGAAGGTGTACGCCGCC
>CAZUZD010000395.1:0-2984 GCA_964624465.1 uncultured Isosphaeraceae bacterium
ACTTCGCCCAGTGCGTCGCCAAGGACCTGGCCCCCGCCGGCGTGCGGGTCAACTCCCTGAACCCGGGCATGGTCCAGACCGCGCTCAACCGCTCGGTGTACGAGGCCTGGGAGGCGAACATCCCCGAGGCCGACCGCCCCGGCTACGAGGCGTGGGCCGCCGAGAAGATCCGCAAGCTCGTGCCGCTGAACCGCTGGCAGGAGCCGTCGGACATCG
The DNA here is from genome assembly GCA_964624465.1 of uncultured Isosphaeraceae bacterium. Classification (GTDB taxonomy): domain Bacteria; phylum Planctomycetota; class Planctomycetia; order Isosphaerales; family Isosphaeraceae; genus CAZUZD01. Next base: position 217 of record CAZUZD010000395.1, read on the forward strand.
CCAGCATGGCCGTGTTCCTCGCCTCCGAGCGCGCCCGCAACGTCACCGGCCAGACGATCAACGTCGACGGCGGGTTCGTCATGCACTGGTGAGCCCCGGCCTGAGTGCCTGGGCCGGTGTGCCGTGGCCTGAGCGGAGCGTGGCCACGACGACGATCCGGAGGCCACCGCAACGTGGCCACGCTCCGCTCGGGCCACCGCACACGGCAGAACCGGGTTCTCGTCGGACTTGACCGGGGCGGTGGGGTCGGGGACCCTGGCCCGCGGCGGGACTGGCGGGTTGGCGGCGAGTCGCAGGCGATTCCGGACGACGGACAGCGAGGGAGACGGCGGTGCAATTCGAGCTCAAGGGCAAGGTGGCGGTGGTGACCGGGGCGGCCTCGGGCATCGGGCTGGAGATCGTGCGGCTGTACCTGGAAGAGGGGGCGGCCGTCGTCGGGGTCGACCTCGACCCGAACCTGGCGCGCGCCGTCGACCAGGTCGCGGGCTCGCACGCGGAGCGATTCCGCGCCGTCGTGGGTGACGTGGCGGGCGAGGCGGTGGCGATCGAGTACGTCCGCACGGCGCTGGAGGCCTTCGGGCGGCTGGACGTGATGGTCAACAACGCGGGCATCGCCTGCGTGAAGCCGATCGCCGAGCACACGCCTGAGGAGTGGGACCGGGTGATGAACGTGAACGTCAAGGCGCTCTACTGGTCGGCCCGCCACGTGGTGCCGGTCCTGCAGCGCCAGGGCGCGGGGCTGTTCCTGAACACCGGGTCGATCTCGTCGGTCTGCGGCATGCCGTCGCAGGGGGCGTACGGGCCCTCGAAGGGGGCGGTCATCCAGATCACCCGGCAGATGGCCATCGAGTACGGCGGCCAGGGCATCCGCTCCAACGCCGTGTGCCCGGGGACGGTGGTCACGCCGCTGCTGAACCGCTCGGCCGAGGAGTCGGGCGACCCGGCGAAGTTCCTCCAGGGCCTGGCCGACGGACACCCGATCCGTCGCGTGGCCGAGGCCGAGGAGATCGCGCAGTTCTTCCTGTTCCTGGCCTCCGACCGCGCCCGGTTCTTCAACGGCGCCATCCTCATGATCGACGGTGGCTACTCGGCCCAGTGAGCGCCGCCAGGCCACGGTCGTCGGCTCCCTTTTCGACTCCGACCTCGTCCCCGAACGGATTCCAGACATGAACGCGCGCGACGCCTACGACGACCTGGTGCAACGCTCCCGCGAACGCGGCCTGCTGGGCTCGTGCCTGTCGCTGCTGGGCTGGGACGAGCAGACGTACATGCCGCGCGACGGCGCCGAGCATCGCGGCAAGATGACCGCGCTGCTGGCCGGCCTGCACCACGAGCGCGGCACGGCGCCCTCGATCGCCGACCGGCTGGCGGCGATCGAGGGCTCGGAGCTGGTGGCCGACCCGGAGTCGGTCGAGGCGGTGAACCTGCGGGAGTGGCGGCGGGCCTACGACCGGGCGACGAAGCTGCCGCGCTCGCTGGTCGAGGCGCTGGCGGAGGCGGCCACGCTCGGTCAGCAGGCGTGGTCCGAGGCCCGCCGGGCCCGCGACTTCGCGCGGTTCCGGCCCACGATGGAGCACGTCGTGCACCTGAAGCGCCAGGAGGCCGCCTGCCTGGGCACCGGGCCCGGCGACTACGACGCCCTGCTGGACGACTACGAGCCGGGGGCGAAGGCCGCCGACCTGGCCGTGCTCTTCGGCGCCCTGCGGGCCGAGCTGGTCCCGCTGATCCGCGACATCGCCGGCGCCTCGCGCCGACCGGACGCCTCGGTGCTCGACCGCGACTACCCGATCGACCGCCAGCGGGTGCTCTGCGAGACGGTGGCCGCCGCCGTCGGCTACGACTTCCGCCGCGGCCGGCTCGACGTGGCCGAGCACCCGTTCTGCACCGACATGGGGCCGGGCGACTGCCGGATCACGACCCGCTACGACGCCCGCGACGCCACCGACGGCTTCTTCAGCGTCCTGCACGAGGTGGGCCACGGCCTCTACGAGCAGGGGCTCGACGCCAGCCACCACGGCACCCCGATGGGAGAATCGGTCTCGCTGGGCGTGCACGAGAGCCAGTCGCGGCTCTGGGAGAACGCCGTCGGCCGCTCGCGGTGGTTCTGGGAGTGGGCGTACCCGCTCACCCGCCGCGTCTTCCACGACGCCCTGGCCGACACCGCGCTCGACACGTTCCACTTCGCGATCAACCGCGTCGAGCCGTCCTTGATCCGGGTGCAGGCCGACGAGGTGACGTACAACCTGCACATCATCGTGCGGTTCGAGCTGGAGCACGCCCTGCTTGGCGGCGACCTGCCCGTGGGCGACCTGCCGGGCGCCTGGACCGAGAAGTACCAGGAGACCCTGGGCGTCACCCCCGCGAACGACGCCGAGGGCTGCCTCCAGGACATCCACTGGAGCGCCGGCCTGTTCGGCTACTTCCCGACCTACACCCTGGGCAACGTCTTCGCCGCCCAGCTCTTTGACGCCGCCCAGCTCGCCATGCCCGACCTGCCGCGCGCCCTGGCCCGCGGCGAGTTCGAGGGCCTGCTGGGCTGGCTCCGCACCAACGTGCATCACCAGGGCAAGCGGTACCGCTCCGCCGACCTGATCCGCCACGTCACCGGCGGCGCGCCCGACCACCGCCCCCTCGTCGCCATGCTCCGCTCCAAGTACGGCGCCCTCTACGGCGTCTGACCCGGGCCGATTTCCCGGACCGTTCGATTCTCGTCGAGCGTCGATCGTCCGGTCGGATCCGCTGTGCGGACCAATTCGCAGACGGTCCGC
>CAZUZD010000395.1:3084-5425 GCA_964624465.1 uncultured Isosphaeraceae bacterium
GCAGACGGTCCGCGCAGCGGGCCCTACGAGATCGGAGGTTCGGCGGGGGTTGGAGGGTCGGCTCGGTGGTAGATCTGGTCGGCCCAGGGTTCCCAGCCGACGACCTCGAGGCGGTCGACCTCGGGATAGCGGCCGAACTCGGTGGGGACGAGCTCGGGCGGGCGGAAGCCGCCGGCGACGCCTCGGGGGCCGGCCCAGTAGCTCACGGCCACGTCGGCGCCGTCGACGAGCCGGACGATGCGGACCAGGGCGTCCTCGACCAGGCCGGCCTCGGGGGCCTCGGCGTCGGGGTTGCCGTCCCAGTCGGCGTGGTGGGTGTGCATGCCGGCCATCTCGACGAGCACCTCGGCGTCGCCGGTGCTCACGCCCAGGAAGCGGTCGGGATCGTACGGGTTGGCGAGCGTGATCTCGAGGTGGTCGCCCACGGGCTCGACCCGCACCCCGGCGATCCGCCGCGGCAGCAGCCGGGCCAGGGCCTGCACTGCCTCCTCCACCCGCGCGTTGAGCTGCCGCTGGTCGACCGCCATGAGCGTCCCCCCTCCCGCGACCGGCCCGGAGTCGGCACCACGCCCGACGGTCGCGGTCGGGCGGAGCGAGCGGGTCAGGTGTTCTCGTCGTCGTCGTAGGCGTTCAGGTCGACCTGCAACTCGGCGCGGGTGAGGGTCTCGTCCCAGCGGTCCTCCCAGCCGGGGAAGTGGACCCGGACGCGGTCCTTGCTCAGCACCTCGATGATCCGGGCCCGGTACCAGCGCCCCTGGGAGAGCCCCAGCACCCGGTCCCCCACCTCCAGCAGCTGCGACGGCCCGATCGGGATGTCCGACGGCTCGACCGGCCGGCCCTCCGGCGAGATCGGCCGCCCGACCACGACCGGCGGGGTCGGGACGATCGCCGTGGGCACCGGAGTTGGAGCCGGGGCCGGGGCCGGCCCGGGGGGCGGGGGCGTGGCGAGGGTCACGTGCACCGCCAGCGGCCGGCTCGCCAGGCGTGTGGCGGCGGCGACCAGGGCGGCCCCGAGGATCAGGGCGGCGACGATCAGGGCCTCGGGCAGGTCGATCAGGGCGGCGCACAGCGGCATCGGCGGACGGGCTCCCCGGGGGCGGCGGTCGGCGCGGCTCCCCACTCAGTTCTAGGGGCGCCCCGCGCGCCGGGCAAGCCGGGGGCGGGCCCGCCCCCCGATCGTCAGACCCCCCAGCTCTGCCAGCCCCGCGCGCAGCAACGCCCGCGAGCCGGGCGTCGGGCCCCGGCGGTCGCTCCCGGGCCGGCCGGGGCCCGATCCGGTCTGGTGGCCCTAAGGCGATTCTCCGAATCCGCTTGTGGCGGAACCGCGAGGGCGGCTCTTGCCGGTCGGGGGGATTGGTGCGGCCGGGGTCCGGGGTTTGCTTTTGGAGGCGAGCACCTGCCGCCAGGGAGCCGTCGCGGTCCGCACCCGGGTCCTCCGGGCCGGTCGCGACCCGAGCCGCTCCCGACCGCACCGGACTGCACCGCCCCGCACCATCGCCCGGGACCGACGCGCTCCGGACGGCACGGCCCACGGCCGTGGCGTCGGCTCCGCGCCCCGGATCGGGCACCGCCCGCGTTCCTGAAATCCGCACTCCAACCCGCCTCGGAAACCGAGCGGACGGCCCGGCCCCCTCGAACCCGCGTCGCGACGATCGCCACGGGCACCCTCTCCCCGCCCCCCCGCGATCGGCCCGGTTCGCCCGAGGTGGGGGCCTGCGCCCGGGGAGGTCCACGCCGACCATGCCGAACGCCACGCCCGCCCGAGCGATCGCCGAGGCCGCCTACCACCGCTGGCAGGCGCGGGGGGGCCCGCCTGGCGCGGATCAGGACGACTGGCTGGCCGCCGAGCGCGGGCTCTGGTTCGCCGGCCACTACGAGCTGGCCGTGCGGTACGGCCTCGACGGCCGGCAGGCGCTGATCGGGCGGGTCGAGCGGCGGGTCTGCCGGTTCTGCGAGCAGGCGGCGCCCCGGACCCGGTTCACCGACCCGGCGCCCGCCTGGCCCGAGTGCCTGGGGCCGGGGCCGATCGCGCTGGACCAGTGCGACGACTGCCGGGCGCTGAGCCGGATAGCGCTGGAGGCGCCGCTGGCCGCGTTCCTGGCCGGCCTGCCGGCCCTCGGCCCGCTGGCCGAGGGGCTCGACCTGCCGATCGCCGCCTACAAGGCCCTGCTGCGGACGGCCCTGGCGCTGCTGCCGGCGGACGACCTGGAGCTGTTCCCCGACGCCATCGAGTGGGTGAGCAACCCCGACCACCGGCTCGACCGCCGGTTCGCCCCGCCGCCGACGCTGCTGCTGCGCGGCCCCGGCCTGCCGGCGACCGCCTGGGCGGCCGTGGCGCGCC
>CAZUZD010000396.1:0-5393 GCA_964624465.1 uncultured Isosphaeraceae bacterium
GCCGGAGGCGCACCGGCGGCGGCCGCGGCGGTGCCCCAGGGGCCGCCGAAGTGGCCGTTCCACTACACGCTCAAGGTCGCCCCCGAGAGCGGCGCCATCGCGCTGGACTACTACCCGGCCGAGAAGCCGTTCGACGCGCCGGTCGTCCTGCTCGTGCACGAGACCGGCCAGGGCCGCTCGGGCGCCGACTTCGCCGCGCCGATCGACGAGCTCAAGGGCAAGAGCCTGGCCGCGTACTTGCAGACCAAGGGGTTCGCCGTGGTGGTGGCCGACCTCCGCGGCCACGGCCGCAACGGCCGCCGCACGGTGGCCCCGGCCGAGTGGCGGGCCAGCGTCGCCGATCTCCAGGCCGTGTACCAGTTCCTGGTCGACCGCAACAACCGCGGCGAGCTGAACCTGGCGAAGCTCGGCGTGGTGGCGCTCGGCGAGTCGGCCAACCTGGTCGCCGCCTGGGCGGGCGCCCCCGGCGGGGCGGTCTCGACCGAGGGCCGGCTCAGCGACCTGGGCCCGCTCGTGCTGGTCTCTCCGGTCGAGGACGCCCGCGGCCTGGCCCTGGCCCGGCTGCTGCCGCCGATCGCGCCCCGGTTCCCCCTGTACGTGATCGCCGGCGATCGCGACGAGCGCGCCATCGGCCCGGCGCGGGCCGCGCAGGCGGTCGTCGAGCGGCACCGGCTCGGCAAGGTCGCCTACGTCGACTCGGGCCTGCACGGCACCCGGCTCTTGCAGTTCGTCCCGAAGATCCCCGGCGAGATCGAGCGGTTCCTCACCGGCGCCCTCGAGGGCCGGCCCGTCGACTGGGAGCCGCGCTACCTGCTCGAACCCGTCCCCTACGGCGACATCCAGCTCGTCGCCGACAGCGGCACCCAGGACGTGCCCGCCGGCGCCGGCAACGCCAACGCCAATCGCAACGCCCCGGCGCGCCCCGCCGCCGCCCCGGCGCCAGCCCCGAATGCCAACCCCGCCGCTCCGGGCGCCGACGCCCCGGCCGGCAAGCAGGAGAAGGGCGCGACCAAGAAGCGCTGACGCCGCGCCCGGCGGTGCCCCGACGCGACGATCGCCCCACCCCAGGACCCCGCCCGTGCCACTGCCCGGACCGAACCCCGCCGCCAGCCCGCCCGGGTCACCCCTGCTCGGCTTCCTGTTCATCACCGTGATCGCGGTGGCGTTCCTCGGCGTCAGCGTGGTGCTGGGCACCGAGCCCCGGATGCGGCTCGACCGGAGCGCCGACGGCTCGTTCCGGGTCACCGGCAGCAACCACTTCGCCGGCCACCAGTTCTTCACCAGGACGATCGCGGGCGTCACCGGCGTGCGGGTCGACGACGCGGTCCGCGACGGCCGCCGCGACCCGGAGCGGGTCAACCGCAAGCGCCGCCGCGTCCTGCACCTGGAGTTCACCGGCGCCGACCGCTCGTCCCTGGGCTGGGACCGCGAGAGCGACGCCCCCGCCATCGAGGCCTTCATGCGCGGCCACGACCCGAGCTTCACCCTGGCCAACCCGCCCCCGACCTGGCGCATGGCCCTCGCCTGGTCCTTCGTCGGCCTCGCCGCCCTCACGTTCCTGGGCGCGCTCAAGAACCTGATCCAGGGGAAATCCATCCCGATCACCGCCGACACGGCCGCCGACTCGCTCGAGACCTGATCCCTCCGCCAGGCCTCCGATCCCGGCTGGCCCGACCGGGGGGTGGGGTTCCCGGACGATGCGGGTCGTCGACCACGAGCCGTCGGGCCCGGGCGTGGCCCAATCGCGACATCGAGGGCCTCGTCGGCTGCGGCGAGTTCGCCTGCGAGCCAGGATGGATCCTGAGGAAGGAGGGCCCCGATCATGCCGACACGGCCCGGCGACCTGCCGCCCGCCACGGCCCCCACGCCCGACGAGGCGGCGCTGGCGCAGGAGAGTAGCCGACGGCTGGCACGGGCGGTCTCCGCCCAGCCGGAGCAGCCGTTGCAGGTGCGCATGCAGCCCGAGGGGGCGCCCGAGGAGACGGTCTCGATCCCGGCGTCGGCCTTGCGGCTGCTGAACGAGATCCTGATCCACATGGCGCAGGGCCACGCGGTGACCGTGGTGCCGGTCCACGCCGAGCTCACGATGCAGCAGGCGGCCGACCTGCTCAACGTCTCGGAGCCGTTCCTGATCGATCAGCTCGAGCAGGGCGTCATCCCCCATCGCAAAGTCGGCCGCCAGCGTCGGATCCGGTTCCAGGACGTCATGCTCTACAAGGCGACCATGGACCGCGACCGTCTCCAGGCGCTCGACGCCCTGGCCGCCCAGGCTCAGGAACTGGGCATGGGTTACTGAGGTGAGCGGCCCGACGGTCGTCTACGACGCCTGCGGCCTCTACCCCGCCCCCTTGCGCGATCTGCTGATGCACCTGGCGCTGACCGACCTCTACCGGGCGAAGTGGTCCCCGGCCATCCATGACGAGTGGATCCGCAACGTGCTGAGCGATCGCCCGGACCTGTCGCCCGCCCAGCTCCGACGCACCCGCGAGTTGATGGACGCCCATGTGCGGGACGCGCTGGTCACCGACTACGAAGACCTGATCCCGCCGCTGACCCTGCCCGATCCCGACGATCGCCACGTCCTGGCGGCCGCCATTCGCTCCGGAGCCAGCGTGATCGTCACGTTCAATCTCAGGGATTTTCCTGCGAGCGCGCTGGCTCCCCACGGCCTCGAAGCCCAGCACCCCGACGCATTCCTTCAGACGCAGCTCGACCGGGCCCCGGACCTGGTCCAGGCCGCCGTCAGGCGCCATCGGGCCAGCCTCAGGAACCCATCCCGGACCGTGACGGAGTATCTGACCACGCTCAAGGCCCAGGGACTCCTCCGGACCGTCGCCCGCTTACGACGCTCTGCGGACCGGATCTGATTCGAACCCGGCTCGCGACGCTGGACCGGACGCCCAGGGGCGGCCGCCGCCACGCTCGGGATCGGTGCGTTCGGCGGTTGAGCGGCGCGAGGTCCGGGACGGGCGGACGGTGGCAGACGCCGGGTGGGTGGCGGTCCGGGATGCGAACCGGAGCGGCGGCCGTCAGCGGGCTCCGGTGACCAGGGGGAGCTGGGCGTTGAACGGCAGCCGCACGGCGGTGATGCGGGTGACCTGCCAGGTGCCGGGGCTGGTCTGGCGGAAGCCGAGCGACCAGTCGGAGCCGCCGGCGTCGGTGGCGAAGTTGTACTGATGGGTGGCGGCGATCGAGCCCGAGGCGATCACGCGGAAGCTGGCGGTGCCGACCCCGGCGGCCGCGTCGGCGTGCGCCTCCAGGCGGTTGGCGACGATCCAGTCGAACTTCGTGGCCCGCAGGGTGGCGGCGATGGCATCGCGCGCGGCGGTGCCCCGGGCCAGCTCGCCGGCGATGGGGGCCTTCGTGCGGGGCTCGACCGGCGGGGCGGGGCCCTGCGAGAGCACGACCTCGGGCGCCAGGTGGGTCAGCACCCGGTCGACGTCGCCGCGGCCGGCGGCGCGGGTCAGGTCATAGACCACGTCGCCGATCCGCTCGTCGTCGGTGACCCAGAGGGCCTCGACGGTGAACGCCAGCACCGCCAGGCCGGCGGCCGCCAGGGCGACGACCAGGAACTTGCCCTGCTGCGTGAGCTGCAACGCCATCAGCGCCAGCACCGCCACGCCGCCGCAGGTCAGCACCAGCGGCCAGGCGTCCTCCGCCACGTAGTGGAGCATGAGAGGGGGCTCCATCGCACCAGGTTCTGGGAGCAGCGACTGGACCGGCCAGGATGGCCGCCCGCCAGAGGGGACAGCCCGTCACCGCCGGCCGCCCCGAAGAGCCCGCCGCCGCGAGGGCCATCAGCATCCTAGGCCGCCCCCCCGCCGGAGTCCAGACAGTTGTCCGAGCCAGATCGGCCGGTCAGGGCCCGGAGGGCGGCCGCATCCCGTGACTTGCGGAACTGGGCTCCGAGGCCGGAACCCGGGCACCCCGGCGCCTCGTGGCGACGCTCCGCTCAGGTCGACGCTGGCGGATCCGGGCTCCGCTCTGCGGAACCCGGGCACCCCGGCAACTCCTCATGCGACCCTGCCAGACGACGAGCGACGGGGTGCCCGGGTCCCGCCGGCGGGGCCCGGATCCGGTCGCCTCCGAATCGTCGGCGTGGCCACACTGACGCTCAGGCCACGGCACACGGCACCTCCGTCGAGGGCTGCTGGATCCGGGCTCCGCTTTGCGGAACCCGGGCACCCTGGCAACGCCTCACGCGACCCTGCCGGACGACAAGCGCCGGGGTGCCCGGGTCCCGCCGGCGGGGCCCGGATCCAGCAAGCTCGGACCGAGGGGAATTCCGAGCAACCGGTCGAGCTCCGGGAGCACCCGAGGGGGTGGCGACCCGGGCTCAGGCGCCGAGGGCGCGTTCGGCGGCGGCGATGAGGTCGGAGAGGGTCTCGAAGCCGGCGAGGCGACCGATGCGCTGCTCGTCCTGGAGCCAGCCCTGGACCTTCTTCTCGGCGGCGATGACGGTCGAGTGGTTGCGGCCGCCGAAGTAGCGGCCGATCTCGCTGTAGGCGCAGCCGGTGTGCTTGCGGGCCAGGAACATGGCGATCATCCGCGGCTGCGACACGGCCCGGGCGCGGCCGTCGGAGCGGATCGTCTCGGCGTCGACCTGGCACAGCTCGCAGACGGCACGGACGACATCCTTGAGGGCCACGGCCTGCGCCGTGTGCCGGATCGTGTCCCGCAGCGCGGTGCGGGCCAGGTTCAGGTCGAGCTTGCGGCCGGTGAGGCTGGCATGGGCGATCAGGCTGTTGAGGGCGCCCTCCAGCTCGCGGACGCTGCCGCGGAGGTGGTCGGCGATGTAGGCGAGCACGGCCTCGGGCAGGGCGACGCCGCGGGCCGAGGCGCGGGCCTGCACGATGGCGCGCCGGGTGGCGGCGTCGGGAGGCTCCAGCTTCACGACCATGCCGCCCAGGAACCGCGTCGCCAGCTCGTCGGTGAGCTTGGCGATCATCCTCGGGTGCTGGTCGCACGAGAGCACCACCGGGGCGCCGGCGGCGAGCAGGGCGTTGAAGGTGTGCAAGAACTCGTCCTGCGTCGAGCGCTTGGCGGCCAGGAAGTGCACGTCGTCGAGGATCAACGCCCCGGCGTTGCGGTACTTGGCGCGGAAGCTGGAGAGGCTGCCGGCGCGGAGGGCGTCGAGGAAGCCGTTGGTGAACGCCTCGGCCGTCAGGTGCACGACGTTGAGGCCTGGCCGGGCGGCCCGCAGGCCGGCGGCGATCCCCTCGAGCAGGTGCGTCTTGCCCAGGCCGATGCCGCCGTGCACGACCAGGGGGCTGAACACCGTGCCGCCCGAGCGGGCCATCTCGACGGCCGCGGCGTGCGCCAGCTTGGTGCCGGGCCCGACCACGAAGTCGTCGAGCCGCTTGAGCGCCCGGCCCTGGGTGTTCGAGCCGCCG
>CAZUZD010000397.1:0-5387 GCA_964624465.1 uncultured Isosphaeraceae bacterium
CGGGCTTCGCCTTGACCGGCGCGACGGCCGGATCGGGCCGGGCGGGTGCGGGTGCGGGTGGTGCCTGGGGCGGCTGGGCGGCCGCCGCGGCCAGGGCGGCGGCGTTGGGGTTCACGTAGGGCGTTGGGGTCTCGGTGGGCCGGTCGGTGAAGTCGTGGTCGGGGATCTCGTGCGGCGGCCGCCGCTTGTAGATGATCCGCGCCTCCTTCAGGGTCGTCGTGTCGGCCTGGCTGGTGCTCCGCGAGCCGCCGACCTTGACCGCCTGCACGACCGCCAGCGGCAGTTGCGGGCTCACCTCCGCGGTGCGCGTCCCCTGCCGGGTGCGGGTCCGCGAGCCGTCCACCACCTCCTCGGCGCGCACGATCTCGAACCCCTCGGGGAAGTGCGCTTCCATGAGGGCCTCGGCATGGCGACGGTGATACGTGGGCCAGCGGTCGGAGTTCTCGGGGATGCCGATGACCCCGTACTCGCCGTCCTGATACACGTAGCGCGCCTGCTGCGTGGCGGCGCAGCCGACCAGGTCCAGCCCGGCCAGGATCACGACCAGCCCCAGGGCCCCGTGGGCCAGACGGCGGAGCGACCACCCTCCTTGAAGGGCACGCATGGGATTCCTCCCCATCCGGATTCGGGCGCGGTCGGGCGGGCCCCGGGAGGATCCCCGGGGCGAGGTGCGTCGCGACCGCGCCAATCGTCGCCGGCCCGAGGACCGGCCGACTTGCTGCTATCGTAGGAATCGGCCCGGGAGCCGTCCCGGGGTCAGTCTCCGACGATTTCTGCCGCTCACGGGCCCGGCCGGCCGTCGTCGACCGGATTGGCCCGCGGCAACTCGAAGGACCGACCGGATTCTTGCAGGACGAGCGCCCGGACCTCGCCCCTGGGGTCCTTGCGGAATGCGACCGTGGCCCCGGGGTTGAGGACGAACGCCCGGCGCCCCTCCGGGTCGGGCTCCCTCAGCTCATACACCAGCTGGCCGGGGATGTCGAGGGCCAGTTGGCCGCAGCGGTAGGCCACCCGGAACGGCGCGTCCCGGAACCGGCCGAAGTTCCCGGTGTAGGTGCCGATCAGCGGTTTCAGCGCGTCGGGCACCGCGCCGGCGCCCTCGGGCCGCAGCAGCGCCTCCTGGATCGTCGTCTCCAGCCGGATCGTGCTGACCTGGCCCCGCGACTGGGTGAAGTAGCAGACGATCAGGTCCTCCGCGGGGAGGGCCCAGGCGGCCGTCCCGTCCGAACCGCCGTGGCCGATCGCCCGCACGTCCGCCCGGGCCGGATGGTCGCCGGGGGCAGACAGCATGGCCATCTGGCCGTAGTGCGTCGACCACCCGAAGAATCCGCACGGGTACGGCTTCTCGCTGCCGAGGCTGGTCATCGGCGTCACGGGGGTCAGGATGCGGGCGATCGCCGCCTCCGAGAGCAGCCGTCGGCCGCCGACCACGCCGTCGTCCAGCCAGAGCGCGAGGAAGCGGGCATAGTCGGCGGGCGTGGCGTAGAGCGTCTGCGAGCCCCACGCGAACGGGTACAGGGGGGGGCCGTCCGGCGTCCAGAACCGCGTCCACGCTCCCGGGCTGCCGATGTAGAGGCTCGCCACGCGCCCCTTGCGCGGGTCGTCGGCCCGCGACAGGTAGAACGAATCGGCCATCCCCAGCGGCCGCAGGATCCGATCCGCGACGAAGCGGTCGATCGTCGTGCCGCTGATCCGCTCGACGATGGCCGCGGCGGCGTCGCTGCCGGCGTCGGAGTACCAGAACTTCTCCCCCGGCCGGAACTGCGGCCCCTGCTCCCCGATCGCCTGCGCCTGGGCCTGCAGGTCGGGGTACGCGTCGAGCCTGAGCGTCAGGATCGTCAGGGGCAGGCCGCTCCGGTGCTGGAGGAGCTGCTCGATCGTGATGGCCCGCGACTTCTCGTTGGCGAATCCGGGCAGGTAGTTCGCCACGGGATCGTCCAGCCGCAGCTTCCCCTCGTCGGCCAGCAGCTGCACGGCGACGCCCGTCAGCGGCTTGGTCATGGAGCGGATGTTGAAGATCGTGCCGCGCTCCAGGACCCGCTTCGCCTCGCGGTCGCGCTCACCGAAGGCCTCGTGCAGGATCGTCCTGCGGTTCTTGATGATCAGCAGCTCGCCCCCGACGATCGTGCCGTCCTGGACGTACCCCCGCACCTCGTCGGCCACCCGGCGCACGGCCGCGGTCGCGACGCCCTGGCTCTCGGGCGTGGCGATCGGGAACGCGGCCGGCTCCTCGGCCGCGGCCGGGAGGCTCCTCGCGCCGGACATGACGGCCGCGATCGCGATCCCGATCCGCAGGCAGATGCGTGCTCGGCTGATGGTCATGGGAGCCCTCGCCCGGGTCAGTCGTGGCGGCCGGAACCGGAACCTGGGCCCGTCCGGGACGAGCCGCGTCCGGGCGGGATTCAGCGGTCGCGGGCCGTGGTGGGCCAGGGGGCCAGGGCGGCCCCGCGGACGGCGGCGTCGAGCCCGCGGCCCTCGAGGACCGCGGCGGCGGCCTGCCAGTCGCGCGGGCCCGGCGGCGGGTCGAGCCGGTCCAGGGCGGCGAGGGCCTCCAGCAGCGCGGTGTTCAGGCGATCGATCCGGGGGCGGAGGTCGGCGGCCAGGTCGGGGGCGTCGGGGAACGGGCCCCGGCCGGCGGCCCGCCAGGCGTCGAGGTCGGCCTGCTGGATCAGGCGGGCGGCGGCGAACTGGGCCTCGAAGAAGCGGCGGATGCGGTCGGCCGGCAGCCCCAGCGCCGCCCCCTGCTGCACCAGCGCGGCCAGCGAGGCCCGCTCGCGCTCGGGGTCGAGCGCCGGTCGGCCGGCGTTCCACTTGGCGCGGGCGACGTCGTGCATCAGCGCCAGCCGCTGCTGCTGCAGCTCGGCCACCGCCCGCACCGCCGCCGTGGCCGCGCCCGTCGTCGCGGCGGCCGGCCCCACGGCCGGGGCGGTCGGGGACTCGGGGGCGGTCGGCAGCACGAGGCCGCTGCGGACCAGGCCGAGTGCCAGCCCCAGGCCGATCAGGCTGCCGCCGATCCAGCGCTGTGTGATCCGCCGTGGCACCGTTCGCTCGCCTCCGCCGTCCCAGACGCCCGGGTCGCCCTGAACTGGAATCGGCGACGAAACCGGCCGGCCTGCGCCCGATTTGCCCGAAATGGGCCCGACGTCAGGGGGCCGTGGGGGTGGCGAGGGCCCGGGAGCGGGCGGTGGGGCGGTGGTCGTGCAGGTGGAAGTCGAGGATCAGGGGCAGGTGGTCGGAGGCGACGCGGGCCAGGCGGTTGCGCACGACCCGGGCGCGGGTGATGGCCACCGGGCCCCGGTGGAACGCCTTGTCGAGCGCGGCCACCGGCAGGTAGGCCGGGAACGAGCGGAACCGGTCGATGGGCGCGGTGGCCTGCGCGAAGCCGTGGCGCCGGAAGGGCCCGTCGGCCAGGGTGTTGCGCCAGTCGTTGAAGTCGCCGACGATCAGGGTGGGCAGGTGCTCCGAGCGGCGGAAGATCTCGTGCTCCAGCAGGAGCCGCACCTGCCAGTGCCGCTCGGCCTCGGCCAGGCCCAGGTGCCAGTTGACCAGGTGCAGCAGGCCCTCGGGGGTGTCGACCACGACGAGCTGGGCCCCCCGTGGCTTGCGCCAGGAGCGGCGGAGGCTGAGCTGGTGCTTGTCGCGGAACGGCCAGCGGGAGAGCAGGAGGTTGCCGTAGCCGCCGGTCTGGACCTTGACGTTGAGCTGGTAGAGGTTGGCCTCGAGGCGCAGGGCCTCGGCCAGCTCGCTGGGCTGGTCGTGGAAGTCCGAGCGCTTGACGTTGCGGTCGACCTCCTGGAGGCAGATCAGGTCGGGCTGGCAGGCCTGGAGGACGCCGATGATCCGCTCGATCCGGTACTGGCGGTCGCGGCCCCCGATGCCCTTGTGGATGTTGTAGGTCAGGACTCGCATCGGCCGGTGGCTCCGCCGGGGGCGCTGGGGTCCGCCTCGGGCCCCGGGGCCTCCGGGTCGTCGGGCGGGGTGACCCCGATCCGTACCAGGAAGACGTCCAGGCCGTCCAGGCCACAGCCGCGGCTCAGGGCGTCGCGGGCGCCCCGGTCGGCCCCGGCCAGGGGGGCGTCGAGGGCCTCGGTCGGCTCGAGCACGGTGCGGACGGCGCGGTGGCCGGCGCGGCGGACGCCGATCAGGGCGGCGGCGTGGCAGGCCGCGCGGTAGACGAACCAGTATCCGATGACGTTGGGCCCGGGCAAGGGGGTGAGCACCAGGACCGCCAGGGGGCCGAGCAGCAGGTCGACCGAGGCCCAGAACAGGTGATGCCGCCGCCGGCCGGCCAGGTACGCCCGCCAGGCGGTCGCCGCCGCCTGCGGGTCCATGGTGGCGGGGTGGTGCAGGCTCACCGAATCGACGTGCCGGAGCCCGCGCAGGAGCGGCTCGTCGGGGGCCACGAACCGCTGGAGCCAGTCCCAGACCGGCGGGGTGCCGCGCGCGGCCCACCCCGGGCCGCGCTCGATGGACGCCTGCGCCCGCCGGGCCCGGCGCGCCAGGGCCCCCGACCAGCTCCGGTCGTCGGGCGGCTCGTCGGCCGTGGCGAGCACCTCGGGCGCCGGCGCGAAGAAGGCGTGACGTCGGTCGTCGATCCGGAGCAGGAAGACCTTCATGCGAATGGCATCACGGTTTCCGCGGCCTCGGCCGGCCCGCCGCCCGGGCGCGCGACCCGAGCGGCCGGCGTCCCGGACCTTATGGTATCATCGAACCCGCCCCCTGGCACCCGCGCCCGCCCGGCGGCCCGGTCGCCGGGGGCGCCCCGACGGAGCTGGAACCCTCCACCCCTGGGACCGCAGCGCGCGGAACTGGCCCGCCCGCCCGGTCCCACCCGAGTGGCCCGCAGGATCGAACCCGGATGACGCGCCCCTTCGCCGACTCGGACGACTTCTTCGTCAACCTGAACCTGAACACCGAGCTGGCGCTGCCGACGGCGCGCGACACGGTGCTGCACTACTTCGAGCAGATGAAGAAGGCGTACCCCGAGCTCACCAATTTCTACACCCGCGAGAGCGGCGACCTGGTGCTGGAGGGGGACAAGGAGCAGCCCTCGCACCGCTGGCTGGCCATCGAGCCCAAGCGGCTCTGCTCGGGCCAGGTCAACCCCGAGACCCTCGACTCGGCCTACCGCCAGCACGAACTGGTCCTCGAGGTCGCCCCCCACCTGCTGACCCTCAGCACGCTGGACTGCGAGGCCCTCGACGTCATGTACGGCTTCGACTTCGACTACCCCGGCAACCACGACGACGTCGTCGCCGAGGCGCTCGGCGTCGGGCCCGGCCTGGAGTCGCTGCTGGAGCTGCCCGGCAGCCAGGTGGTGAACTTCGAGCCCACGATCACCCTGGCCCTCGACGACGGCTGCCGCCTCCAGTGCCGGCTCTCGATCG
>CAZUZD010000398.1:0-5383 GCA_964624465.1 uncultured Isosphaeraceae bacterium
CCGCCGCCTGAGCGTCGACCTGACCGGCCTGCCGCCGACGCCCGAACAGGTCGACGCCTTCGAGGCCGATGCGCAGCCCGACGCCTACGAGCGGCTCGTCGACCGCCTGCTCGCCAGCCCCGCCCACGGCGAGCGCTGGGCGCGGCACTGGATGGACGCCGTGCACTTCGCCGAGACCCACGGCCACGACCAGGACCGGGTCCGCGAGCACGCCTGGCGCTACCGCGACTACCTGATCGGCAGCTTCAATGCCGACATCCCGTATGCCCGCTTCATCGCCGAGCAAGTCGCCGCCGACGCCCTGTTCCCCGACCGGCCCGAGCTGACCCCCGCGCTCGGCATGCTGGCCGCCGGGCCCTGGGACGAGAGCTCGCTGCGCGACATCCGCGAGGACAGCATCGATCGGGTCATCGGTCAGTACCTCGACCGCGACGACGTGGTGTCGACCGTCCTGTCCACGGTCGCCAGCACCACCGTCCACTGCGCCCGCTGCCACGACCACAAGTTCGACCCGATCGCGCAGACCGACTACTACGCCCTCCAGGCCGTCTTCGCCGGCATCGACCGCGGCAACCGCCCCTTCGATCCCGACCCCGCCGTCGCCGGCCGTCGCGCCGAGCTCGACCGGCTCCAGGCCCGGCTCGACCGCCGCGACCCCGCGCTGCTGCTGGCCCCCGAGACGCTGGCCGAGGTCGCCGCGTGGGAGGCCGAGCAATCGGGCCGGCTCGTCGCCTGGTCGGTGCTGGACCGGGCGGCAGTCGCCGCCGAGCACGGCACCACCTTCGAGCCCCAGCCCGACGGCTCGACGCTCGCCACCGGCCCCCGGCCCGACGCCGAGACGTACACCGTCACCGCCCCGCTCGAGACGCCCGGGGTGACGGCGATCCGGCTGGAGGTGATCCCCGACGACCGGCTCCCCTCGCGAGGGCCCGGGCGCAACGCCAACGGCAACCTGCACCTGACCGAGTTCGAGGTGTATACCGTCCGCGACGGCATCGAGCGCCGGGTCGCGATCGCGTCGGCGGCGGCCGACTTCAACCAGCAGGACTGGGGCATCGCCGGCGCCCTCGACGGCAACCCTCAATCCGCCTGGGGCATCCACCCCGCCGAGGGCCAGCCGCACCACGCCGTGTTCGAGCTGGCCGAGGACGTCGGTGGGCCCGGCGTGACCCTCAAGGTCGTGCTGCGGCAGACGTACCCGGTGCAGCACCCCATCGGCCGGTTCCGCCTGGCGACGACCACCGCCGCGCGGCCGATCTCGACGGCCGTGCTCTCCGACGACCTCGTCGCGATCGTGCGGACGCCCGCCGCCGACCGCACCGAGGCCGGTCGGCTCGCCCTCGCGGCGCACGTGCTGACGGGTCGACTGGCCGCGCGCCGGGCCGCGCTGCCCCCGCCGCTGCTGGTCTACTGCGGCACGAGCCGGTTCGAGCCCGACGGCAGCCACAAGCCGTCCCCCACGCCCCGCACCGTGCGGGTGCTGCGCCGCGGCGAGATCGGCCAGCCGGGCGCCGAGGCAGCGCCTGGGACGCTGGCCTGCCTGCCCGGGCGCCCCGGCCGGTTCGACCTGCCCGCCGACGCCCCGGAGTCGGCCCGCCGCGCCGCGCTGGCCGGGTGGCTCGTCGACCCGAGGAACGGGCTCACCTGGCGCTCGATCGTCAACCGCGCCTGGCACCACCACTTCGGCCGCGGCCTGGTCGACACGCCCAACGACTTCGGCCGCATGGGCTCGCCCCCCAGCCACCCCGAGCTGCTCGACTGGCTGGCCGCGAACTTCCGTGACGCGCAGGGCGGCTCGCTCAAGGCGCTGCACCGGCTCATCGTGACCTCGGCCGCCTATCGCCGCAGCTCCGCGCCGCACCCGCAGGCGGCGGCCGTCGATTCCGACAACCGGCTGCTGGCGCGCCAGAACCGGCGGCGGCTCGACGCCGAGTCGCTCCGCGACGCCCTGCTCGCCGCCTCGGGCCGGCTCGACCGCACGATGGGCGGGCCCTCGGTGCGGCAGTTTTCCCTGAAGCCGGGGGTGCACGTCACGCCGGTGGTCGATTACCAGGCATACGACTGGCGCGGGCCGGGCTCGGGACGCCGCACCGTGTACCGGTTCGCCTTCCGCACCCTGCCCGACCCGATGCTCGGCAGCTTCGACGCCGCCGACGCCTCGCAGCTCACCGCCAGCCGCACCGAGTCGATCACCCCCTTGCAGGCCCTCGCCCTGCGGCACAACCGGTTCGTGCTCGTGCAGGCCGAGGCCCTGGCCGCCCGGCTGGAGCGCGAGGCGACCACGCCGGCCGATCGGATCGTACGGCTCTTCGCGCTCGTGCTGCTCCGCCCGCCCACGCCCGAGGAGCGGGTCGACTGGCTCGCCTACGCCGACCGCCACGGCCTGGAGCCCGCCGCGCGACTGCTCGCCAACAGCAGCGAGTTCCTGTTCGTCGACTGACCCGGCCCCCGGTTCCCCGAGCGGCCCGCGTGGCCAGGAGCGTCGCCATGAGCCCGCACGACCCGCTGCACCGCCGCTCGTTCCTCTGGGGCACCGGCGGCGGCCTGGGGGGCATCGCCCTGGCCAGCCTGCTGGGCCGCGAGCGCCTGCTCGCCGGGACCGACACCGCCGCGCCCCGGCCCGGGGGCGGGGGCGGGGCGCCTGGCGTCCATCACTCGCCGAAGGTACGTCGGGTGATCCAGATCTTCCTGAACGGCGGCATGAGCCAGGTCGACACCTTCGACCACAAGCCGACCCTCGACCGCCGGCACGGCGAGACGTTCGACCCGGGCAGCCACGTCGAGGCCCCGACGAGCGCCCCGGGCAAGCTCATGAAGTGCCCGTTCCCGTTCCGGCAGCACGGCGAGTCGGGCCGATGGGTCAGCTCGGTGTTCCCGCACCTGGCCGGGCGGGTCGACGAGATCGCGTTCCTGATGGCGGTCGCCTCGCGCTCAAACGTGCACGGGCCGGCCAGCTACCTCATGAACACCGGGTTCCTGCTGCCGGGGTTCCCCTGCCTGGGCTCGTGGGTCTCGTACGGCCTGGGCTCGATGACCGACAACCTGCCGACGTTCGTCGTGCTGCCCGACCCGCGCGGCCTGCCGTACAACGGCCGCGGTAACTTCACCGCCGGGTTCCTGCCGCTCTCCAACGCCGGCACGGTGCTCGACGCCGGCGCCGCCGAGCCCGTGCCCGACCTGAACCCCGCCGAGCCGCGCCCCGGCCTCGACCCCGCCGGCGCGGCCGAGGGCCTGGCGTTACTCGCCCGCCAGAATCGCCGCCACGCCGCCGAGCGGCCCGACGACCCGAGGCTCGACGCGCGGATCGCCTCCTACGAGCTGGCCGCCCGCATGCAGCTGGCCGCGCCCGAGGTCCTCGACCTCGCCGGCGAGTCGCCCGCCACCCGGTCCCTCTACGGCCTCGACGAGCCCGAGACCGCCGACTTCGGCCGCCGACTGCTGCTGGCCCGCCGCCTGGTCGAGCGCGACGTCCGGTTCGTCCAGGTGTGGAGCGGCGCCGGCGGCCCGTCGAACAACTGGGACAACCACTCCGACATCCTCACCGAGCTGCCGAAGATCGCCCGCTCGATCGACCGCCCCACCGCCGGCCTGCTGGTGGACCTGAAGGCCCGCGGCCTGCTCGACGACACCCTGGTCGTCTGCTCGACCGAGTTCGGCCGGATGCCGTTCACCCAGGGGGCCACCGGCCGCGACCACAACGGCGGCACCTCCATCGCCTGGCTCGCCGGCGCCGGCGTTCGCCCCGGCGTCTCGGTCGGCGCCAGCGACGAGTGGGGCTGGAAGGTCGCCGACGGTGGCCACACCACCTACGACGTCCACGCCACCATCCTGCACCTGCTCGGCCTCGACCACACCCGCCTCGCCGTCCGCCACAACGGCATCGACCGCCGCCTCACCGACGTCCACGGGCATGTCATCCCCGGCGTGCTCGCCGGCTAGCTCCGGTCCGGCGTCGCTGGAGTTCAGGGACCACAAGCCAGCCGATGCCACGGGTCGGAGGCGCTGAGAATCTATCCGGATTCGTAGGGCGGATCAGCGCGGCGTCATCCGCCGCGACGGGTCGGTGGCCCGGGTTCTGGCGTGGTGGATTGCGCCGCATCCTGCGGCTGATCCACCCTACAAAAGAACACTCGGATGTCGGGTGGAAGCGGGAGCGCAATCCACCGTGACGGCCTGGAAGCCAGCCGCCCGACCAGCCCGATGGGCCAATCGAACGGCCTCCCCTCCGGGCGCGGCGGATGACGCTGCGCTGATCCGCCCTAGGAAAATGGGTCAGACGGTGCAGATCTCGACGGCCTCGGCCAGGCTGGTGAGGGGGTCGCGGACGGGGATGAACTCGTGGGCGAAGTAGCCCTGGTAGCCGGTGTCGGCGATGGCCTTCGCGATGGCGGGGTAGTTCAGCTCCTGGGCGGAGTCGATCTCGTGGCGGCCGGGGTTGCCGCCGGTGTGGTAGTGGCCGAAGGCGGCGTGATCGCGCTCGATGGTGCGGATCACGTCCCCCTCCATGATCTGCATGTGGTAGATGTCATAGAGCAGCTTGAAGTTGTCGGAGCCCACCCGCTTGACCAGCTCCACACCCCAGGTCGTGTTGTCGCACATGTAGTCCTTGTGATCGACCTTGGAGTTGAGCAGCTCCATCTGGAGGAGGATGCCCGCCTTCTCGGCGACCGGGACGATCTCCTTGAGCGCCGTCACGCAGTTCTTCATGCCGGTCTCGCGGTCGATGCCGCGGGCGTTGCCGCTGAAGCAGATGACGTTCTTCCAGCCCTCCTTCGCGGTGGCCTCGATCGCGGCGTTCATCGCCTTGAGGTTCGAGTCGCGGAACTTCGGGTCGCAGAGGCCGTCGGAGAGCGGGAACGAGTTGACCATGGTGCAGACCAGGCCGTGCTTCTTGAGCGTGGCGAAGTCCTCGGGCGTGTGCAGCAGGTCGATCCCCACCAGGCCCAGCCGGGTGGCGGCGCTGCACAGGTCCTCCAGCGAGACCTTGCTGTAGCACCACCGGCAGAGCGACTGGTTCAATCGCCCCTTGCGGGCCCGGCCAGCGATGGGCGAAGCCGTGGCCAGGCCGAGGCCGGCCGGGGCCCCGAGGGCTCCGGCGGCGCCCAGCGCGGTGGCCGACTGCAACCAGGTGCGACGCGACAGACGCTGCGAATCCGATCCGGACATGGGGACAGTCTCCAGGGAGAGGGCGATTGGAGAGTGGAGTGCGGGGCCGGGCATCGCGAGGGTTCTCACCGGATTGTCGCAACGCCCGCACGATCGGGCCAGGGATCAGGCGAGCACGCCGCGGACGACCGAGCCGTGCACGTTGGTGAGGCGGCGGCGGATGCCGTTGTGGTAGTGGGTCAGGCGCTCGTGGTCGATGCCCAGCAGGTGCAGGACC
>CAZUZD010000399.1:0-5375 GCA_964624465.1 uncultured Isosphaeraceae bacterium
CGCCGCGACCCCGGCCGCTCCCGCGCCGGCCGAGCCGATGCCCGCGGCGCCGACGCCAGCCGCGGCCGGCTGGGGCACGCTCAAGGGGCGGATCGTCTTCGCCGGCGACGTGCCCGAGCTGGCGCCGCTGGTGCCGGCGGGGGCCGAGGCGGCGAAGTTCAAGGACGCCGAGATCTGCACGGCCGCCGGCGCCGTCCCGTCGGAGAAGCTGGTCGTCGACCCGGCCACCAGGGGCGTGCGCTGGGCCCTGGTCTACCTGCCGAAGCCGACGGCGGTGAACCCCGAGGCGAAGTCGCGGGCGCTGGCCAGCCCGGTCGAGTTCGACCAGAAGAACTGCGCCTTCGTGCCGCACGTGCTGGCCGTCATGCAGGGCAACACGGTCCGGCTCCGCTCCAGCGACAAGGCCGGCCACAACATCCACCTCCTGCTCAAGAACACGAACTTCAACCAGGGCCTGCAGGCCGGCAGCACCACGCCGCTGGAGATCAAGGCGGCCGACAACCGCCCGATGCCGGTGGTCTGCGACATCCACCCCTGGATGAAGGGGTACTGGCTCACGCTCGACAACCCGTACTTCGTCGTGACCAACGCCCAGGGCGAGTTCGAGCTGAAAGACGTGCCGGCCGGCCCCCAGAAGGTCGTCGTCTGGACCGAGGCGACCAACCTGCTCACGCCCGCCACCGGCGAGGAGCTCGTCATCGAGGCCGGCGGCACCACCAGCCGCGACTTCACGGTCGAGGCCGGCAAGGTCAAGTGACCGGCCCCTGCTGGTGGAATCGCGGCCGGTTCCTCCGAGGAAGTTGACGGACCCGTCCTGGTTCAGGAACTCACGACATGCGAAGCCGCCTGGGGTTCTGGTTCGGGATCGCTCTGGCCGTCACCACGGCGGTGCGGGCCGAGGACGCGATCCTGCTGAAGCCCGACCGCGTCTACGACGGCACGGCCGACGCCCCCCGCGCGGGCTGGGCCGTGCTGGTGCAGGGGAACCGGATCGCGGCGGTGGGGCCGGTCGGCGAGCTGGCGGTCCCGGCCGGGGCCCGGGTGATCGACCTGCCGGGCACGACGCTGTTGCCGGGCCTGATCGAGGCCCACTCGCACCTGCTGCTGCACCCGTATGACGAGACGCCCTGGGATGATCAGGTCCTCAAGGAGCCCCTGGCCGAGCGGATCGCGCGGGCGACGGTCCACGCGCGGTCCGACCTGCTGAGCGGCTTCACGACCCTGCGCGACCTGGGCACCGAGGGCGCCGGGTTCGCCGACGTCGGGATCAAGTCGGCGATCGAGAAGGGGATCATCCCCGGGCCCCGCCTGCTGGTGACCACCCGCGCCATCGTGGCCACCGGCAGCTACGCGCCCCGGGCCTTCGCCCCCGAGCACGCCATTCCCCAGGGCGCCGAGGAGGCCAGCGGCGACGACCTCCGCCGGGTCGTCCGCGCCCAGATCCGCGCCGGGGCCGACTGGATCAAGGTCTACGCCGACACGCCCCACGGCGCCGGCCCGGGGGCCAAGCCCGCGTTCTCGCTGGCGGAGCTGCAACTGATCGTCGCCACGGCGCGGGACGCCGGCGTGTCGGTGGTGGCCCATGCGCAGTCGAAGGAGGGGATGCTCCGGGCCGTGCAGGCGGGGGTGGCGACGATCGAGCACGGCGACGGCGGCGACGCCGAGGTCTTCCGCCTGATGGCCCAGAAGGGGGTCGGGTTCTGCCCCACGCTGGCCGCCGTCGAGGCCTACGCGAAGTACTTCGGCGACGCCGACCCCGGCAGCGCCGGCGGCTCGCGGCTCAAGGCCAAGCGCGAGAGCTTCCGGCTGGCCCGCGAGGCCGGCGTGTGGATCGTCAACGGCAGCGACCTCGGCGTGTTCCGCCACGGCGACGGGGCCCGCGAGCTGGAGCTGCTCGTCGAGCACGGCCTGAGCCCGACCCAGGCCCTCCAGGCCGCCACCACCGTGGCCGCGAAGGCCCTGCACCTGGACGCGAAGCTGGGCGCCGTGACGCCAGGGCTGCTGGCCGACCTGATCGCCGTCGAGGGGGACCCGACGCAGTCGATCGGCGCCCTGCGGAAGGTCCAGCTCGTGATGAAGGACGGCATTCTCTACAAGCAGCCCTGAGGACGACGGCCTCCGGGGCCGGGGGATCGGTTCCCCTGGGCTAGCCGGGCCTGGTAAGATCGTGAGTCGGCGCGGTGCCGCCCCGGCGGCCGATTGCGATCGCGCCGCCCGCCCGGATGAGCCCGCCTCTCTCCCCATTTTGGCCTGTTAACACGAGGTCGCATCGCTGATGAAGCGTGTCAACCCGCTGCTGTCGCGTGCCGGCGCCGCCGGCGCCACCGTGCTGGGCGTCGTGGCCCTGGGCCTGCTGAACGCCAGCCCCAGCCCCGCCACCGCCGGCTCGCCCGCCACCGCCCCGGCCCCGGCCCCGACGGCCGCCGCGCCGCAGGCCGGCTTCGGCACCATCAAGGGCCGGCTGGTCTGGGGCGGCGCCGAGGCGCCCAAGCGCAAGGAGATCACCGACAACAAGAAGAAGGACCCCGAGGTCTGCGCCAAGGTCCCGCTCTTCGACACCGACCTGGTCGTCGACGAGAAGACCAAGGGCGTCGGCCAGGCCTTCGCCTTCCTGCCCAGCCCCAAGGGCAAGAACCCCGAGGCCGAGAAGGCCCTGCTCAAGGCGAGCCCCGAGGTCGTGATCGACCAGGTCAACTGCGAGTACGTGCCCTACAGCACCGCCGCGCACAAGGACCAGACGATCAACTTCAAGTCCAGCGACCCGGCCGGCCACAACGTCCACTACACCGGCTTCACCAACAACGCCAACTTCGCCCTCGGCCCCAACGGCAGCTCCAAGAAGAAGCTCGTCGCCGAGAAGCGCCCGGTGAACCTGACCTGCGACATCCACCCCTGGATGAAGGGCAACCTCATGGTCTTCGACCACCCGTTCTTCGCCGTCACCGGCGCGGACGGCTCGTTCGAGATCAAGGGCGTGCCCGCCGGCAAGCAGAACCTGATCGTCTGGCAGCGCAAGGCCGGCTACGTCACCGAGGGCGGCTCGAAGGGCCTCGAGGTCACCGTCAAGGCCGGCGACGTCATCGACCTGGGCGAGATCAAGCTCGACCCGACCAAGATCAAGAACTGACCCACTCCACCGCTCCCTCACGACGCCCCGCCGGCCCCCCCATCATCGGGGGGCCGTCGGGTCGTTGTGCGCCGGAGCCAGACGATCGAGGTCCCGTCGGGGAGCATGCCGGGGATGGATCCTGAGGAGCTGGTGGCGATCGCGCGCCGGGAACTGGCGGCGCAGGGGCTGCACGGCTGGACGTTCGTGCTGGCGCGGACCAAGCGCCGGCTGGGGGCGTGCAAGTACCGGCTCCAGCAGATCGAGGTGGCCGAGGCCTACGCCCGGCTGAGCCCGCGGGAGTCGGTGCTCGACACGCTGCGGCACGAGATCGCCCACGCCCTGGCCGGGCCGGGCGCCGGCCACGGGCCGGCCTGGCAGCGGATCGCCGCCCGCCTGGGGGCCACGCCGCGCGCCTGCGACACCTCGACCGAGACGGTGACGCTCCCGGGCGACTGGCAGGCGGTCTGCCCGGCGTGCGGCCGGACCCTGCACCTGTACCGCCGCCCCGCCAGCCTGACCGGCTACCGCTGCCGCTGCCCGGCCCGCGCGGGCCTGACCTTCGCCTACCAGGGCGACCCCGCCCGCGCGCCCGTGGTGCCGCTGACGATCGAGGCCGCCGCCACCTGGGAGGCGACCTGCGGCGGCTGCGGCCGCGTGCACCTCCGCCAGCGCCGCCCCAAGGCCGGCGTCTGGCGCTGCAAGTGCCCCCACCGCTCCGAGATCGTCTGGCGCCCGCGGTCGCGACCCGGATGACCCGCCCTGACCCTCGACTGAGCCGCCGCCACGCCCTGGCCCGGCTGCTGGGGCGGCTGGGCACTCTGGGCCTGCTGCTGGGCCTGGGCGGCCTCGCCCTCGGGGGCCTGGGCCTCGCCCGGGGCCTGACGCTGGCGGCTGCCTCGTCTCTGGTCCTGATCCTGGGCCGTCGCCTCGCCGCCCGCCCGTGACCCGGTCGCAGCGCCCCCAGGTGGCCCACCCCTGGCACTTTTTGCCCAATTCGGTGGCAGGAACTGCCAGCCGCGGGGGCTGCCTCCTTGCCGTGGAGCCGTTGTTGACGAAAAATTGGACATGGCACCGGGTTTGCCCCCGGTCGGCTTCACCCGTCCTTCACACTCCCATCCCCCTCCAGGCCACCCGCCGCCGGTCCGCCGCGGACCCCTCTGCACCGCGCAGTATTCGATTTTCCAATAGTGCTTCATTTTCCAGTTCCTGTTGCCGGATAGAAGCCGGGGGCTCATAACGGTGGAGCTGGATCTCTCCGCGGCGCGGGGAGGTCGGGCTCCTGGGCCGGTGATGGAGCCCGGGGTGGCCCCTTCGCGGGGGCGAGCCGACCGGCGTGGCGGGGCGATCCAGACCGATCCGTTCCGGCAGGGAGGTGTCCGAGCCATGAGCAACCCCGCAGCGCGACGGATCGCGACGTCGATCCTGGCCCTGGGTGGCGTGAGCCTCGGCCTGGCCTGGGCGAGTGCCCTGGTCGGACCAGCGACGGCGAGGGGCCAGGTGCCCGGCCCCGGCCCCGGGGCGATCGGGGTGCGGCCGTCCTCGACATTCCACCCCGATTCGAGCTTCGCCGCCGAGACGCTGCTGCGGAACGCGGCCGCGCAGGTGCGGGCCGGCCAGTGGGGCGAGGCCCTGGACCTGTACCAGAAGGTGATCGACCAGCACGGCGACGCCGTGGCCCAGGTCCCCCGGACCGACGCGGCGGCCGACCCTCGCGGCGAGTCGCTGCTGTTCGTCGAGGCCCGCCGGCACTGCCAGCGGCTGCTGGCCGGGTTGCCGCCCGAGGCCCGCGTCCTGTACCGCCGCCGGGTCGATGCCAGGGCCGAGGCCCTGTACCGCCGGGGCCTGGAGGCCGGCGACGAGGCCGCGCTGCGGCAGGTCGTCGAGACGTACTTCGGCTCGGCCCGCGGCGACGACGCGGCCAATGCGCTGGGCGACCTGGCCTTCCGCCGCGGCCGGTTCGCCGAGGCCTTGGACGCCTATCGCCTGCTGGTGCCCGACAGCCTCGACGACCTGAACGCCCTGGTGCACCCCGACGCGGACGTCGACCTGGGCCGGGTCGCGGCCAAGAAGCTGCTCTGCCGCGCCGCGCTGGGGATCGACCGCCCCGGCCCGGCCGAGCTGGAGAACCTGGCGGCCGACTACCCCGACGCCAGGGGGCGGCTGGCCGGCCGCGACGGCGCGCTGGCGGCCGTGACGGGCCGGGCCCTGGCCGACGACGACTTCGCCCCGGCGCCCGAGCGGGGCGGCCGCTGGCCGACCTTCGCCG
>CAZUZD010000400.1:0-5334 GCA_964624465.1 uncultured Isosphaeraceae bacterium
TCGGGGCCGCCGGGCAGGTGGCCGCGAACGGCGGTGACGTCGGCGGCCTCGACGACCCGGGCGCCGGCGGCGGTCAGGTAGTCGCGGACCACGGCGCGGGTGGCGGCGGCCGCCTCGACCAGCAGCACGCGACGGCCGGCCAGGGCCAGGCCGGCGGCGGTCGGTGGCACGGTGGCCGGGGCCGGGACTGGCTCGTCGAGTTCCAGCTCGAACCAGAAGCAGCTGCCGACGCCGGGGCGGCTCTCCAGGCCGAGCCGGCCGCCCATCAGGGTGACCAGCTCGCGGCAGATGGCCAGGCCCAGGCCGGCTCCCTCGTAGCGCCTGGCGGTGTCGGCCTCGACCTGGGTGAAGCTCTCGAAGATCGCCTCCTGGCTCTCGGGCGCGATCCCGATGCCGGTGTCGCGGACCTCCAGCCGGAGGCCGCGCCGGCCGGGGCCCGGGGCGCGGGTCAGGTGCAGGCCGACGGCGACGCTGCCGGCGCGGGTGAACTTGACGGCGTTACCGACGAGGTTGGCCAGCACCTGCCGGATCCGCATCGGGTCGCCGACCAGCTCGGCCGGGACCTCGGGCGGCACATGACAGCAGAGCTCCAGGCCCTGCTGCCGCGCCTGGTGGGCGAACAGCTCGGTGATGTCCTCGACCAGGGCGCCGGGGTCGAAGGCCAGCCGGTGGGGCTCGATCTTGCCGGCCTCGAGCTTGGCCATCTCGAGGATGCCGTCGAGCAGGCTCATGAGCGCGGCGGCGTTGCGGCGGGCCGCGTCGAGCGTCTCGGCGGCGGCCGGGGTCGTGGCCTCGCCGACGAGGTCGATCAGGCCGATCAGGCCCACCAGCGGCGTGCGGAGCTCGTGGCTCATGTTGGCCAGGAACTGCCCCTTGGCCTGGTCCGACCGCTCGGCGGCGCGGCGGGCCTGCTCGATGGCCAGCGCCGCCCGCTTCTGCTCGGTGATCTCGACCAGCACGACCACGGCGCGGCGGGGCCCCTCGCCGCGGAACGGCACGACCCGGACCAGGAGCCAGCGGGCGTCGGGCCCGGAGCCGTCGGCGACCTCGGCCTGGAACTGCGGGCGGCCCTCGGCGAGCACGGCCCGCAGGCCGTGGGCCAGGACCGCCGGGGCCTCGGCGCCGGCCGCGGTCGACCGGTCGCAGGCGGCCAGCAGGGGGTCGCCCACGCTCAGCGACCGGCCCCGATCGGTCACCGGGGCCAGCCGGCTCCAGCGGTCGTTGTGCGAGAGGATCAGGCCCGCCTCGTCGACGACCACGATCGCCTCCTCGACCGAGTCCAGCAGCGAGCTGGTGAAGCGGATCGACTCGTGGAGCCCCTCCTCGGCGGCGCGGAGGTCGGTCAGGTCGATCTGGACGCCGACCATCCGCACGGGCCGGCCGGTGGCGTCGCGGATCATCTGGCCACGGCTCAGGATCCGGCGGTAGGTGCCGTCGCGGTGCCGGATCCGGTCCTCGCTCTCGAGCACCGAGGTCCGCCCCTCCAGCAGGTCCTGCACCTGGGCGGCGTTGCGGGCCCGGTCCTCGGGGTGCATCGCCTGGAACCAGGGGTCGAGCCGGTCGTCCCACTCATGGGGCTCGTACCCGAGCTGGGCCTTGAGCGCGTCGGAGCGGTAGATCGACTGGCGGGCGATGTTCCAGTCCCAGATGCCGACGTTCGAGCCCCGCACGGCCAGGTCCAGCCGCAGCTCGGCCTCGGCCAGGGCCGCCTCGGCCTGCTTGCGGGCCTGGATGTTCTGCATCGCCCCGATCATCCGCAGCGGCTGGCCCCCGCCGTCACGCTCCACCACCCGGCCGGCGTCGAGGTACCAGACCCACTGGCCGTCGGGCAGCCGCAGGCGGTACTCGGCGCGGTAGACCGGCGTGGTGCCGTGGAGGTGAGCCTCGAGCGCGGCGAGCGTGCCGGCGCGGTCCTCGGCGTGGATCCGCCCCGACCACTCGCTGTAGCTCCAGCGCGGGTGGGTGAGCGTCGGCTTGAGGTCGAGCAGGTGGGTGCCGACCTCGACGGTGTCGGTGCGGAGGTCCCAGTCCCAGACCCGCTCGGCCACGGCGCCCAGGACCTGGTGGAGCCGGCCGTGGTCGTCGGCCAGGGCCTCGGCCGCGGCACGCTCGGCGGTCACGTCGGTCAGGAGCGTGACCCGGCCGGGTCGCTCCGAGCCGTCGGAGACCACGGCGGTGTGCCGCCGGCACCAGAGCCGCCGGCCGTCGCCCCGCACGATCAGGACCGGCTCGTCCGGCGCGTTGGGCGCCGCGTCGGCCGCCGGCACGTCGGGGATCCACGCCCGCCAGCCGGTGCCCCTCAGCTCGGCCGGCTCGCGGCCCAGCAGCGCCAGCAGGGCCGGGTTGGCGTAGAGCAGCTCGTCGCGGTGGTCGGTCAGCAGGATGCCCAGGGGCGCGCCCTCGCTGATGGCGCGGAACCGGGCCTCGCTGGCCGCCAGCTGCTGCTTGGCCAGCTCGCGCTCGGTCACGTCCAGCGCCAGGCCCTCGCGCACCACCGTGCCGTCGGGCTGCCGCTGGGGGGTCGAGCGGAGCTGTACCCAGCGCAGGCCGTGCGAGGTCTGCACCCGGACGGTCTGATCGAAGGGGCTGAGGTCCCGGTTGGTCGTCGCGATCCGGGCCCGCCGCTCGGCGTCGTCCTCGGGCAGGATCAGGTCCAGGATCGCGTGGGCGTCGGCCATGGCCGCCTCGGCGCGGACGCCCAGGAGCCGCTCGACGCTGCCGCTGATCCACTCGAACCGCATCGGCTCCCCGGGCGGCGTGAGCGCCCGGTAGAGCAGGCCGCCGTCGAGGTTCCGCGTCAGGTTCTCGAGCCGCTCGGCCGCGGCCCGCGCCGCCTGCTCGGCCCGGACCCGGGCGCTGATGTCGGTGACCAGGGCCAGCGCCCCGGCGTAGCGGCCCTCGGGGTCGGTCAGCGGGGTCGTCGAGAGCAAGGTGTGCACGGCCCGACCCGCGGCGTCGCGGAACCGGAACTCGTGCGACTCGACGACCCCGCGCCGCCGGCGCTCCAGGAGCTGCTCGGCCTCGGGCCGCGCCGACTCGTCCATGAAGTCGAAGACGTGCCGGCCCAGCACCGCCTCCAGCGGCAAGCCGAGCATCGCCGCCAGCCGCTGGTTGGCGAAGGTCGTCAGACCCCGGGCATCGAGGGCCCAGATCCCCTCGCTGGCCGTCTCGACGATCCGGCGGTACCACGCCTCGTCCTGGGGCGCCCCGCCGGCGCCGGCGCCCGGATCGGGATCGGGCGGGGCGTCCTCGAGCTGATGAAGCACCAGCGGTGGCTGCTCGCCGTCGCGGACCAGGACCAGGCTCAGCCGCGTCCGCTCGCCGGCCGAGGCGCCCTGGAGCCGGAGCGTGAGGACCACCCGGGGCGCCTGGCCCCCGAGCAGCCGTGTCAGGGCCTCGGCGAGCCGGGGCCGGTCCTCGGCCGCGATCCACCCGGACCAGTCGCGGCCGCCGAGCGCCGCCGCCGGCACACCCAGCCGCCTGGCCAGGCTGCGGCTGGCGACGACCACCCGGCCGTCGGCGTCGGTGAGCACCTGGGCGACGACCGACTGCTCGAAGGCGACGGCGAACGCCCCGGCCCCCGGTCCCGGCTCGCCGCGGCCGCGAACGCGACCGTCGTCCCGCTCTGGCCCGGACCCGCGGGCGAACCGCAACCCGGCCGCCAGCACCAGGACCACCAGGGCCGTCACCACGCTCGCCACACCAGGCACTCGTTCGGGCCACCCGGCGGGCCGGGCACGCCCCGCGGGCACGCCCGGGCGGGCCGGAACCGTGCCAGAATACCCGAGTTGTGCGCGTTCTTACAACTGCATGAAATGACGACTGCGACTGCGACTGCGGCCGGGTCAGGGGTCGGTGCGGGCGCTGGCGACCTTGAGGTCGGCGGTCCGGGCGGCCTCGCGCTCGGCGCGGGTGGGGGGGGCGAGGTCGGCGGGGTTGGCGATCACGGGGGCGCCGGCGTCGAGGCCCTTGCGGATTTCGGCGTAGCCGGCGTTGACCAGGCCGAGCTCGACATGCTGCCAGGCGTGGCCGCGGCCCTCGGGGCCCAGGCGGGCGACGAACGCCTCGCCGTCGAACCAGCGGACCGAGCGGATCGGGATCCGGGCCACGTCGGCGCGGCGGTCGATCAGGAACTCGATCTGGGCGCTCATGCCGCTGCGGAGGCCCTCGGGGGTGCCCTCGATGTCGACCATCGCGAAGTACACCTTCACGTCCGAGAACGGGCCGGCCAGCGGCGTCGAGATCGGGGTCACCTCGGCGACCTTGCCCCGGTAGAGCATGTCGGGGGCGGCATCGACCCGGATCAGGGCCGGGGTGCCGGGCTGGATCAGCGCGACCTTGGCCTCGTTGACCCGCGCCTTGACCCGCATGTGGGTGGTGTCGGGCACCATGAAGATCGGCTGGTTCTCGCGGACCGTCACGCCCTCGCGGATCTGGGTCTCGACCCGGCCCCAGCCGTTGGACTGGTTGACGTAGACGACCAGGCCGTCGCGGGGGGCGTGCAGCACGCAGCCGGCGATCGCCTTCTCCAGGCGCCGCTGCCGCTGCTCCTCCAGGGCGAAGGCCGCCCGCTGGGCCTGGAGGTCGGCCTCGACCGAGTTGATCTTCGCCTCGATGTTGCGGATCAGCCGGGGCGAGGCGAAGTTGACCAGGCGGTCCTTCATCCCGATGGCCTCCCGCAGCGCCAGCTGCGACCGCTCGACGGCGTACTCGGCGCCCCGGACCTGGCTGTCGGATCGGAGGCTGCGGGAGGCCATCTCGGTCTCCCAGTCGAGCCGGTCCTGATCCTGGGCAACGCGGATCTTGCAGGTGTCGATGTACTGGGTGATCAGCTCGATGTCCTGGGGCAGCACGCCGTCGCGGTACTGCTTGAGCTCGATGTTGGCGACTTCGAGGGCGCTCTCGGCCTGGTCGACCCACGACTTGGCCTGGGCGTAGCGGATCCGCTGGGCGTCGAGCTCATCCTTGAAGGCAGCTTCGTCGAGCCAGCAGACCGGGTCGCCCTTCTTCACCTGGGTGCCTTCCTCCAGGATCTTGAGGATCCGCGTCGAGCCGGCCGCCTCGCCGCCCCCCATGCCACCACCACCACCACCGCCGCCGCCGCCGCCCATGCCGCCGCCCTGCATGGTCATGCCGGTGCGGACGTTCTGGTTGGTGGCCGTCGCCGGCCGAAGCGGCATGTGCGGCGCGACCGCGTAGCTGAAGCTCCGCAGCGCCGGCTTCTGGATGATGCCGCCGGAACCCGCCGACGCCAGGCCACCGCCGGCCCCCTTGGCTCCGGCCGCCCCGGCCGCCCCGGCCTTGCCCGCGGCGCCACCCTTGGCCGAGGCCGTG
>CAZUZD010000401.1:0-5330 GCA_964624465.1 uncultured Isosphaeraceae bacterium
GCGCACCCCGACGTCTACAACATGCTGCTCCAGATCATGGAGGAGGGCCGGCTGACCGACAGCTTCGGCCGCAACGTCGACTTCAAGAACACGATCATCATCATGACCACCAACGCCGGCGCCGAGGCCACCTCGACGACCAACGTCTTCGGCTTCGACCGGGGCCGTGATGATGCCGCCTCGTACGAGGAGATGAAGCACCGCCTGATGGCGGCCATCGAGAAGTACTTCCGGCCCGAGTTCCTGAACCGCCTCGACGACGTGATCGTCTTCCACCAGCTCAACCGCGACAATCTCAAGCAGATCGTCGACATCGAGCTGTCGAAGGTCCGGTCGCGGCTCCGGGATCGCGGTTTGGAGCTGACCCTCACCGACGAGGCCAAGGAGTACATCATCGACAAGGGCTTCAACCCCGACTACGGGGCCCGGCCCCTGCGGCGTGCGATCGAGAACATGATCGAGGACCCGCTCTCGGAGGAGATCCTCCGCGGCACCTTCAAGGGCTTCGACCTGCTCAAGGTCACCCTGGGCGAGACCCCCGAGGGCGGCAAGAAGCTCGACTTCCTGCCCGCCCACAAGAGCGAGGAGCCCGTCGCCGCGGCGGCCGCCCCCGCCCCCGCCGGGACCACCGGCTCGGAGGCCTGAGGCTCACCGCTTCAGCCCAGCTCGTGATCCGCTGAACCCGACGGCCCGTCCGACCTCACCCGGTCGGGCGGGCCGTCGGCGTTCCGGGCCGCTCGTCCGGGTGGGCCGAGGGGCCGGGTCGGTGGCCTCCGGACCGTCGTCGTGGCCACGCGGACGCTCAGGCCACGCCACCCGGGAAGTCGGTCCGATGCTGGGGATCCGGGCTCCGTGGCCGGGACCCGGGCGGCCCGGCAGCTCCTCACTGGAGACGTGCGCTGCCCCCCCGACACTCGCCCGTTTCCGGTAGTGCCCCGGGTGCCCGGGTTCCGCCTGGCGGAGCCCGGATTCGGTGGCCTCCGCATCGTCGACGTGGTCAGGCTCCGCCAGACCACGGCACACCGGACCCGGTTTCGTAGGGCGGATCAGCGCAGCGTCATCCGCCGCGTTCGCAGCGAAAGCCGCACGAATGATCCCTCGTGCGGGTCACGGGCCCGGCGTCCGAGCCGACCCGGTGGATCGCGCGATCGCTGATCCACCCGACACCAGGACTGGCTCATGTCGGGCGGATCTGCCGCCGGCAGCGGCGCAATTCACCACACCAGATGGGACGCCACCGACCCGTCGCGGCGGATGACGCTGGCGCTGATCCGCCCTACCTGGGAAGGGACTTTTGTCGGGTGGATCGTCGTAGGAAGCGTCGCAACGCCACCGGGCCAGAGGACCGGGCTCAGGCGGCGGTGGTGCCGGTGGGCTCGGGGACGGGGTCGTCCTCGTGGGGGCCGGTGCGGGCGTCCTCGCGGCGGATGCCGAAGGAGCGGGGGCCGGCCAGGCGGATCTTGACCTTGTCGCCGGCGACCTCGGTCACCAGGATCGCCAGCAGGTCGCCGTCGTGGTCGAGCAGGAACGGCCGGCCGCCGCGGCGGGCCAGGGCGAAGGTGACGGCCAGGTCGCCTTCGAGCTGGGCCCAGAGCCACACGGCGTCGGGCTCGACCTCCACGACTTCGAGGAGGAAGGTGCGGCCGAAGTGGTCGATCTCGGTCCGCTCGCCGGGCCGGCGGGTCAGACTCAGGCCGCGATAGGGCCCGCGGGGGCGCTGGGGCATCGGCATCGGGGCAACCTCCATGTTGAGCGTGCCGCACTCCGTTGCGGTGCCGGCGGACCGGCAATGCCCCTGGAAATTACCGGGCCGGAAAAGCCCCTGTCAATGAAAAAATTTCAAGGCTCGGCTTGACGCCCGGGGAAGATCAGCGGGGCCGGCGAGCTCGCCATCAGGCCGGCGGCCTGGGACTCGGACGCGGGCGTGGGTGCCGGCGCGTCGTCGGCGGCCGGGCGGCGGGGGGGGCGGCGGCCGGCGGGGTTGGGGCGGTCGCCGTGGGCCCGGGTCGGCACGTCCAGGTCGGCCGACGGCCGCATCCGGTGCCAGAGCACCACGAACGCCGGCACCAGGATCGGCCGCACCACGAAGGTGTCCAGCAGCACGCCCAGGCCGAGCGCGAAGCCCAGCTCCTTGAGCGTCGTCAGGGTGCCGAAGAGCATGGCCAGGAACGTGCCAGCCATGATCGCCCCGCACGAGCTGATGATGCCGCCGGTGTGCGCGATCGCCCGCCGGGTGCCCTCCACCGGCCCGTACTTCTCCTCCTCCTCGATGACCCGCGACATCAGGAAGATGTTGTAGTCCTCGCCCACCGCCACCAGGATCACGAACAGGAAGAAGCCGACCTTCCAGTCCAGCCCGATCCAGGGCCCCGGCCCGGTGTGCAGCGCCCGGAAGACCAGCTCGGTGGCGCCCAGCGACGCCAGGTAGCCGATCAGCACGGTGGCGATCAGGTACAGGCAGATTCCCGGCCGCCGCAGCAGCACGACGAGGATGCCGTAGACGCCCAGCGTCACCAGCACGTACATCCGCCGCTCGTCGGTGGTCGTCACCCGCTTCAGGTCGTCGATCTCGACCGTGGTGCCGGCCAGGCCGAACCCGGCGCCCTCGAGCGAGGCGCCCGGCAGCAGGGCGTCGGTCAGGGTGGCCTCGACCCGGTTCAGGGCCTTCATCCCCTCCTCGGAGAACGGGCTGACCTGGAAGACGAGGTCGATGCGGGTGATGTGGTTGCGGTCGGCTTCGGCCACCGCCGGGCTCAGGCTCACGTAGCGGTCGAAGGCCCGCGCCTGCGTGTCGCGCTGGATCTTCTCGATGCCGGCCTGCAACCCCTGGCCCATCTGGCCCACGCGGCCCAGCAGGCCGCCGCGGGCGGGCTCGGTGGCGGCCGTCGGGGCCGCGGCGTCGGGGGACTCGACCATCGGCAGCATCCTGAGCGGCTGCCCCAGGGGCCGCGCCAGCGAGCGCACCTCGGCGACGTCGGGCAGGGCGGCCAGCCGGGCGCTCAGGGCCCGCACGGCGTCGAGGCCGCGGGCGGTGCGGAAGTCGATGCGGGGGTGGTGGATCAGGACCGTCGTCGGTCCCGTCTCCCCCTCGGGGTAGTACTGCTGGAACAGCCGGGTGCCCACCACGCTGGGCTGGTTCGGGCCCAGGTCGCTGAGCATGTCGTAGCTGGCCTTCGTCTGCGTACCCACCCAGGCGAACGGCGCCAGCACCAGCAGGCTGGCGACCAGGATCGGCAGCGGGTGCCGCACGACGACGTCGGCCACCCGGGCCCAGAAGCCGAACATCGGCGTCTCCTCAAGGCCCTCGGCCTCGGGGTCGGCGCCGGCGTGGTGGTGCGGCGGCTGGAACGGCCAGAACACGGCGTTGCCCAGCACCTTCAGGAGCACCGGCGCCAGCGTCAGGGCGGCGACCAGCGCGATGGCCAGGCTCACGGCGATCGCCGGCCCGGTGTACTGGATCTTGGCGAACGTCGAGAACCAGAGCATGCCCAGGCCCAGGATCACCGTGCCGGCGCTGGCGACCAGCGCGCCGCCGACCTGGCGGATCGACTCGGCGATCGCGTCGTCGCGGCTCAGGCCACGGGCGAGCTCCTCGCGGTAGCGGGCGATCAGGAACAGGCAGTAGTCGGTGCCGGCGCCGAAGAGCACGACGATCACGAAGACCTTCGTGACGTTGATCACCTGGAAGTGGAACGGCGGCCGGGCCATCAGCGCGATCAGCATCAGGGCCGTCCAGGCCGACAGCGCGATGGTCGCCAGCGGGATCAGGGCCAGGATCGGCGAGCGGTAGACGACCAGCAAGATGACCACGACCAGCACGATGGTGGCGACGGTGGTCGCCTCGACGCTCTCGTTGGCCGCGGTGTTCGAGTCGCGGCCCACGGCCGCCGAGCCGGTGATCGCCAGCGTCAGGCCGGCGGGCGCCTCGGGGCGGAGTTTGTCCAGCTCGTCGAGGATCTCGCTGGTGGCCACCCGGGCGACCTTCGAGACGAACGTGCCGTTGAGCGTCACGGCCGTCAGCGCCAGCTCGCCGGGGCCGTTCGGGTTCCGCTTGCGGAGCCGGGAGCCGATGGTGCGGTCGTCGGGCCCGACGACCTGCTTGATGCCGAGGTTCAGCGACTCGCCGCCGACCTGCCGCACGGGCTCGGCCTTGAGCGCCCGGAGCATGCCGCCCAGGCGGTCGACGATGAACGTCAGGTCGGCCTCGGAGAGCGGCGCGTCGGCGCGCTCGGCCAGCACGATCACCGAGGCCCCGCCGATGTCGGCCGGGAACCCGCGCTCCAGCAGGCCGCGGCCCACCACGCTGGGGTACTCGGGCGGGAAGAACCGGACGTCATCGTCGCGGCTGACGGCGCTCCAGGGCGGTGCGATCAGGGACAGGCCGGCCGCGAAGGCCAGCCAGCCCAGCACCACCACCCAGCCCCGCCGGGTCACGAGCTCGGCAATCGATCGAAACATGCTCGATAGTCGCTGGCCAGAGGAATCGTGGGGAACCGGACCGGGGGGAGCCGCACCGGCCGCATCCAGGCCGCGAGCGCATCGAAGGTCGCCGATCGTCGCAACTTAAGTGACGTGGCGTGCACTGTCAAAGCCAGAATCTTTCAACGGCTTGCCTGACCGCCTACAATGAATGTGTCGGTCGTTCCGGATGCGTCCCCGCGGGACGCGCTCCTCGGGTACCCAGAATGTCGGAGTTCGCAGCCCGCCCCAGTCACGCGCTCAGTAAGCAATGGACGGGCCGACTGGCGCATTTTCGTGGCCACCGCAATGATGAGCACCGCGAGGCGCTGCTGGCCGAAGCCCATCGCTTCGTGGGCCTGCACCTCGAGGACGCCCTGGCGCGCTCGCCCTTCTGGGCCGAGAGCCCCCTGGCCCGCCGCGTCGCCGTGCTGCTTTACCTCGTCGATCGCGGGGTGGTGGGCCGCAAGGTTTGCCGGGGCCGCGCCGTTTACGAGGTGACCCCGGACGCCGAAGTCCGCGTCGCCGCCCAGCCTGGCCTCGCCGCCTACCTCGCCCCCACGCTCGACCTGCTCGCGGCACTCCGCGAGGACCAGGCGCGCCGCGGGCTCGCCGCCGAGTGATCCGCTCCCGCCGGGCCTTTCCTGGCTTGTAAAAACTGCCAGGATTGCAAGTTTCGGCCCCAGTTGCCGGACGCCCCGGGACGCTCACCACCGCCCTCGCCACCCCGAAACCCGCCGACGACGCGACCGCCGTTCCCCACGGCCGGCGCGTCGTTCCTGGTTTACGGGGCGGGCGGGCGGCGCGCGCCGGCCCGGCGCCGGCGGGGACGCCGGCCCGGGGGGCGCCGGCGGGCGGGGGGTGCCCCCCCC
>CAZUZD010000402.1:0-5322 GCA_964624465.1 uncultured Isosphaeraceae bacterium
GAATGCGAGGCGGCCGACCGCGACCCCGGCGGCGCGCTCGCGGCCTGGCAGCGCCGGTTCCGGTTCGACCGGGCGCTCACCCGCCGCGGCAGCCCGCTCGACCGGGCCCTGCGCGCCGACGCCGGCTGGACCCTGGTGGCCGAGGATGTCGTCGGGGCGCTCCATCAGCGTCGCGGGGTCGCGTCGGCACCTGTCCAATCCACCCGGCCGTTGCCTCAGGCGGTTGACACTCCCGGTCACGATCCGGACAGGGTGTCAACCTTTCGAGACACCCCCCGAGGCGCCCGCGCCGGGGCGCCGGGACCGGCCGGAAAAATTCCGGACGAAATGGCAAACCCCACCAATCGATCCAAAGGTCCAGTTCTTCACGAGTTGGGCGCGAAGGTCGGCAGCTGCGGGGTGAATTCCGGGGGTCCGACGGGCGCAGGCGACGAGGTCTGGCACCGGGCCTGCATTCTTCGGTTTCCCAGTGGGCCGCGACGAGAAGCCGGAACGCTGTGAGCTCCGGCGACCATGGGGGGATGCGGCGAACGACCCGACCCCCGGCGGCCCGACATCGCGACGCAGGAGTTCCGCCATGACCCGGCTCTTCAAGAATTTCGTGCGTGAGGAAGAGGGTGCCTCGCTGGTCGAGTACGGCCTGCTGGTCGCGTTGATCGCGATCGTGTGCATCGCCGCCGTCACCGCCCTGGGCACGAACCTCAGCACCAAGCTCAACAGCGCCGCGACCAGCGTCGGCAGCTGATCCGGCCGCCGGACGACGCCCCCGCGAACTGGCGACGTGTCCGGAGCGGTAACCGTCTGAGATCCCCCCGGGGCCCCGCGATGTGTGGCGCGGGGCCCCCGCTTCTCGTGGCTGTTGCGATGTGGCAAGGCCTGGGAGCGCCGTCAGGCTGCGAGCGATCGCGGCCCGACGGCGTGGAACCCGCAAGCTGGAGATCGATCATGTTGTTCCTCCGTCGCTTCGTTCGTGAGGAAGAGGGTGCCTCGCTGGTCGAGTACGGCCTGCTGGTCGCGTTGATCGCGATCGTGTGCATCGCCGCCGTCACCGCCCTCGGCACGAACCTCAGCACCAAGCTCGATGGCGCCGCGACCTCCATCGGCAGCTGAGCCGACCGTTGAATGGGCCCCCGGCCCGGCCCTCGCGGGAGGGTCGGGCCCGCGGGGGCCCTGGTCACGAACCCCTGTCACGGCGCGGCCTCCGGGCGGGCGCCGATCGAGCGTGTCATGAACAACCTGCCCGCGCTCCCCGTCGGCGTCGTGCTGATCGGCGCCCTGATCGCCGCGATCACGGACCTGTGGAAGTACCGCGTCTACAACGCCCTGACCTTCCCCCTGATGCTCGGCGGGCTGCTGTATCACACGGCCACCGGCGGCCTGCCCGGGCTGGGCGACAGCCTGCTGGGCCTGATCTTCGGCTTCTGTAGCCTGATCGTCTTCTACTGCCTGGGCGGCATGGGCGCCGGCGACGTGAAGCTGATGGCGGCCGTGGGAGCCTGGTTCGGCATGCCCCTGACCTTCTATGTGTTCCTGGCCAGCTCGCTGGCCGCGGGGGCCTACGCCATCGGGCTGCTGCTGCTGGCCGGCGGGCTCCGCGAGGTCTGGGTGGGCTTCTACGTCTTGCTGCTGAAGCTCAAGACGTTCGGAATGCACCTGCGGGAGGAGCAGCGGATCGAGCCGCTGGTCGACCGCGCCGACCGTCGCCGCCGGCTGATCCCGTTCGCCGCGATGCTGTTCCTGGGCGTGCTGGCGGCGCTGGCGTACCAGCAGCAGTATCCGTACTGACCGACCCGGCCCGGGCGTGGGGTGGCCGCCGTTGAGGTGACGCCCCACCCGCCACCGGCCCCCCGGGGGCATGGCCCCCAGGAGCGCTCGCCGTGAGGCCCCAGACGATCGCCGTGCTGCTCATGTCCCTGGTCTTCGGCGGCTCGGCCGCGATCGGGGTCTGGAGCTTCGTGGGCAGCCGACCCGAGACGGTCGAGCAGGTCACCGTGGTCGTCCCGGCCATCGACCTGGCGCGCAACACGGTCCTGACCCGCGAGGTGCTCGCCACCCGGCAGGTCCCCCGCTCGCTGGTCTCGCCCGGCGTGGTCGCCTCGGTGGACCTGGCCCTGGACCGCTCGACGCTGACGGCGCTGGTGCAGGGCGAGCCGATCCTCGACGCCCGCCTCAGCCCCAAGGGCCAGCGCGGCCTGGCCGCGCTGATCCCGGCCAACATGCGGGCCTACACGATCACGACCAGCAACGTGGCCGCGGGCGTCGCCGGCCTGATCTTCCCCGGCAACAAGGTCGACGTCCTCCTGACCGTCACCGCCAACACCTTCGGGATCGGGTCCGAATCGACCCCGATGGATCCGACCGGCGGCGGCAGCACGACCACGCTGCTCCAGAACGTCGAGGTCCTGGCCGTCGACCAGGCGCTCGAGGCGCCCTCGGCCAGCACCGCCCCGGGCGCCGTCAAGGGGCCCGACCTGCGATCCGTCACGCTGCTGGTCAAGCCCTTGCAGGCCCAGATGCTCCGCCTGGGCGAGAGCAAGGGCTCGCTGCACCTGTCCCTCCGCAGCCAGGACGATCAGTCCGACCCGCACACCGAGCCGACGGTCCTCGCCGACCTGCGGTTCGCGCGTCACGACCCCAACGAGCCCACCGCGCTGGAGCGGCTGCTCAAGGGCATGGGCCAGGCGGTCGCCGAGGCGCAGAAGGCGCGGGCGGCAGCCGCCGAGACCCGCCCCCGCGCGCCGGCCGCGACGCCGGCGCCCGCACCGCCCCGCAAGGTCGTCATCAACACCATCCGCGGTGGTCGCCACACCGGGCGGCAGGAACTGGAACTGCCCCCGCTGCCCCGGTCCCCCAGCCCCTGACCGAGTGACAACCGCCGTGCCGACCCGCGAACGCGACCGAGTGGTCGCCGGCCCTCCGATGAACGAGATCTACCTCATTGGCGACGAGTCCGGCGCGGCACGCGCCGTGCGGAAGCTGCTGCTCCGCGAGGGCGTCGATTGCCCCGAGACCAACGTGCTCCGCGTCGCCGACGCCCCCGAGCAACTGGCCCGCCGCCCGGTGGGCCTGGCCCTGGTGATCCTGCCCAGCAGCCGCGAGGCCGCCACCGCGCTGATCGACCAGATCGCCCAGTGGCCCGGCCGCGACCTCGGCCGCCGCCTGGCCGTCGGCTCGACGGCCCACCCCCAGCTCGTGATCCGGGCGCTGCGGCACGCCGTCGACGACTACCTCGACGAGGACGACCTGGAGACCGAGCTGCTCCAGGCCCTGGCCCGCTGGCGGGCCACCCTGCCGGCGCACGGCGCGCCCGGCCGGGTGCTGGCCCTGCTGGGCGCCAGCGGCGGCTGCGGCGCCAGCACCATCGCCGTGAACCTGGCGACCCTGCTGGTCCAGAAGCAGCTCGCCACCCTGCTGGTCGACCTGAGGCTGGCCAACGGCGACCTGAGCGCGCTGCTGGACCTCCGGCCCGAGCACACCCTGGCCGACGTCTGCGCCAGCGTCAGCCGCCTCGACCCCGTGCTCCTGGACCGCACCCTCGAGGAGCACGCCTGCGGCCTCCGGCTGCTGGCCGCCCCCCGCGACCCGTGCGACCCCGGCCTGGTGCCGATGGACGCGGTCCGTCAGGTCCTGGCCATGACCCGGTCGAGCTTCCGCCATGTCGTGATCGACGCCGAGCTCGGCCCGCGCGACGAGCAGGCCCCGGTGCTGCACGAGGCCGAGGTGATCGCCCTGGTCACCCGGCTCGACTTCGTCTCCCTCCGCAACGCCCGCCGCCGCCTCGAGGCGCTCGACCGCATCGGCATCGGCCAGGACCGGATTCAGGTCGTGGTCAACCGCTACGGCCAGCCCAAGGAGGTGCCCCTGGCCAAGGCCGAGATGGCCCTGGAGCGGAAGCTCACGCACCTGATCCCCGACGACCCCTGGACCGTCAACCGCGCCAACAACGGCGGCGTGCCGCTGGTGCTCGAAGCCCCCACCTCCAAGGTGGCCCGGAGCCTGATCCGGTTCGTCGAGACCATCAGCAGCGTGCCGCAGGGGGCGAAGCGATGACCACCATCCGCGACTCCGTGGCCGTCGCCGTCGACCGGCTCTGGGACCTGCGCGCCGACCCGCGCGGCGGCTGGAGCTACGTGCGTGGCGATGCGTGCGCCGTCGAGCCGACCGCGCTGGCCGGCCTGGCCCTGGCCGCGACCGATCGGCCCGAGCACGCCCGCGACGTCGCCGACTGGCTGGCGGCCGCGCAGCGGCCCGACGGCTCGCTGCCGGTGCGGGTCCGCGGCGGCGACGAGCCCGGCTGGGCCACGCCGCATGCGCTCCGGCTCTGGCAGACGCTCGGCTCCCACCCCGACGCCACCCACCGCGGTCTGGACTGGCTGCTCGCCCAGGCCGGCAAGCCTGCGGCGCGCACGACCGACTCGGTCTCGGGCCACGACGGCACGATTCCCGGCTGGCCCTGGGTCGCCGGCGCCCACGGCTGGGTCGAGCCCACCGCGCTGGCGCTGCTGGCCCTGCGCGGCGCGGGGCTGACCGCCCACCCCAGGCTCCGCGAGGCCGTGGACCTGCTCCGCGACCGGTCGCTGCCCTCGGGCGGCTGGAACTACGGCAACACCCTCGTGTTCGGCCGCGAGTTGCGGCCGCAGCCAGCGTGCACCGGCCTGACCCTGACGGCACTGGCCGGCCTCGGGCCGTGCGATTCCCCCATCGAGCGAGCCATCGCGTACCTGGAGTCGGCCCTGCCGAAGACGCGGGCGCCGCAATCGCTGGCCTGGGGCGTGATGGCCCTGGACGCCTGGGGCCGCCGCCCTGCGGATGCCGACGCCTGGCTGGCGGAGGCGCTGGCCGCCACCCTCGACCGGCCCGACGCCCCCCTTCGCCTGGCGCTGCTGATCCTCGCCGGCCGGGCCACGGGAGGCCACGGCCATGCGTGACGCCAGGGTCCCCGAGCTCGCCGGCGAGCGTACCCTTCGCG
The DNA here is from genome assembly GCA_964624465.1 of uncultured Isosphaeraceae bacterium. Lineage (GTDB taxonomy): Bacteria > Planctomycetota > Planctomycetia > Isosphaerales > Isosphaeraceae > CAZUZD01. The sequence continues at coordinate 4,970 of CAZUZD010000402.1, forward strand.
GCCGTTTCAGCCGTCGCGAGCTGCTGGCCGCCACGGTCGCCGGCACGGCGCTGGCGGCCGGCGGCCATGCCGCGGCGCGGCACGCCGAGTGGGGCCAGTCGGCCTCGACGTTCATCGGCCGGGCGGCGACCTATGACGCCGACCTCGACCGCGTGGTCCGCGACGGCCTGGCCGCCGCCGGCCTCGACGCCGGTCGCGTGCGGGGCCGCTCGGTCGTGCTCAAGCCGAACCTGGTCGAGCCCAGCCGGGGCGCCGGGCACATCAACACGCACCCGGCGGGGGTGCCCCCCCCCCCCCCCGCCCCACCCCCCCCCCGGGCGGCCCCACGGGGGGGGGGCGCGGGCCCCGGCCCA
>CAZUZD010000403.1:0-4495 GCA_964624465.1 uncultured Isosphaeraceae bacterium
TGGGGTGCCCGGGTCCCGCGTGCGGGGCCCGGATCCAGGGGCCTCGGAATCGTCGTCGTGGCCACGCTGCGCTCAGGCCACGCCACACGGAAGGGCCCGTCGACGGCGTTCGGTGCCGCGCGAGGGTGGCCGGGTTCCGGTCCCGGATGAGACGGGTCTGGTGTGCCGTGGCCTTGACCGCGCGAGGGGAGCGGACGGGCCTGGCGTTCGCGCGGGGAGGGGTGGGGGGCTATACTCGGGGCGCGAGCCGAAGGGATCTCGGTGGCCGGCGATCGGGGTGGCGTTCATGGCCCAGAACCGCGCGACGATCCGGGTCCAGGGCCTGGACTGCCCGTCCGAGGTGCCGCCGATCCGGCGGGCGCTGGAGGGCCAGCCGGGCGTGTCGGCGCTGGCGTTCGACCCGTCGGGCGGGACCGTCGAGGTCACGTTCGACCCGTCGCAGACGAACCCGATCGCGCTGGCCAGACGTGTGACCGAGTCGGCCGGGATGAAGGCCCAGGCGATCGTCGGGCCGGTCCTGAGCGCAGGAGCTCCGGCCGCGGGCGCCCCGGCGGCGACGGGTCGGGTGCCGCTGGCCGAGCGGCTGCACCGCTGGGGCCCGGTGCTCGGCTCGGGGCTGGCGCTGGGGCTGGGCACGCTGCTGCAATGGCGAGGGGGATCAGAGCTCGCGGCGCGGGCGCTGTTCGTGCTGGCGATCGTGGTGGGCGGGCTGGAGCTGTTCCCGAAGGCGGCGCGAAGCCTGCGGCGGCTGCGGCTGGACATCCACGTGCTGATGGCCCTGGCGGTCGTCGGCGCGGCGGCCACCGGGCAGTGGGACGAGGCGGCGACGGTCGCGTTCCTGTTCGGGCTCTCCGAGGCGATCGAGGCCCTGAGCCTGGAGCGGGCCCGGCGCGCGGTGCGATCGCTGCTGGAGATCGCCCCCGAGACGGCCGAGCGGATCGGGCCCGACGGGGCGACCACCAGCGTCCCCGCGGCCGAGGTGCGGCCGGGCGACCGGGTGCGGATCCGCGCCAGCGAGCGGGTGCCGATCGACGGCCGGGTGCTGGCGGGCCGATCGAGCGTCGACCAGCAGGCGATCACCGGCGAGTCGGTGCCGCTGCTCCGCGAGCCGGGCGACCCGGTCTTCGCCGGCACGGTCAACGGCGACGGCACCCTGGAGGTCGAGGCCACCGCCGCGCTCGGGGACGCGGTGATCACCCGGATCGTCGAGCGGGTCCGTGCGGCGCAGGCCGGCCGCACGCCGGTGGAGCGGACCATCGAGCGGTTCGCCGCCTGGTACACGCCGGCGGTCTTCGCCCTGGCCCTGCTCGTCATGATCCTGCCCCCGCTGCTGGCCGGCGCATCGTGGGGGCCGTGGTTCCACCAGGGGCTGGTCATGCTCGTGATCGCCTGCCCGTGCGCGCTGGTCATCGGCACGCCGGTGGCGGTCGTCAGTGCCCTGACGACGGCGGCGCGGCGGGGGATCCTGATCAAGGACGGGCAGTTCCTCGAAGGGTTCGGTCAGCTCAAGACGCTGGCGTTCGACAAGACGGGCACCCTGACGCTGGGCCGGCCCGACGTGGTCGAGGTGGTGGCGGCGGCCGGCGGCCCTGGCGACGGCGACGACGTGCTCCGGATCGCCGCGGCGCTCGGCGACAGCGGCGGCCACGTGCTGGGCCGGGCCATCGCGCGCCACGCCCGCGAGCGCGACCTGGTCGTGCCGGCGGCGCTCGACTACCAGGCGGTGCCCGGCCTGGGCGCCAACGGCCGGGTGGAGGCGACGCTGTACCACATGGGCAGCCACCGCTACCTCGACGAGTCGGGCCTGTGCCGGCCCGAGTTCCACGACGTGCTCGGCCGCGCCGAGCGCGACGCCGGCACGTCGGTGGCCGTCTCGGCCCCCGGCGGGCCGCTGGGCTGGCTCCGGCTGGCCGACCGGCCCCGACCCGAGGCCGCGCGGGCGGTGGCCGACCTGAAGGCGCTCGGGATCGCGCCGATCATGCTCACCGGCGACAACGCCGTGACCGCCGCCGCCGTCGCCGGCGAGCTCGGGATCTCCGACGTGCGGGCGGCGCTGCTGCCGGCCGAGAAGGCGAATGTGGTGGCCGAGCTGGACCGCGACCGCGGCCAGGTGGGCATGGTCGGCGACGGCGTCAACGACGCGCCGGCGCTGGCCGCGGCGCGGGTGAGCGTCGCCATGGGCGGCATCGGCAGCGGCGCGGCGCTGGAGACGGCCGACATCGTGCTCCTGGGCGCTGACCTCGGCGGCCTGCCCTGGCTGGTGCGGCACAGCCGCCGCAGCCTCCGGGTCATCCGCGCCGGCATCGCCATCGCCGTCGGCACCAAGCTCGTGTTCCTGGCGCTGGCCGCCCTGGGCTACGCCAACCTCTGGCTCGCCATCCTCGCCGACATGGGCGTGAGCCTGTTCGTCGTGGCGCTGGCGCTGCGGCTGCTCCGCGACCGGAGCTGAGCCCGGCCCCTCCCGATTTCTGGATCATGGCATCCAGAATGCACGCCAGGAGTCCCCGGTGCGCCGGCGGTGCCCGGTGAGGGGGCAGGTGCGCGCCAGGGAGATCCATCCCCCGGGGGCAGGCCCGTCATGAAGCCGTACACGAGACTCTGGCTGGCGCTGGCGGCGGTCCTCGCCGGCTCGTTCGCGGTGCTGGGCTACTACGGTCGCGAGATCTACCGGCAGGCGCCGCCGATCCCCGAGCGGGTGGTGGCCGGGGACCGGACGCTGTTCACCGGCGAGGAGATCCTCGACGGCCAGAACGTCTGGCAGTCGCTGGGCGGCCAGGAGGTCGGCAGCGTCTGGGGCCACGGCGCCTACGTGGCGCCCGACTGGTCGGCCGACTGGCTGCACCGCGAGGCCGTCGCGCTGCTCGAGCTGCGGGCCCAGGACCGGCACGGCCGCGGCTACGAGGCGCTCGACTCCGAGGCCCAGGCCGGCGTGCGGCAATGGCTCCGCGAGACGATGCGCCGCAACACCTACGACCCCGCCGCCGACGTGCTCACCGTCAGCCCCGAGCGGGCGCGGGCGATCGCCGAGGTCGGCCGGCACTACACGGCGCTCTTCGGCGACGACCCGGCGCTGGCCGAGCTGCGCGACGCGTACGCGATCCCGAGCGGCGCGGTGCGCGACCCCGAGCGGCTGCGGGTGCTCAACGCCTTCTTCTTCTGGACGGCCTGGGCCTGCGTCACCGAACGGCCGGGCCAGGCGATCACGTACACGAACAACTGGCCCCACGAGCCGCTGGTCGGCAACGTGCCCAGTGGGCAGGTGGTGGTCTGGTCGGTGGTGAGCTTCGTGCTGCTGCTGGCCGGCATCGGGGCGCTGGCGTGGTACTTCGCCGTGCAGCGGCACGACCACGACGACGAGCACACGATGCCCGAGGCCGACCCGCTGCTGGCGCTGGAGCCGACGCCGTCGATGCGGGCGACGCTCAAGTATTTCTGGGTGGTCATGGCGCTGATCGTGGTGCAGGTGGGCCTGGGGGCGATCACGGCGCACTACGGGGTCGAGGGCTCGGGCTTCTACGGCATCCCGCTGGCGCAGTGGATCCCCTACAGCCTGACCCGCACCTGGCACACGCAGCTCGGCATCTTCTGGATCGCCACGGCGTGGCTGGCCACCGGCCTGTTCATGGCGCCGGCGATCTCGGGCGTCGAGCCGAGGTTCCAGCGGCTGGGGGTGAACTTCCTGTTCGTCTGCACGCTGGTGATCGTGGTCGGCTCGATGATCGGCCAGTGGCTGGCGGTGCAGCAGCGGCTCGGGTTCGTGGCGAACTTCTGGTTCGGGCACCAGGGGTTCGAGTACGTCGACCTGGGCCGGTTCTGGCAGGCGTTCCTGGCGGTGGGTCTGTTCCTCTGGCTGGCCTTGATGGCCCGCGCCATGGCGCCGGCGTTCCGCACGCCGGGAGCGAACCGGCACCTGCTGGCCCTGTTCCTGCTGGCCTCGGCGGCGATCCCGCTGTTCTACCTGCCGGGCCTGATGTGGCACCGCCGCACGCACCTGGCGATGGTCGAGTACTGGCGCTGGTGGGTCGTGCACCTCTGGGTCGAGGGGTTCTTCGAGGTCTTCGCCACGGTCGTGATCGCGTTTTTGTTCACCCGCATGGGCCTCTTGCGGCTGGCGACGGCGACCTCGGCGGTGCTGTTCTCGACGACCATCTTCCTCTCGGGCGGAATCATCGGCACGTTCCACCACCTGTACTTCTCGGGCACGCCCATGGTCGTCATGGCCCTGGGCGCCGTCTTCAGTGCGCTGGAGGTAATGCCGCTGGTCCTGATCGGGTTCGAGGCCTACGAGAACCTGACGCTGAGCCGGGCGCGGCCGTGGGTGGCGGCCTACCGCTGGCCCATCCTGTTCTTCGTGGCGGTGGCGTTCTGGAACCTGGTGGGCGCCGGGCTGTTCGGGTTCTTCATCAACCCACCGATCGCGCTGTACTACATGCAGGGGCTGAACACGACCCCGGTGCACGCCCACACGGCGCTCTTCGGGGTGTACGGCATGCTC
>CAZUZD010000403.1:4505-5315 GCA_964624465.1 uncultured Isosphaeraceae bacterium
AGCGCACGGAGGACTCCATACTCTGCCATCCGTTGCTCGGCATGGGGCTGATGCTCTTCTGCCTGAAGGGCCTGACCGCGCACCGCCAGTGGCGCACCGGGGCGATCGGATTCGCCTTCTGGGCGATCAACGTGGGCCTGGCGCTGATGGTGCTGCTGAGCATCCTGCCCGTGGGCCTGCTCCAGACCTGGGCGAGCGTGGAGCGCGGGACCTGGTACGCCCGCTCGGCCGGGTTCCTCCAGACCGGCCTGATGGACCAGCTCCGCTGGCTGCGGGTGGTGGGCGACACGCTCTTCGCCGCCGGCGTGATGGCCCTGGGCTGGTTCGTGCTCGGGCTCAAGACCGGCTGGTCGCTGTCGCCGGCGCCCGACGCGGTGGCCAGCGAGTTCCCCGGATCGATGCCGGAGCCGGCGACCCCGCCCCCACCGGGCTGACCGGGGCCCGCGTCCGCCCGCGCTTGACAGCGGTTCGCCCGCCGCCGTACGGTCAGACCCCAGCGGTGGCGGCGACCGCTCCAAGCACGCGCGTCCCTGGCCTTCCGAGCGATCGGACCGACCCGGGAACGCCGCTCCGGGGTACCCCCGGGGACGCCAGGCTGCGGAGATCTCGACGCGTGAGCGTGTCTACGCCCTGCGTAGCGCCGCTCACGCCGGACCAGACGGGTTGGAGCGGCGCCGCCACCGTGCACATCTCCGGCTCGGCGAACCGGCATCGGCAGGTGGCACTCGGGCTCGCCCGGGTGCTGGTCGCCGGCGCCTGGGCTCCCGACGAGCTGCTGGGCCGCGCCGAGGCCGTGCTCGGCCGCCGCCC
>CAZUZD010000404.1:0-5287 GCA_964624465.1 uncultured Isosphaeraceae bacterium
GGGTTCGGGCGTGGGCCCGTCGCGGCCGCGCTGAGGCCCGCTGGCGCCGCCCGGCCCCGAACCGGGCGGGCGGCCGGGCCAATGGCCGCCGCGGCGGTGGGGCCGGGGAAAAATCCCCGGAAATCCTGACCCGACGGCGGCCGGTACACCCTTGCAGAGCCCCCGGGGCGGCCGCTATCGTAAGGCCTCCCGGTGGTTTGGACTTCCCGGGACCGGCCCCTGGCCGGTTTTTTTGGCGGCCACATTGTGAAACGATTCACAAGCCGGCGGGTCGCCTGAGCCGATTTCTGGACCGCCCCGGCCCCGTCACCACACGGACGCGCGATGGCCACCGAGTTCACCCCGATCTTCGTGTTCATCCTGCTGGCGATCTTCGGGATCGCGGCGGTGATGGTGATCCTGAGCTACTTCCTCGGCCCGCGGCACACCACGGCCGTGAAGCAGATGCCGTACGAGTCGGGCATGGACCCGATCGGCGACGCGCGGCAGCGCTTCGACGTGCGGTACTACCTGGTCGCGATCGCCTTCCTGCTCTTCGACGTCGAGCTGCTGTACCTGTACCCCTGGGCCGTGGCCCAGTGGAGTGCCACGGGCGTCTCGACCGCCGCCGGGGCCCCCGCCCAGCCCGGCGCCGTGCCGATCGCCCGCGAGCTGGCGCTGCAGGCCGACGTGCCGACCCAGCCGGCGGTCGCCGCCGGCGTCGGCATCCCGCCGGACATGCGAAATCTGGTCCTGGCGGAGATCCTGGTCTTCGTGGCGGTGCTCTTCGCCGCCTACTACTACGCCCTCAGGCGGGGGGTCTTCGAATGGCGCTAGAACGGGCTGCCGGCAACGCGATCGTCTCGAACTCGACCAGCGTGCTCAAGGCCGGCGGGGTCGATCTCCCCGAGGGCGTGCAGGTCACCACCATTGACGCCGTCGTCAACTGGTGCCGCAAGTACAGCCTCTGGCCGATGCCGTTCGCCACGGCGTGCTGCGGCATCGAGCTCATGGCCGTCGGCTCCAGCCGCTTCGACATCGCCCGCTTCGGCGCCGAGGTCATGCGGTTCAGCCCCCGGCAGTGCGACCTCATGATCGTCGCCGGCCGCGTCACCATGAAGATGCTGCCCGTGCTCCAGCGCATCTGGCTCCAGATGCCCGAGCCCAAGTGGTGCATCAGCATGGGCGCCTGCGCCTGCTCGGGCGGCGTGTTCGACACCTACGCGGTGGTCCAGGGCGTCGACCGGTTCATCCCGGTGGACGTGTACATCCCCGGCTGCCCGCCCCGGCCCGAGCAGATCCTGCGGTCGCTGATGGACATGCAGGACAAGATCCAGCGCGGCGGCCGGATGTTCGGCTCCGGCCTGCCCGAGATCTACGAGAAGGACCGCCTGTACCTCGAGAAGAAGGCCCTGCCGGCCGGCACCAGCCTCGCCGGCGGCCAGGCCGACGAGGGCCGCTTCGGCTCCCGCGGGCCGGGCGGCGGGGCCGTGGGGGGCGCCGCCGAGCCCGGTTGTGTTCCCCCCCGGCCCCGGGGGGGGGCGGCCCGGTGGGCCGCCCGCGACGGCCTCCCCCGAATCCCTGCCCGACCCTTCCGCCGCCCAGGCCCACCGCCGGGCCCGACCCGACGCGATCCGTGAGACGAGGCCCTTTCGCGATGAGCAACGCCCCGCAGGCCACGCCCGCCGCCGCCCCCGACGCCGAAGTGGCGGTCCGCCAGGCGCACGCCCGGAGCCTGGCGATCCTCACCGAGACGCTGGGCGCCGACGGCTACACGACCGCCGTCTTCCGCGACAACCTGCGGGCCTACGTGCCGGCCCACCGCCTGATCGACGCCCTGCGGGCCCTCAAGGACCAGGGCGGCTTCGGGCTCCTCGCGGAGCTGGGCGGCACCGACTACCACAAGTATCCCGGCGGCAGCGGCTCGGGCAAGCGGTTCGAGGTGCACTACGTCCTGCGGAACCTCGACACCAACGAGCGGATCATCCTCAAGGCCGGCGTCGACGACCCCGAGCCCACCCTGCCGACCGCCATGCCCCTCTGGCTGGGCGCCGACTGGATGGAGCGCGAGGTCTTCGACATGTACGGCATCCGGTTCGAGGGGCACCCCGACCTGCGCCGGATCCTGATGCCCGACGAGTTCACCGCCCACCCGCTCCGCAAGGATTACCCCCTGCGGGGCCGCGGCGAGCGCCACAACTTCCCCCGGATCACCCGCGGCGAGTCCTGACCGGCCCGCGCGGTCGCCGGCCGGCCCCCGCCGCCGCGACCCGCACCGCCGCCGACCGGTCCGGACCGACCCCGACCCAGCCCGTTGCCAGCCCGCCAGGCAGCCGAGACGCGAGGACGGAACAGCGCCATGCCGACGAACCTGATCGACGACCCGGTCGACGACGACGTGGCCGGCCAGCGGCCGTCCGTAGAGAAGGAATACCGCTGGACCCTGAACTTCGGCCCGCAGCACCCGGCCACCCACACGACCCTGCGGCTCGTGTTGGAATTGGACGGCGAGCGGATCGTGAAGGCCACGCCGCACATCGGCTACCTGCACTCGGGGTTCGAGAAGCTCGGCGAGCACCTGAACTTCAACCAGTACGTCACGATCGCCGACCGCAAGAACTACATCAGCCCGCCGTACAACGAGATCGCCTGGCACAACGCCGTCGAGAAGGCGCTGGGCGTCGAGCTCACCCCGCGCTGCAAGTACATCCGCACGATCATCGGCGAGCTGGCCCGCATCAGCGACCACCTGCTCTGCACGGGCGCCGCGGCGCTCGACCTGGGGGCGTTCACCGCCTTCCTCTACGCGTTCAACCAGCGTGAGCTGATCTACGACGTGTACGAGGAGATGTCGGGCTACCGCTTCCACCCCGGCTACACCCGGGTCGGCGGCGTGATGCAGGACTTCAACGGCAACGTCCTGGCCCGGATCGAGAAGGTCCTCAAGAGCCTGCCGGCAGCCCTCCGCGACATGGAGAAGCTGCTGATGCGCAACAAGATCTTCCTGGAGCGCACCCGCGGCGTCGGCGTGCTCACCAAGGAGATGGCGCTCAGCATGTCGGTGACCGGCCCGCTGGCCCGCTCGGCCGGCATCACCACCGACCTCCGCAAGGACGCCCCGTACCTGGCCTACGGCGACCTCGACTTCGAGGTGCCCTGGGCCACCGAGGGGGACGTCTACGCCCGGTTCCAGGTGCGGTTCGAAGAGCTCCAGCAGAGCATGAAGCTGGTCCGGCAGGCCGTCGACAAGCTGCCCGGCGGCCCGGTCAATGCGCCCATCGCCGAGAAGTTCGGCATGCCCGACAAGGCGACCACGTACAACAGCATGGAGGGCCTGATCCAGCACTTCGAGCTGATCATGCCCAACCGCGGGATGGAGACGCCGGTCGACGAGATCTACGCGGCGGTGGAGAGCCCCAACGGCGAGCTTGGCTACTACGTCGTGACCGACGGCAGCCAGACCGCCTGGCGGGTCCGCACCCGGCCGCCCTCGTACATCCACTTCTCGACGTTCCCGTACCTGATCAAGGACCACCTCATCGCCGACGTGGTCGCCGTGCTCGGCAGCCTGAACATCATCGCCGCCGAGCTCGACCGCTGAGCCCCAGGGGGGGCAGGGGGTGCCAGCCGGCACCCCTGGCTCGCCTCGCCGCCTCCCGACGCCTCGAACCCGCCCTCCGACCGACCGATCGCCGCCCGGGGAACCCTGCACGATGGCCAGCGCCAGCACCCAGCCCCGCATCCTGCCCGAGTCGCTCCGCCAGGCGATCCTGGCCCTGCTGCCGCGCTACCCGGAGAAGCGGGCGGTGACGCTGCCGGCCCTGCACCTGGTGCACGAGCACTTCCGGTGCGTGCCCCGGCAGGCGATGGTCGAGATCGCCGCCTTGCTGGAGATCACGCCCGCCGAGGTGCACGACACGATGAGCTTCTACGGGTTCTTCCCGCAGGCGCCCATCGGCGACGTCCGGGTCTGGATCTGCCGCTCGATCTCGTGCATGATCCGCGGCGGCGACGGCCTGCTGGAGCACGCCTGCCAGAAGCTCGGCATCGAGCCCGGCGGCACCACCAAGGACGGCAAGATCACCGTCGAGCTGGCCGAGTGCCTGGGCATCTGCGACTACGCCCCGGCCGCGCTGGCCGACGACGGCCGGATCTTCGGCCCCCTGGAGCCGGCCACCGTCGACCAGATGCTCGACCTGCTCCAGAAGGGCCCGGTCGCCGAGGCCCCGACCACCCCCGTCATCTCCGGCCACGGCCTGGGCGAGGTCGGCCCCGACCCCGCCACCCAGGCCTGAGCCGACCCGGACCGGACCGCCCCCGCGCCCGGCCCGGATGCCGACCGACTCCCGGAAAGCGACCGACCCGACCGATGAGTGACCGGACGATCTCCGCCCGACCCGATGAGCCCCGCGAGCCGACCTCCGCGCCGGTGCTGACCCTGAGCGCCGCCGAGCGGCGACGGGTGCTCGGCCTGGTCCAGCGGCTCGAACGCCGCGAACCGGAGCACCCGCAGTGGGTCCTGGTCCGCCGCCTGAACCGGGCCCTGGCCCCGTGCCCCATCGGCCGCGACGACTGACCCGGCGACCCCGGACCTCCGCCGGCCCTCCGCATCGCCTCGAACCAAACCGAATCGCCTCGATCGCCCGACGCCCGATCGCCGCCCGACTGGATGGGAGACCCCGAGCTGTGGCCAGCTTCGAACCGGTTCTGACCCGACACTGGGACGTCCCCGGCATGGCCAGCCTCAAGGTGGCCGAGAGCAAGGGCGCCTACCAGGCGGCCAAGAAGGCCCTGACGCAGATGACCCCGGACGCGGTGGTCCAGCTCGTCAAGGACAGCGAGCTCCGCGGTCGCGGCGGCGCCGGCTTCCCCACCGGCCTGAAGTGGTCGTTTCTTCCGAAGGATCGGAAGCAAACGTTCATGTGCATCAACGGCGACGAGAGCGAGCCGGCGACGTTCAACAACCGCCACCTGATGGAGAAGGACCCCCACCTGTTCCTGGAGGGGATCCTGATCGGCTGCTTCGCCACCCAGGCGCAGACGGCCTACATCTACCTGCGGTTCGAGTACATCAACGCCTACAAGATCCTTGAGAAGGCCGTCGCCGAGGCCCGCGCCGCCGGGCACCTGGGCCCGAACATCTACGGCTCGGGCTTCAACCTGGAGATCTACCTGCACCGGGGCGCCGGGGCGTACATCTGCGGCGAGGAGACGGGGCTGATCGAGAGCCTCGAGGGCAAGCGGGGCTGGCCCCGGATCAAGCCGCCGTTCCCGGCCATCGAGGGGGCGTTCCGCAAGCCGACGATCG
>CAZUZD010000405.1:0-4337 GCA_964624465.1 uncultured Isosphaeraceae bacterium
GGGGCGGCCAGGCTGCGGAAGATGCTGCGGGACATCGGCAAGACTCTCCGAATCATCGTTGCGGCGCGAGAGGCGCGCGGGGGGCCAGCCCCCGGCACCGGGTTCGAGGGGGCCAGACTCGGGGCGTCCCCGTCCTGCCGGCGTCTCGGCCGCGATCCATCGGGCGCCGGGACAGGTCACCACCACGTCGTCGTGGTGGGCATTATCCTCGAAATCCAGCAGCGACGACAAGCGTCGAAACCGCGAACCTGACGCCCACGGCCGGCAGGGGAGTCGGGGTCGGGCGACTGTGCGGGTTGCGCCGATGGTGTGGCGGGCCGGCGGTGGGCGGCGCGGTGGCCACCTCCGACCCCGGATGCCCGTTTCAGGCGCAGCGATACCGCCCCGGCAGGGCGCCCCGCGCCAGCTCGCTGCCGCCGGCGGCCAGCAGGGTCTCCAGGATCCTGAGGAACTGCTTCCGCTGGGTCCCTGCGCGCCGGAGCACCCGGAGCCGGAGCGTGAACGCCTCGTGCGGCCCCAGCCCCCGGTGCCCGGGCTCGCACCGGGCTGCCACGGCCTTGAGCACCGCGTGCCGGCGATCGAGGCGGCGGGCCTCGGCGGCCAGCTCGCCCCAGGCCGGACCGCCCGGCGGGCCCGGCGGCGCCAGACGAGAGTCGCTGCCGGGGGGGGCCAGGGGCCCCTGGACCGCGCGGGACAGACCGGTCGGGCCGAACGTCGACGGGCTGGTGGACCGCATGGCGGGCCTCCTTGGAGCGGGGCAAAGGGCGAAGAGCGCACCGCGGCCGGGACCGACCCGGGCCGCGCGGAGGGTTGGATCTGGACGGATCGTCGCCGGGTCGCCCGGCCGGGGCCCGGGGTCGGTCGTGACCCCGGAAGGGCCGGGCGCAAGGCGTGATGGTGGCAAACGATGGGGTGGACGCGCGGCGGCCTGCCGGAGACTTCCGGGCCCGCCGTGCGGCCGGGGCAACCGGACGTATGCAGCCGGCGTGCCAGCACTCCCGAAATCCGGCGGGCCGGCCGGTCCAGCCCGGTTTCCCGGGGAAATCGGGGCCGGATGCCCGGGGGCGGCCGGGTCCCTGACCACCCGGGGGTCGGAAAAAATGGACATGATGTTTGTAATTTCTTGCGCAAGTGGGTCTGGACTTCAACGGCCGGACCACCCCGGCCGGGCCGGCGGGAGGCGGCGGCGGGTCCGCGCGGGGGCCGGGGCGGGCCCCCGGGCGGGCCGATCCGGGGCCGGTTTCCGGGCGCGGGCGGCGGGCCGGGATGGGCGGCGGGGGCGGGGCGCGAGGTCGCGTCCGTAGTGGTTGGGATGGAAGCGTTTAGGTGGGTCGGTTGGGGGGCCGGATCGCTTGTCGCGGGGGCCGTTTTCCCCTACAATAGGTCTCTATCGCTTCGCGTTCCGCAGGGCCGTCCTCCAGGGCGGCCGCCGGGGCGTTGCCTGACGAGGGTCCGCACGTCGTGAGTACCGCCGTCCCGCCCGGCCCCGAGCCGCTGCCCACCCCGCCGCTGAACATCGAAGAGGAGCTCAAGGAGAGCTACCTCACCTACGCGATGTCGGTCATCGTCAGCCGCGCGCTGCCCGACGTGCGCGACGGCCTCAAGCCCTCCCAGCGCCGGATCCTGGTCGCCATGCGCGACCTGGGCCTGAGCCCCGGCGGCTCCACCAGCAAGTGCGCCGGCATCGTCGGCGAGACGATGAAGCGGTACCACCCGCACGGCGACAACTCGATCTATCCCACCCTGGCCCGCATGGCGCAGTGGTGGAACATGCGGCACCTGCTGATCACCGGGCAGGGGAACTTCGGCAGCATCCACGGCCTGCCGCCGGCGGCCATGCGGTACACCGAGGCGAAGCTCAGCCCGGTCGCCGCCGAGATGCTCGAGGACATCACCCTCGACACCGTCGACTTCCAGCCCAACTACGACGAGAAGTACCAGGAGCCCCGGGTGCTGCCCGGCAAGTTCCCGAACCTGCTCGTCAACGGCGCGGGCGGCATCGCCGTCGGCATGGCGACCTCGATCCCGCCCCACAACCTCGGCGAGGTCTGCGACGCCACGGTCGCCTTGATCGACAACCCGGCGATCACCATCCCCGAGCTGATGGACATCATCCCCGGGCCCGACTTCCCCACCGGCGGCACCATCTGCGGCCGTGGCGGCATCCACCACGCCTACGAGCACGGCCGCGGCCGGGTGGTCCTGCGCTCGAAGTACGAGGTCGAGGAGTTCAAGGACGGCCGCTCGCAGCTGATCTTCACCGAGATCCCCTACCAGCTCACCAAGGAAAACCTCCTCAAGAAGCTGGCCGAGCTGGTCAACAGCGGCCGGATCGTCGGCGTCACCGACGTGGTCGACGAGAGCGACCGCAAGCAGCCGGTGCGGGTGGTCATCAAGGTCAAGAAGGGCGAAGACCCCAACGTCATCGTCAACCAGCTGTTCCAGTACTCGCCGCTGCAGGACAGCTTCAGCGTGATCCTGCTGGCGCTGGTCGACGGCCGGCCCCGCACGCTCACGCTCAAGGACATGCTGCGGCACTTCGTCGATCACCGCGTGATCGTGATCCGGCGCCGCACGCAGTACCAGCTCCGCCAGGCCCGGGCCCGCGGCCACATCGTCGAGGGCCTGCTGATCGCGCTGGCCTACATCGACGAGATCATCCGCGTGATCCGCTCGTCGGCCAACCCGGTCGAGGCCCGCGCCCGCCTGATGGGCCTGGAGGTCTCGGCCGAGATCCTCCGGCGCGCCCTGGACGACCCCGAGGCCAGGGCCAGCAGCGGCCTGACCCGGATGCAGGCCGACGCGATCCTGGCCATGCGGCTCCAGCAGCTCACCGGCCTCGAGGCCGACAAGCTCGTCGCCGAGTACCGTGGCCTCCGCGAGGACATCACCCGCTACGAGGCGATCCTGGGCGACGAGCGCCTGATCCTCGACCTGATCCGCGCCGATCTGCGCGAGCTGAAGCAGAAGTACGCCGAGCCGCGCCGCAGCGTGATCTCGGACGAGGAGCTGGGCGACTACGACAAGGAAGCCCTGATCCGCGAAGAGTACATGGTCGTCACCATCACCCACGACGGCTACATCAAGCGCCTGCCGCCCAGCACCTACCGGGCCCAGGGCCGCGGCGGCCGCGGGATCTCGGCCACGAACACGCGCGAGGGGGACTTCCTCGAGCACATGTTCGTCGCGCTCACGCACGACTACATCCTGTTCTTCACCGACCGCGGCAAGGTCCACTGGCTCAAGGTCTACGACATCCCGATCGCCGCCCGCACCGCCGGCGGCCGGGCGCTGGTGAACCTGCTCCAGCTCGAAGAGGGGGAGAAGGTCACCGGCCTGCTGCCGGTGCGGCAGTTCTCCGAGGACGAGTGCCTCATGATGGTGACCCGCCGCGGCACGGTGAAGCGCACCGAGCTGACGGCGTTCAAGCGGCCGCTGGGCCGCGGCATCATCGCCCTGGGCCTCGACGAGGGGGACACGCTCATCGGCGTCGGCCGGGTCAAGAGCGGCGACCACGTCGTGCTCTCGACCCGCGAGGGCATGTCGATCCGCTTCGACCAGTCCGACGTCCGCGCCATGGGCCGCCCGGCCTACGGCGTCCGCGGCATCGCGCTGGAGGACGGCGACGAGGTCGTCGGCATGGTCGTCGTCAACGGCACCGAGGACCCCGCCAGCCTGCTGACCGTCTGCGCCAAGGGGTACGGCAAGCGCACGGCCCTGAGCGAGTACCGCTCGCAGTCGCGCGGCGGCAAGGGGCTCATCGACATCAAGACCACCGACCGCAACGGCCCGGTGGTGGCGGTGGCCAAGGTGACCGAGGCCGACGAGGTGATGCTCACGACCACCGGCGGCATCATCATCCGCACCCGGGTGGCCGACATCAACCAGATCGGCCGCAACACCCAGGGCGTGAAGCTGATCCGCGTCGACGACGGCGACATCGTCGGCTCGCTGGCCAAGCTGCCCGAGGAGGAGCTGGCCAACGACGCCGCCCTGGCCGACCTGCCCGACGCCCCCCTCGACGGCGGCGAGGGCACCCTCATCGACCGCGCCGGCGCCGACGCCCACCTGCTCGACGACCAGGTCGGCCTGGCCGAGGCCAGCGACCACATCGACGACCTCGACGGCGACGGCGAGCCCGACGCCGAGTGACGGGATCGGAGTCCTCGTCGACCGGGCTCATCCCCATGTGATCCGTTTCCCAGGGCCCCGCACCGGACCACCGGCGCGGGGCCCTGCTCGTTCCCCGATCGGCCGAGCGTCAGGCGTCCGGCCACCGGTCTCTGGTGTGGCGTGGCCTGAGCGGAGCGTGGCCACGATCGCGGGGGTCTCCGAGT
>CAZUZD010000405.1:4347-5219 GCA_964624465.1 uncultured Isosphaeraceae bacterium
GCTGGGGGGGGGGGCCGCCCGGGGGGGGCCCCTGGGGGGGGCGGGGCGCCCCCCCCCCCCCCCCCCCCCCCCCCCCCACGGCGACTCCGTCCGAGGCCGCTGGATCCGGGCTCCGCTCCGCGGAACCCGGGCACCCCGGTTCGGGCTCGGGGCTTTTTGTCGGTCGGATGAGCGGAGCGAAATCCGACGGTCCCGGAGGCGCTCGCCGGTCGTGGTGGATTGCGCCGCATCCGGCGGCGGATCCGCCCGGGGGACGAGGGGAGCGGGGACCGGTCGGGCTGGCTCAGGGGCGGCCGAGGTCGGGGAAGAAGGGGCCGCCGGCGTGGCGGCGGGCGACGTCGCCGAGCAGGTCGCGCCACATGCGGTAGGGGTCGCCGAAGACGTCGGCGCCCAGCTCGCGGTCGGCGGTGGCGGCGGCGATTTGCGCGATGGCGGAGTCGAGCGTGTAGACGTTGTCGAGGTACAGCAGCCGCAGGCCGAGCGCCTCGCGGCCCAGCACGGCCAGGCCGGCGGCGATCTCGATGCTGTCGCGGCGGCCGAAGGCCGGGCCGCAGACCAGGACCAGGGCGTCAGCCCAGGCGGCCGGGTCGCTGTCGGCGGCGCACGCCTTGAGGCCGGCGACGACGGCGGCGAAGGCCCCCTCGCCGGCGGCGTCGAGCACGGCGGTCAGGTCGGTTCGGACGGCGGCCATGGCCGCGGCGAAGTCGCCGGCGGCGGGGGGCCGGCCGGCGGCCCAGGCGTCGGCCTGCTGGCCGAGGGCGGTGAGCACCCGGCCGGCGGGCTCGGCCACGGCGCCCGGCAGGTCGGTGGCGACGAGCGCCCGCGCCTGCATCAGCAGGCCGGCCAGCTCGCGGGCGGCCTCGGCCGCCCCG
>CAZUZD010000406.1:0-5213 GCA_964624465.1 uncultured Isosphaeraceae bacterium
GGGCGGCCGGCGGCGCGGGCCGAGTCGGCCGCGCGCTGGCCCAGCAGCACCAGGGTGGCGGCCAGCGACGGCTGCGGCTCGGCCACCCGGGGCCAGGGGCTCTGCAGGGCGTCGTGGTCGTCGGAGTGGACCTCGAAGAGCTTCTGCAGGCCCATCAGCGTCAGCAGTTGCTCGGTCTCGGTGCCCAGGCCGCAGAGCTTGAGCCGGCCGCCGGCGGTCTGGCACCGCTTGTGCGCCCGCACCAGGGCGCCGATGGCCTGGCTGGAGAAGTGCCGCGCCCGGCTGCAGTTGAGCGCCAGCCGGGTGCGGCCGGCGGCGATCAGCTCGCCGAGCTGCTCGGAGACCGCGCTCACCACGGTCTCGTCGGCCAGGTCCGACCGGACCAGGTGCACCAGCGTGACCCCCTCGGCGTCGCCGAACCGCAGCCGCGAGCGGGCCCCGGCGGGGTAATCGACCAGCGGGATGCCCCCGGCGTGCGCCGGCTCGGCCGCGGCGTCCGGCTCGATGTCGGGGGCGGCCTCCGGCTCGTCCGGAGCGGCAGTGACCGCGTCGGCGACCGGGTGAGGGTGCGGCGGGTGGCCGTGGTCGGCGCCCCGGCCCGAGAGCCGGTCCAGCACGGCGCGGGCGGCCAGCGCGGCGGGCGACTCGGGGTGCAGCTCGTCGGTCTCGACGGCGCGGACCCGGGGCCGGGCCCGCACGTCGAGCACCTCGCCCAGCCAGTCGGCGTCGCCGGTATCGGTCGCGTGCGCCTCGATCCGGAACCGGTACCGCGCCGGGCCGACCTCGATCCGGTCGCCGTCGTGCAGCGTCAGGTGGCGGGCGGGCCGGTCATTGACCAGCGTGCCATTGGTCGAGCCGAGGTCCTCGATCTCGACGTGTTCGCCCCGGCGCACGATCCGGCAGTGCCGGCCGCTGACGCCCAGGTCGTCGATCCTCAGGTCGCAGACCGGCAGCCGGCCGATCAGGAACTCGGTCCCCTCGATCGGGACCGTGCGACCGGTGTCTTCCGCGATCAGCACCAGGGTCTTGGGCTTCATGGCCGATCACCTCAGCTCCGTCAGCCGGGCTGCGCCGGGGGGACCGCCGGTGGGCGGACCAGTCGGGCACCGGGGAGGAACGATCGTGTGGCACACACTCCCTGACTGCGAGGGACCTGGGCGGCGGGGTGGGCCCGTCGAGGCGGGTCCGGGGCGGCGAGCGGCGAGCGGCGGGTGGGCGGAGGCCTGGGCCGGGTGGCGGTCCGCCCCGGGCCCAGGTCCTAACGTATCGTGAGACGACTGGGATCACAAGCGGATACGGGGCCAGGAAAAAGGTCGCGTGGCCGGGCCCTCAGCCGGGGGGCCGGGGGCCGGCCGCCGGCGCGGGGGGCGTCGGCGCCGTCGTCGGCTCGGGCCGGAGCGACTCCACGAAGTCGGGGTCGTCCAGCGGCGTCGCGGGGCCGGCCTGGCGGCGGCGCTCGAACTTCGGGTCGGTCGGGTCGAACGTCGCCTCGGGCCGGAAGACCCGGGGGTCGGCGGGCACGAACTTGTAGGGCGTGAAGTCGGGCGTGGGGCCGAACAGGTCGGCCAGGTCGGTCGCGACGGCGTCGAACAGGTTGTTGGGCGGCAGCCCCAGGAGCCGGTAGATCGTCTTGAGGATGCTCATGATCGAGGTGTGCTCGTGCGAGACGTACCCGCGCTTCGCCCACGGGCTGATGCAGAGCACGAACGAGCGGTGCCGGTCGACCGAGTCGTTGTCGCCGCCCGAGTCGTCCTCGGTCACGAAGATCGCCATCGACTTCCATTCGGGCAGCGACGACAGGTACGCCACCACCCGCCCCAGCGCCAGGTCGTTGTCGGCCATGTAGCTGGCCACGTGCGGATAGCCCGCCTTCGGGTTGGGCGCGGCGCCGTGGTCGTTGCAGAGCGCCAGGTTCAGGAACCGCGGTAGCCGGCCGTCGTGCGCGGCGCGGTACTTCGCGAGGTCCTCGACGAACCAGTCGACGCGGGCGATGTCGGGGATGTTCGTGTTGTAGGCCGGGTAGGCGAAGCAGGTGTTGTCGTACAGGGCCTTTGGCATCGGGTAATTCACGCGGGTGAAGGCGCCGGTGCGGGTCTCGGGCTTCCCCTCGTCGTTGTCGGGCAGCTCGTACCCCTCGCCGTAGTTGCGGAACGGCACGCCGCCGCGCTCCAGGTGCTCCCAGAGCGAGCCGTTCTCGAGGTAGTCCTCGGGGATCTGCGAGCCGTTGGAGCCGAAGGAAATCAGCCGCCCCCGGGCCGTCTGGCTGAGCTTGAAGCTCCAGCCGGTGTAGAAGACCCGCGTGGTCCAGAAGCTCGGGTACACGCCCACCAGCCAGCGGTGGCCGTCGCCCGAGGCCTGCGGCTCCATGTAGAAGTTGTCCGAGATGGCGAACTGCTCGGCCAGTCGCACGTGGTTGGGCATGATCGGCACCCGCTGCGCCTGGGCCTGGCCCGGCGGCTGCCCCGGCGCGCGGATCCAGCCCCGGGCGCCGAACTCGGCGTACTCGGGCTCGCTCGTCGAGCCGGGCAGGCCGCCGAAGATGCCGTCGAACGTGTGGTTCTCCTTGGTGATGAAGACCACGTGCTCGATCTGCGGCGGCAGCGCGGCGGGCGGCTCGGGGTGGGGCGTCAGGCCGTTGTTGCGGCGCACGGCCTCGGTGCCGTCGGGCAGGCCGTCCAGGTCGACGACGGCGATCAGGCCGGGCATCTCGGCCAGGCCGGCCCGCTCGTCGTCGGCCGGCCGTGCGTGCTTCGGGCCGCGGGGGCCCTGGCCCAGGCCCTTCTGGGTGGCGATGTAGAGCCGCCGGCCGTCGGGCGCCAGCCGGCAGGCGGTCGGGAACCAGCCGGTGGGGATCCAGTTGCGGACGCTGCCGGTGGCGATGTCGACCACGGCGACCGCGTTCAGCCCCGAGGCGCAGACGTACAGGGTCGCGCCGTCGGCGCTGGCGGCCATGCCCGAGGGGATCACGCCGCGGAGCCCGGCCAGCGCCGGCTCGGGGGCGAGCTTGATCGTGCGCTGCAGCTCCATCGTGGCCGTGCTGAAGGCCTGCACCGTGTCGTTGTTGCCGTTGGCGACGAACAGCGTGTCGCCCGCGATGCAGAGCGAGTTCGGCGAGCTGCCGCCGACCGCCTTGCCGCCGTCGGCCGGGGCGTGCAGCAGCAGGCCCGTCTTGACCTTCGCCGTGACCTTCGGCCGCAGCGGGTCGGAGACGTCGAGCATCCAGACCGAGTGCGCATCGACGACCGCCGGGTCGCCCAGGCCGGGCACCCGGCGCCCCTCGCGATCGACCCCCTCGACGGCCTCCCGCGACGGGAACCCGAAGGCCGGCACCGACAGGCCCCGCGGGTTGCCGTCGCCGACCGGGATCGGCGCGTAGTCGAACACGCCGATGTTGGCCACGAACAGCCGCGTGCCGTCGCCCGAGAGCGCCAGCGAGAACGGCTCGCGGCCCACCGGCACGTCGGCCACCACGGCGCCGGCGGCCAGGTCGATCGTCACGACCCGCTGCCGCGCCACGTCGGCGGCGAAGGCGAACCGCTCGTCGGGCGACAGGACCACGTCGTTGAGGTACGCCTCGGCGTCGACCCGGATCGTCTGCAACGGCGCCTGCGGCCGCAGCTCCAGCCGGCCGGCGGCCGGCGCGGCCCAGGGGGCGGTCTCGAAGACCTGGAGGCCGTGGCCGGCGTCGCCGCTGGAGGTGATCAGCCGCGTGCCGTCCCTCGTGAAGACGGCGCAGAAGGCCGGCTGGGACCAGGGGATCCGCACCGAGCGGCTGCGGGGGCCGGGGTCGGCCGTGGGGCAGACGACGAGGCTCGTCTTGCCCAGGCCGACGAACCAGCGACCGTCGGGGCTGGGCACCACGTTCCAGAGGTTGGCGTCGGTGTAGACGCGCGCGCCGGCGGGCGTGAGCAGCCGGCCGCTGGGCAGGATCGTGGTGCCGCCGGGCACGACCCTGGCGAACTCGCGCCCCGCGGGCGCCCGGTAGCTCTGCGCGGCGGCGACATCGGCCCCCGCGATCCCGATCGCGATGGCCAGGACCCCGAACCTCAGGCGTGGCATGGCCCCGTTCCCCCCTTCGTCGGCGCGGTCGAGCCGGGTGCGATGGTCGTGGTGTGGGCCTGGCGGCTCAGGCGGGCCGCTGACGGTAGCGTTCCAGGGCCTCGATGGCGCGGCGCTGGAGGCGGTCGGTGGCGTCGATGACCCGGGTCAGCCGCTGGGCGTCGGGGGAGGTCTGGGCGCGGGCCAGGGCGGCGAGCTGGGCCCGCTCGGGCACGGCATCGGCGGTCCAGAGCTGGTCGCGAAGCCGGGTCAGCTCCTCCAGGGTGCGGGCCAGGTCGGCGGCCAGGGTGTCGCGGGATTCCCCCTGCTCGAAGCGGGCCCGGGCGCTAGCGGGCTCGGGCACGCGGGTGATCGCGGCGTGATACCAGAACTCCTCGACCCAGGGCTCGGCGTCGAGCGACGGCGGCGCGGTGCGGCCGAAGAGCTGCAGGGCCCGGCGGCTCTCGGCGACGCTCAGGCGGCCGTGCTCGTCGAGCGCGGTGGTCAGGGCGTCGAGGGCCGCGATCAGGGCGTCGCAGCCGCTGGCCTCGTGCCGCAGGGCGGCCACGGTGGCGGCCAGCTCGGCGTCGCTGGCCTCGGGATCGGCCAGGCGATCCATCAGGGTGGCCGCCTCGGCGGCGCGGTGGGCCTCCCAGCGGGCCAGGGCGGTGCGCTCACGCTGCTCGATCAGGCCGACCAGCGTCTGCCGCAGCCGCCGCAGCCGCACGGTGTGCAGCGCCACCTGCTCGACCAGGTGCCGCTCCATGGCGTCGCGGGGCGGCGCCTGCCGCAGCAGGCTGGCGATCTCGTCGGCCAGCGCCCGCCGCAGCTCGGGCGACGGATTCGTCGGCCAGCCGTGCAGGTGCCGGGCGGAGTCCTCGGGCATCGGGTCGATCGAGGCCATCGGGCCGGGGCCCCCTTCGGCGTGGCGTGGGGTCGAGCGGCAACTCGGGTCGGGCGACGGTCGACGGCCGTCACCCCACCGCCGGGGCGTCCTGGCGCTCGGGCCAGGGGATGCCTGGGTCCGATTATGCCCGAATCCCGGCCGGGCCGGGGAGTGGGCGGGGGACGCTCGGCCTGATTCGACGGGTGGACTGTGGCACCGCCGCCACACGGTCGGCCCGCACCCGACCGCCACGGGCGGGGCCGGGTGGGCGCGCACGGCGGGGGCCCGG
>CAZUZD010000407.1:0-5202 GCA_964624465.1 uncultured Isosphaeraceae bacterium
CGCGGCGGCTCGACCTTCCTCGGCCGCGACCACCACCCGCACTGCTTCACCATCTGGATGGCCGGCGGCGGCATCAAGGGGGGCCTCGCGCTGGGCGCGACCGACGAGCTCGGCTACTCGATCACCGAGAACCCCGTCGGCGTGCACGACCTCCAGGCCACCATCCTGCACCTGCTCGGCCTCGACCCGTTCACCTTCCGCTATCCCTCGCTCGGCCTCCAGCAGCGGCTCATCGGCGTCGAGGGCGCCCCGAAGATCCGCCGCGAGCTGCTCGCCTGAGGCTGACAGATTTCAATTTGTAGGGCGGATCAGCGCAGCGTCATCCGCCGCGCCCGGAGGGAAAGCGCCCCGATTGGCCCATCGAGCTGGTCACGCGCCTGGCACCCGAACCGTCGCGGCGGATGACGCTGGCGCTGATCCGCCCTACGAAACCCGAGGACGATCGGGGTGCCGGGGCCTGGGCAACGCCGAGCATTCGGATCGCATCGGGGGCCGGTCAGGCCTCGACGGTCAGGGCCTCGCGGAGCTTCTGGAAGACGCGGGTCTTCTCGTTGCTGACGGTCTTGGGGGCGACGCCCCACTCGGCGGCGATCTCGGCGGGGCTGAAGCCCTGCAGGGTCGCCTGGATCAGGTCGGCCTCCCGGCGGCTCAGGACCTGGCGGATCGCCTCCTGGAGGGCGAGGCGGTCGCCGTCGGCGGCGGCCGAGGAGTCGCCGGTGGCGGGCACGTCGAGCTGCTCGTCGAGGGCCTGGTGCGAGCGCTCGCGGACGGCCCGCTTCTTGACCATGTCGACGGCGCGGAAGAAGTCGGGGCCGAACTCGGTCTCGCGGCTGAGCACCTGCGGCACGTTCTGCCGGCCCACGCTGGCCACCACCCGGTCGAACTCGGGGCGGCCCAGGCCCTGGAGCAGGGTGGCGTAGACAGCCTGCGAGCAGTCGTCGGCCTGCTGCGGCGGGATGCCGGCACGGGCCCAGGCCCGGGCCAGGTACCGATCCAGCTGCGCCAGGCCCCGCTGCAGGTCCTCGGGGCGGGCGGTCACGACCGGGGCCGCCACGTCCGGCGGCAGGCCGGTCACCGCGCCGGCCGACTCCAGCGCCAGGTCCCAGGCGGGCAGCCGCGCGGCGTCGCTCAGGCCGGGCGAGTCCAGCCGATCGAACGCCTGGTGGTCGAACGCCAGCGGGGCCAGACCGGGTGCGGAGGCGTCCATCAGCCGCAGCGAGTCCATCGCCTCGACAGCCGGAGCGTACCGCCTGCTCGGTTTGCGACCGTCCGCCTTCACGTCCCGACCCTCCGAATCACCGTCGATCCCGGCCGCCTCGACACGCGCACGCCAGTCGCACATGTCACGAGGCGACCCACACCACGACACCCAGCCTACCGCATCCGGCCCGATCGAGCGATGCCAGATCCGCACCGGGCTCCCTCGCCCAGTGCATGCACGCAATTATCGCACGCCGGCGGTCCGGGACAAGGGGGGGTGGCCGGCGGGCTCGATAGTCAGAGAACGCTGGCGGCGGGGGTTTGGTTCACTCGAGCTTGCCGCGGCCCCAGAGGGGCCACTCGGCCACGACCAGGCCGGCGCGGTGGGCGGTGACGCGGTCGTGCAGGACGAACGTCAGGTCGCTGTAGCCGGGGATGACGTGCACGAGGTCGCCCAGGCCGGGCAGGGCGCCGGCCGGGCCGGCGACGCAGAGGTGCTCGGCGACGAGGTTCGTCATCCGGGCCTCGGGGAAGCCCGGCAGGCGGGGCGGGGCCAGGTGGTCGCTGATCGCCTTCTTGCCGGCGTCCAGGATCGCCAGTTCCGGCTCGGGCCGGCTCACGACCCTGGCCAGCAGGGTCAGGGCGGGCACGTGGCCGACGACCCCGCAGGGCCCGGTGTAGTAGCCGCAGGCGAAGATGCCGCCGCCGGCCTGGAGCTCGGTCGGGCCGGGCAGGTCGGCCGTGATCTGGTACGTGCCGCTGCCGCCGGCCGAGGCGATCGGGCAGGGCAGGCCGGCCGCCTCCAGGGCCGCGCGACCCTGGCGCAGGGTGCCGATGGCCTGATCCACGGCCGACCGCTTGGCCTCGGGGTCGGCGATGGTCATCGCCTGGCCCTCGTAGCCCATCAGGCCCTGGAGCGCCAGGCTGTCGGTCTGGTGGACGAGGCGGGCCAGCTCGACGAGCGCGGCCACCGAGCGGGCGCCGCAGCGGCCCAGGCCGATGTCGAGGTCGACGACGACCGGGATCGTGACCCCGAATCGGCCGGCGGCGCCGGCCAGCAGCTCGACGTGCCGGGGGTGGTCGACGGTGGCGATCACCCGCGCCTGGAGTTGCAGGGCGGCCAGGCGGTCGGCCTTGTGCGGGTCGGCGATCAGGTGGGCCAGCAGCAGGTCGCGGACGCCGCCGGCGACCATCACCTCGGCCTCCGAGACCTTGGCGACGGTCAGCCCGATCGCCCCGGCGGCGATCAGGCGATGCGCCAGCGCCGGGGTCTTGAACGCCTTGGCGTGCGGCCGCCAGGCCATGCCACGCTGGCGCAGGTGGCCGGCCATGCGGGCGACGTTGGCGTCGAGCGCGTCGAGGTCGATCAGCAGGGCCGGGGTGTCGAGCGCCTCGATCGGGCGACCGACGGGGCTGATGGGCATCGGGGACGCTCCTGCGGACGGGGATTTCGGACGCTGGCGCGGCTCACTTCGCCGGCGGATGGTACCGCTCCCAGGCCTCGACGTACCGCTTGGTCTTGGTGTTCTCGCGGTTCCAGGCCGGAGCAGTCGGGCTGTCGGCGATCAGCAGCAGGCCGAGGCCGAAGGCGCGGCCGACGCGGGCGAGGTTGTCGTAGTCGATCTTGTCCCAGTGGTCGGCGGCCTTGTGGTAGTCGGGGTACATGAAGGCGACGCAGAGGGTGTGCGCCGGAACCCCCTCGTCGGCCAGGGCCTGGTTGTCGCTGCGGGCGAAGAAGGCGTCGCTGTTGCGGGGATGCTTGAAGACCTCCACCCCGGTGAGCGCCCCGGCGCGGGCGAAGCTGGTGCCGACGTCGCTGAAGTCGAAGCCAGTCATCGAGGCCCGGTTGACCATCGGGCCCTCGGAGTCGTCGGTGCGGCCGACCTGTTCGAGGTTCACGTGGGCGACGGTCTTCGCGATCGGCACCAGCGGGTGGCGGCCGTAGTAGCGCGAGCCGACCAGCCCCTTCTCCTCGCCGAAGAAGGTCAGGAACAGGATGCTCCGCTTCGGGGCGGGCTGCACCGCGGCCAGGACGCGGGCCAGCTCCATCACGGCGGCCGTGCCGCTGGCGTCGTCGTTGGCGCCGTTGAAGATCCGGTCGGGCTCGCCGGGCCGGCCGCCGACGCCGACGTGGTCGTAGTGGGCCGAGACGATCACGTACGTGTCGGCCAGGGCCGGGTCGGAGCCCCGGATCAGGCCCGCGACGTTCTTGAGCTTCACCGGCTTCGTCACCGGGGCGCCCAGCCGCACCGTCAGCTTGCCGGGCAGGCCGGTCAGGCTCGGGGCCTGTCCGAGCAGGGCGGCCAGCGCGGGGTCGTGCAGGGTGATCACCGGGCTGCCCGGCCGATCCTGCACGAACCGACCCAGGCCGACGCCCCGGCGCTCGGGGTCGACCAGCCGGCCGCGGGGCAGGCCGGTGCCGCGGTCGGTGCTGCCGTCGACGTCCAGGATCAGCCCCGGGGCCTGGCTCGTGAGCTTCGCCAGCACCAGGCCGCGGGCCTTCTCGGCAGCGGCCTCGGCCTCGGGCCCCTCGGCGACGGCCGGGCGGACGAGCACGACGGCCTTGCCCTTCACGTCGAGGTCGTCGGGCACCGCGCCCGGCTCGGCGGCGTTGACCCGCACCAGCGGCAGGTCGACCAGATCCAGCTCGCGGAACCGGTTGAAGCTGACGCGGTCGAGCCCGGGGCGGTACTCCTTGCCGTCGTACGAGAGGTCGAGCCGGAAGCTGCCGGCGTCGGGCTCCTCGACCTCGTAGGGGGCGACCTGGAAGTAGCCGTCGGTGCCGATCGGCTCCAGGCCGGCGCGACGGAACTGCGCGGCGATGTACTCGGCGGCCACGTCCAGACCCGGCGAGGGCGTGTCGCGCCCCTCCAGCAGGTCGGAGGCGAGGAAGGCGATGTGGCTCCGCAGCGCATTGGCGTCGAGGGCCGGTACGGCGGCCACCCGCTCGGCCGGCGGGTCCGCCACCACCGGGGCCTGCCGGGCCCCGGCGACCGGGGACCAGACCAGGGCCAGCGTCAGGGCAGCGGCGGCGATCGAGGGTCGCGCCAGGAGGGCGGGCGAGCGACGGACCGGGCTCATGGTGTCGGTTCTCGGTGGGAGGTGGCGGCGGCCCGACGGCGGGCGCCGCGCCGGGTCGCTCGGTCTCGGGTTCGATCAGTCGGTCGGCCGGCCGTCGGCACGGTCCTTGAGGAGCACCAGCGAGATCAGGATCGGCCCGCTGCCGGTGCCGATCGGCTGACCGGCGCTGTAGAGCTCGAACGAGACATCCAGGTTCAGCCGGCCCGACGCCCAGGCGCCGACGGCCGGGTCGTAGACCTGCTCGCCGGTGACGCGGTAGCTGGCGTTGCGGAGCTCGCCGATGCCCAGGGTCCCCTCGGCCCGCAGCTCGCCGGAGACCTTGACCCGGACGGTGCCATCGGCCCCGGGCGCGGTGCCCAGGCGCTCGTAGCGGAGCATGCCGCGGGCGTGCTGGCCGCTGCCCAGCGACACGGCCACCGGGCTCTCCCACTCGCTGGCCGCGGCGGGGAACGGCACGTGGAACAGGCGGGTGGTGTCGACCATGCCGGCCGACAGCAGCGGTGAGTCGGACTTGAGGAGCACGGTCCGGCCGGTCTCGCGGCCCTCGGCGTCGACGGCGATGGTCGCCATCGGGGCGTCGAATTCGTCGAGCCGGGCCTTGAGCGCCTCGGGGGCGTTGCGGGCCTCGATCAGGGTCGACGGCTGGCCGCCCTGCTGGAGCTTGGCCCCGGCGCGGCTCAATGACGACTGGGTGAGCACCCGGCTGGCGTCGCGGATCGTGACCCCCAGCGAGTGGACCGAGACCTCCTCGGCCCCCGGCCGGGCGGCCACGGTGTACTCGACGGTCGTCACCGCCTCGATGAGCTGCGGCTGGTCGCGGAGCTGGAGCTGGAGCTCCGACTCCACGCTCAGGTGATACGCCCGCACCGGTCCGGTCGGGGCGGCGGGGGCCTCGGCCGCGGGCGCGGCCGGGTCGGGGCC
>CAZUZD010000408.1:0-5192 GCA_964624465.1 uncultured Isosphaeraceae bacterium
CGTCGCCGCCCCGGGCCCCGCCTCACGACTCTCGCCACGGAGCCCGCCGCGCGGGTCGCGGCCGCGGAACCGCCGCGGCCCGCCGGCGCGGGCGCCCGCACATGCAGCCGCACCCCGGCCCCACCCCACCCGGACCCGCACCCCATGAAAGCCCTCTGCTGGCACGGCCCGCTCGACGTCCGGGTCGAGGACGTCCCCGAGCCGAAGATCCTCAACAAGCGCGACGCGGTCGTGAAGATCACGAGCACGGCCATCTGCGGCTCGGACCTGCACCTCTACAACGGCTACATCCCGACCATGGAGCGCGGCGACATCCTCGGCCACGAGTTCATGGGCGAGGTCGTCGACGTCGGCCCCGAGTGCGGCGGCCTGAAGGTCGGCGACCGCGTGCTCGTGCCGTTCACCATCAGCTGCGGCAACTGCTACTTCTGCCGGAACGAGCTGTGGTCGCTCTGCGATAACTCGAACCCCAACGCCTGGATGGCCGAGAAGGCGTACGGGTTCTCGAGCTCGGCGCTCTTCGGGTACTCGCACATGTACGGCGGCTACGCCGGCGGCCAGGCCGAGTACGCGCGGGTGCCGTTCGCCGACGTCGGCTGCTTCAAGGTGCCCGAGAGCCTCAGCGACGACCAGGCCCTGTTCCTCACCGACATCTTCCCGACCGGCTACCAGGCCGCCGAGAACGGGAACATCCGGCCCGGGGACGTCGTCGCCGTCTGGGGCGCCGGGCCCGTCGGCCAGTTCACCGTCCGGAGCGCCTTCCTGCTGGGCGCCGAGCGGGTGATCGCCATCGACCACTTCCCGAGCCGGCTCGAGATGGCCCGCCAGGCGGGCGCTGAGACGATCAACTTCGACGACGAGTCGAGCGTGCACGAGCGGCTCCGCGACCTGACCGGCGGCCGGGGGCCCGACGTCTGCATCGACGCCGTGGGCCTGGAGGCGCACGGCCACGGCATCGGCGAGCTGTACGACCACGCCAGGGCCGCCCTGTTCCTGGCCACCGACCGCCCCAACGCCCTGCGCCAGGCGATCAACGCCTGCCGCAAGGGGGGCACGGTGTCGATCCCCGGCGTGTACGGCGGCCTGCTCGACAAGATGCCCCTGGGCGCGGCGTTCGCCAAGGGCCTGACCTTCCGCATGGGCCAGACCCACGTGCACCGGTACATCAAGCCGCTGATGGAGCGGATCGCGAAGGGGGACATCGACCCCTCGTTCGTGATCACCCATCGCGCCCGGCTCGGCGAGGCGGCGTCGATGTACGACCTGTTCAAGAACTCGCAGGATCACTGCATCAAGGTCGTCCTGAAGCCCTGACCGACCCGGCGAACCGGGAACGGCCGGACGATTCGCCCGGGGTCGGAGCCAAGGCGTGGACCGAGCCCCGCCGATGGCCTACGATGAAGCTGGGTCGCCGCCCCAGCGGCGGCCTGGCCATCTGCCGGCCGGATCGCCACCGGCTGCCAGAGGTCCCCGGTCCGACGTCCTGCCTCCCACACCCCCGTGGAGCGACGATCATGACCAGCCCCGAACGCCCGCAACCCGACGCCGAGGCCCCTGACACGTCTCTGGCCCAGGGGACCCAGACCCCTCAGGACCTGATCGACCACCTGAGCAACTTCGACCCCGCCACCGTGGCGACCGGCGCCGCCGGCCCCGCCAGTCCGACGCCGGGTGCGCCCGACGAGTCCGGCCCGCCGCCCGACGACGCGGCCGAACAGACTCGCCTGCAGCAAAACGCCTCGGAATTCCAGAACGGCCCCGATCGGAGCCGTGACGACCACCTGACCCGAATCGGTCGCGGCCACCAGACGCACGGCTGATCCAGATCGAGCCGCTCGCCCCTGGAGCAGCGGGACAGGGCGGAAGGGCTTGCACCGGCTTGACAAACGACGGAGCCATCCACTAGATTGGCCCGACCGTCAATACAAGGGATACCCGGTTCGTGCGCGCCTCCAAACGGTGCGGCGGACCGGTCTTGCACGGCGTGGTCCGACCGAGATCGCCTGGCGGTCCCCGGTCGACGGCACGCTGCTTCGACGTCGCCCCTCCTTCCCTCCGCGGTGGACTCGCCCCATGGACTCGCCGTTCCCCGTCGATCTGGGACGGATCGCCCAGGACCTCCAGATCCGCCGCGTGCAGGTCGAGAGTGTCGTGCAGTTGCTCGATGAGGGCAACACGGTCCCGTTCATCGCCCGGTACCGCAAGGAGCGCACGGGCGGCCTGCCCGAGCCCATCCTTCGGGAGATTCGCAACCGGGTCAAGCGTCAGCGTGAGCTGGCCGACCGCAAGCAGACGATCCTGGCGGCCGTCGAGGCCCAGGGCAAGCTCTCCGAGGAGCTGGCCGAGGCCATCCGTGGCGCCGAGAATCCGAAGCGGCTCGAGGACCTGTACCTGCCGTACAAGGCCAAGAAGCGCACCAAGGCGACCGAGGCCCGCGAGGCGGGCCTCGAGCCGCTGGCGCTGCGGATCTGGAACCTCGACGAGACCCTCGTCGACCTGGGCGCCGCAGCCACCGAGGCGGTCGATCCGGCCAAGGGCCTGGACACCCCCGAGAAGGTGCTCGAGGGCGTCCGGCACATCCTGGCCGAGTCGATCAGCGAGCTGGCCGTGGTCCGCGACGCCGTCCGGCGCACGCTCTGGAAGACGGGCAAGCTGCTCACGACCAAGGTCGAGAGCGTCGCCGAGGCCAAGGCCGTCGAGTTCCGCGACTACTTCAACTACACCGAGCCGGTCGGCCACGCGCCCCCGCACCGGGTGCTGGCGATCAACCGCGGCGAGAAGGAGCAGGTCCTCAAGGGCAAGCTCGACGCCCCCCGCGCCGAGCTCGAGCGCACGATCCTGAGCCAGCTGCCGCTGGAGGGCCACCCCCACGGGGAGTTCTTCACCGCCGCGACCCTCGACGCACTCGACCGGATCCTGCTGCCCGCCCTGGAGCGCGAGATCCGCCGCGACCTGACCGAGGGCGCCGAGAAGCACGCCACCGAGGTCTTCGCCCGCAACCTCCGCAGCCTCCTGCTCCAGCCCCCGATCGGCGCCCAGGTCGTGCTGGCCATCGACGCCGGCCAGCGCCAGGGCTGCAAGGTCGCCGTGCTGAGCGCCGAGGGCAACCTGCTCGAGCACACGACCATCCACCCCCGGCCGCCCCAGAACCGCCGCCACGAGGCCAAGCAGGTGCTCAAGGACCTCGTCGCCCGCCACGGCGTCGGCGTGGTCGCGCTCGGCAACGGCCCCGCGGTCCGCGAGATCGAGGAGCTCATCGCCGAGCTGATCACCGAGGGCACCCACTTCCACGAGAACCCCGGCGTGCCGTTCCCCGGCAGCGAGGCCCAGGCCCGCGCCCACGCCGAGGCCCAGGCCGCCCACGCCGCCGCGGTCGCCGCCGGCACCGCCCCGGTCGAGGAATCGGCCACCGGCGGCGAGCCCGCCCCGGTCGAGGAGCCGGCTCCGGCCGACGCCCCGGTCGAGGCGCCCACCCCGGACCCGGTCGCCGAGGCCACCGCCGACGAGCCGGCCCCGGCGCACGCCGAGGGCTCGCACTCCAACGGCAACGGCGACGCCCCGGCCCCGGCCGAGATCCCGCCGATCGTCGGTGGTGCCCCGGACGAGGAGGAGGGCGAGGCCGCCACGCCGCCCCACGCCCCCACCCCCGACCACACCCCCCACGAGACCCTGCCGCCGCCGGCCGCCGCCATGAGCGAGACCGTCTCCGCCGAGGCCGAGGCCGACAAGGCCGATCAGCTCGCCAGCAACGAGTCGACCCGCAACCCGGCACACGAGGCCGAGCCCGAGTCCGCCCCGGCCGAGTCCGAGTCGACCGGGACCGAGCACACCCCGGCCCAGCCCGAGGTGCCGCAGTCGGACACCGACTCGCCCACCACCGAGGCCGCGCCCGACCAGGGCCCGAGCTCGCAGGGCGACGCCCCGGCCGGCACCACGCCCACGCCCCTGACCCAGCCGCCCCGCGGCCCCCGGCCGCCCCGCGAGCGGGGGGAGCGCGGCGAGAAGGACAAGGACAAGGAGTCGTCCGGCAAGGACCGCGAGCGGCCGCAGCGCCCCAAGGGCCCGCCGCCGCCTCCCAAGCCGCACGCCGCCGACCCACTGCTGGCCAGGCTCAGCTACGTCGTCGTCAACGACGCCGGCGCCAAGATCTACTCCACCAGCGCCGTCGGCCGCGAGGACTTCCCCGACTTCGACGCCGAGCTCCGCAAGACCATCTCCATCGGCCGCCGCCTGCTCGACCCCCTCGCCGAGCTGGTCAAGGTCGAGCCGCAGAGCATCGGGGTCGGGCTCTACCAGCACGACGTGAACCCGAAGCAGCTCAAGGACACGCTCGAGAGCGTCATCGAGAGCTGCGTGAACTTCGTCGGCGTCGACCTGAACAAGGCCAGCGTCTCGCTGTTGCAGCACATCTCCGGGCTCAACAGCGTCGTCGCCCGCCAGATCGTCGAGCACCGCAAGGCGCAGGGGCCGTTCGCCAACCGCGAGGCCCTCAAGGCCGTCGAGGGGCTCGACGAGTCCCGCTACTCGCAGGCCACCGGGTTCGTCCGGGTCGCCGAGGCCGAGCACCCGCTCGAGCGGGCCTGGATCCACCCCGAGCAGTACCCGCTGGCCGAGAAGCTGCTGGAGAAGCTGGGCCTCACCGCCCAGGCGATCGCCACCCCCGAGGGCCTGGCCGAGCTCCACAGCAAGTTCGAGGCGCTCGACGTGCCGGCCACGGCCACCGAGCTGGAGCAGCCCGAGCCGGCCCTCCGCGAGCTGATGCACGCCCTGGCGCACCCGGGCCGTGACCCCCGCGAGGACCTGCCCAAGCCGATCTTCAAGCGCGGCGTGCTGAAGCTCGAGGACCTGACCGCCGGCCAGGAACTCAAGGGCACGGTCCTGAACGTCGTCGACTTCGGCGCGTTCGTGGACATCGGCCTGAAGGACTCGGGCCTGGTGCACATCAGCCAGCTGGCCAACCGCTACATCAAGAGCCCGCACGACGTGGTCAGCGTCGGCGACGTCGTCACCATCTGGGTGCTGAGCGTCGACCAGGACCGCAAGCGGGTCTCCCTGACGATGGTCGAGCCCGGCACCGAGCGGCCCCGCGGCGAGCGTGGCCCCCGCGGCGAGGAAGGCCAGGGCCCCGGCCCCGGCGGTCCCGGTCGCGGTCGCGGCGGCGGCCGGGGTGGCGAGCGCGGCGGCGACCGTCG
>CAZUZD010000409.1:0-5143 GCA_964624465.1 uncultured Isosphaeraceae bacterium
CCCGTCGGCGGCGGCCGCCGGAGCGGGCGCCGCCGACGGGGCCGTGGTCGGGGCCGTGACCGTCGCGGCGGGGGTGGCGGCGGGCGCGGGGGTGGGGGGCGGGGGCGGGGTGCTGGTGTTGCCGCGGGCGTGGGCGGCGCCGGTCTCGGCGGCGGGGACGACCTTCACCGGCTTGACCTTGTCGCCGGGCCGGGCCCGCTGCAGGCCGTTGACCACGATCCAGTCGTCGGGCGTGAGCTCGCCCCCCTCGACGGCGACCATCGTACCGACCTGGCTACCCACCTTCACCCCGCGGCGGGCGACCAGGCCCGTCTCGTCGACGGCCAGGACGTAGCGCCCCTGCGGGTCGGCCCCCAGCGCCTGCTCGGGCACCAGCACCGCCGGGCGGTCCTGCTCGAAGGGGATCCGCAGCCGCACGAACGAGCCGGGGACGATGCGCTCGTCGGCGTTCGGGAACACGGCGCGGCCGAGGATGGTCCCCGTCTCGGGATCGAGGCTCGGGTCGGCGTACTCGAGCCAGCCCTCGTGCGGGTAGCCGTCCTCGTTCGAGAGGCCCAGCCCGATCGGGATCTTCTGCTCGCGGTAGTCGACCCGCTCGCCGCTGCGGCGGAGCTCGCGGAACCGGAACAGGTCGTTCTCGCTGACGGCGTAATACGCGCGGATCGGGTCGTAGCGCACGATCGTCGCCAGCAGGGTCGCCTCGTTGTTGCCGACGAGGTTGCCGACGTCGACGAAGCGCCGCGAGAGCCGGCCGCTGATCGGGGCCCGCACCTGGGTGTAGCCCAGGTCGAGCTCGGCCGATCGCAGCGCGGCGCGGGCCGAGTCGACGGTGGCGCGGGCGGCGTCGCGGGCGGCGCGGACCTTGATCAGGTCGAGCTCGGCGTACACGTTCCGCTCGAAGAGCTGGGCGCCGCGGCGGTACTCGGCCTCGGCCGAGGCGAGCTGCGCCTGCTTGTTCTCCAGGTCGGCCTTGGCCGAGGCCACCTGCGCCGCGAACGGCTCGGGGTCGATCAGGAACAGGAGCTCCCCCTGCACCACGTCGCGCCCCTCGTGCGCCGTGACGTGATCGCTGGCCGCCGAGGCCTCGGACGGCATCGGATCGGCGCCGCCCAGGGGCGCCTGCTTGAGGAACCCCTTGACCCGCGCCCGCAGGTCGACCGACTCGTACGCCTGCGCCGTGCCGGTGAGCTCCTTGTAGGTCGTGATCGTCCGCCGCTCGGGCTGGCGGACCTCGACCTCCTTGGGCGGCGGCGGCACGTACGCGTTCTTGGGCTGGCAGCCGGCGGGCCCGAGGGCCGCCACCAGGATGCCCAGGGCCAGGGCGCCCAGCGGACGCGACACGCGGCACCAGGGCGAGGGCCCCGCGACGCGGGACGGCTCGAGGTCGGTTCGCTGCACGGTTTGTCCGGGGCCGCGGGGGCTGGGAGAGCCCGGGGCCCCGCCTCGCGTCGGGGGTGGGAGAAAACCTGGGGAGCCGGGGCCGGCAGGCACACCTGCCGGTCATTAGCTTACGAATGATTATGGGGCGATCGGCAAGGCCCGTCCAGCAGAATCGGCCGGGGCCGGCCGGCTCAGGCCGGCGGCGGGGCGGCGGGGGCCAGGGCGGCGGCGTGGCCGGCGGCGGCGGGGGCCGGCGGGGAGGCGTCGGCCTCGGGGGTGCCGCGGCGGCCGGCGAAGACGTCGATCAGCCGCTCGCCGAGCACGTAGTAGATCGGGATCACGAACCGGCCCAGCACGGTGCTCACCAGCATGCCGAAGGCGATCACGATGCCCAGCGAGTTGCGGCTGTAGGCGCCGGCGCCGGTGGCGCGGGCCATCGGCAGCACGCCCATGATGAACGCGAACGAGGTCATCAGGATCGGCCGGAGCCGCTGCCGCGAGGCCTCCTTGGCGCTCTCCAGGATGCTCATGCCGTGCTTCTCGCGGAGCTCGACGCCGAACTCGACGATCAGGATCGCGTTCTTCGTCTCCAGGCCGATGAGCATGACCAGGCCGATCTGGCCGAAGACGTCCAGCGGCATCCGGAACAGCCAGAGCCCGATCATGGCGCCGAACATGGCCAGCGGCACGGTCAGGATGATGACCATCGGCCGGATCCAGCTCTCGTAGAGCGCGGCCATGAACAGGAACACGCAGACGATCGACAGCGCGAAGATGTAGGTCGCCAGGTTGCCCGTCTTGAGCTCCTGGAACGTCGAGCCGGTCCACTCCGAGCCGAAGCCGTCGGGGAGCACCTCGGCGGCGACCGCCTCCATGGCCTTCACCGCCTGGCCCGAGCTGTAGCCGGGGGCCGGCTGGCCGGAGATCTTGGCGGCGGTGTACAGGTTGTAGCGCGGCACGTCGATCGGCCCGACGGTCGTGCGCACGGTGCCGAGCGCCGCCAGCGGCACCGGCTGGCCGCGACGGTTCAGGACCCGGAGCTGGCCGATGTCGTCGGGCCGGCTGCGCCGGGCCCCCTCGGCCTGGGCGTAGACCCGCCAGGTCTTGTTGAACCGGTTGAAGTCGTTGACGTAGAGCCCGCCGAGGTACACCTGCAAGGTCTCGAAGACCGTCGAGACCGGCACCTCCTGGGCGCGGGCCTTGGTGCGGTCCAGGTCGAACCGGACCTGGGGCACGCGGGCCGAGAAGGGGGTGAAGAGCGGCTGCGAGAGCTCGGGACGCTTCGAGGCCGCGGCCAGGAACTGGTCGGCGACCTGCGAGAGCGCCTCGACGCCCTTGCCGGCGCGGTCCTCGATGACGAACTCGAAGCCGCCGGTCGCCCCCAGGCCCTGGATCGGCGGCGGCGGGAACACGAGCGCCAGGGCGTCTCGGATCTCGCCGCGGAGCTTGGCCTGGAGCGTGCCGACCAGGGCGTTGGCCCGCAGGTCGGGCCGGTTGCGCTCCTCCCAGGGCTTGAGGATCACGTACAGGGCGCCGCAGTTCGGCTGGTTGACCTGGGTGAGCGGGTTCAGGCCGTCGAACCGGACCGTGTCGCGGACGCCTTCGATCTCCAGGGCGAGTTGCTCGACCCGGGTCATGATCCGCTCCAGCGGCTCCATGGTCGTGCCGTCGGGCGCCTGCACGGTGACGAAGATGTACCCCTGGTCCTCGATCGGGATGAACCCCTTGGGCCGCTCGATCAGCATCCAGCCGGTCAGCCCCAGCAGCGCCAGCGACGGCACCACGATCAGCCACCAGTGCCTCGCCGTGTACTCCAGGAACGAGTCATAGGAATTCTCCAGCCACTTCATGCCGGCGTTGAAGCCCCGGAAGATGACCTTCAGCACCCGGTTGACCACCGGGCTCGACACCGCGCCGACCACCGCACCGGCCAGCGTCGCGGCCGCCAGCCGGAGCCAGTCGGGGCCGATCGCCGGCACCCAGGGGGCCAGGAACCGGTACCCGAGCCAGGCCCCCAGCAGCGCCAGCACCGGCCACGGCAGCGGGTTGGCCACCGGGGCGGCATGGCCGTGGCCATCGGCACCCTCGGTGTGCGTGGGCTTCAGGAACAGCCGCGACATGGCCGGGCTGAAGGTCAGCGAGTTCAGGGCGGAGAACAGGAAGGCGAAGACGATCGTGAGCGCGAACTGGTTGTAGAGCCGGCCGGTCAGGCCGGGGATGAACGTCACCGGCACGAACACGGCGGCCAGCACGAGGGTGATGGTCACGATCGGCGTCGTGATCTCGGCCATCGCCGCGCGGGTCGCTTCGAGCGGCTTGAACCCGCGGGCGAGGTACTTCTCGACGTTCTCGACGACGATGATCGCGTCGTCGACGACCAGGCCGATGGCCAGCACCAGGCCGGCGAGCGTGAGCGTGTTGATCGAGAACCCGAAGACGGCCATCAGCGCGAACGTGGCGATGAGCGCCACCGGGATCGCCACCAGCGGGATCAACGTCGCCCGCAGGTTCTGGAGGAAGAGGAACACCACGAAGAGCACGAGCAGGAACGCCTCGATGAGCGTGTGCTCGACCTCGCTGATATTTTCCTCGACGTACTTGGTCGTGTTGAACGCGATGCGGTACTTGAGGCCGGGCGGGAAGCTGAGCGCCAGCTCGTCCATCTGGGTCTCGACCTGGTGCACGATGTCGAGCGCATTGGCCGACGAGAGCTGATACACCGGCACGGTGGCGGCGGGACGGCCGCTGAGGTAACCGCCCTGGTCGTAGGTCTCGGAGCCGAGCTCGATGCGGCCGATGTCGCGGAGCCGGACGATCGAGCCGTCGGGGCGGGCCCGCACGATGATCTCGTCGAACTCCTCGACCTGCGAGAGCCGGCCCTTGGCGGTGACCGGGTACTCGAAGTTCTGGCCCTGCGGCACCGGCGGGGCGCCCACCTTGCCGGCGGCGGCCTGGCGGTTCTCGCTGCGGATGGCGTTGATCACCTCGTCGGGGGTGATCCCCTGCCCGGCCATGCGGTCGGGGTCGAGCCAGACCCGCATGGCGTACTTGCGCCCGAAGACGTTGACCTCGCTGACGCCCCGGATCCGCTTGAGCACGTCGACGACGTTGATCTGCGCGTAGTTGTCGATGAAGTTGGCGTCGTACTTCGCCCCCTCCTCGGCGTAGAGGCTCACGACGCAGACCATGTTCGTGGTCGTCTTCTTGGTCTCGACGCCGATCTGCGAGACCTCGGGCGGCAGCACGGGCTTGGCGGTGTCGACCTTGTTCTGGATGTCGATGGCGCCGATGTCCTGCGGGTAGCCGACGTCGAGGGTGACGAGGATCCGCGAGACGCCCGAGCTCGTGCTGTCCGACGACAGGTAGATCATGCCCTGGACGCCGTTGACCTTCTGCTCGATCGGCGTGGTCACCGAGTCGGCCACGGTCTGGGCGTCGGCACCGGTGTAGCTGGCGGTGATCTGGACCTGCGGCGGCACGATGTCGGGGTAGAGCGAGATCGGCAGCGTGTACAGGCAGATGCCGCCGACGAGGATCATCAGCAGCGCCAGCACGGTCGCGAAGATCGGCCGGCCGATGAAGAAGTTGACCATGGTGCGGGGGTCTCAGCTCGGCTCGGTGCGGTGCGGTGCCTGGCGGTGCGGGATCCTGGGATCGGCGGCGACGGCGCGGACCGATCCGGGTCAGGGCTGCGACGAGCCCGGGGCGGTCGCGGGGCCGCCCGGCGCGGGCGTGGCGGTGGCGGGCGTGGCCGGAGGGGCGG
>CAZUZD010000410.1:0-5132 GCA_964624465.1 uncultured Isosphaeraceae bacterium
GTGCGGGTCGAGGGCGGCTGGCTCGAGATCTACCACGGCAACCGCCGCCCGACCCACCCGGGCGCCGTCGGCGCCGCGCTGCTCGACCTCGACGACCCCGCCCGGCTCCTCCGCCATACGCCCGGGCCGTTCTTCGTGCCGGAACTCGACTTCGAGGTCGCCGGCTTCGTGCCCGAGGTCGTATTCCCCACCCGGGGTGGTCCAGGACGGCGATCGCCTGCTCGTCTACTACGGCGCCGCCGATGCCAGCGACGCGGTGGCCGAGTTCTCGCAGGCCGCGCTCCTCGGGGCAATGGTCGCCCTGCCGACGGGAACTCCGCCCGAGGACCGCCGAGGGTTTGCGGACTCCGGACCGCATTGAACGCGACCTCGACGGCCCCCGGCCGACCGCTACCATCTTGTCGCCCCCGACTACCCCGGCTTCGGCAACAGCTCGATGCCGAAGGTGGACGAATTCGAGTACACGTTCGACCACCTCGCCGAGGTGATCGAGCACTTCATCCAGGCGCTCGGGCTCGAGCGCTACTCCCTCTACGTGATGGATTACGGCGCCCCCGTGGGCTACCGTCTGGCCGCCCGCCACCCCGAGCGGGTGCAGACGCTCATCGTCCAGAACGGCAACGCCTACGACGAGGGCCTGCGAGAGTTCTGGGCGCCACTGAAGGCGTACTGGGCGGCGCAGACCCCGGAAACCGAGGCTCCGCTGCGGTCGCTGCTGACGATCGAGGCGACGCGCTGGCAGTACACCAACGGGGTTCGCAACGTCGAGGCGATCAGCCCGGACACCTGGAACCTCGACCAGCGGTTCCTGGACCGCCCCGGCAACGCCGAGATCCAGCTCGCCCTGTTCCACAGCTACGGCTCGAACCCGCCGCTGTACCCCGAGTGGCAGGCGTACTTCCGCAAGCACCAGCCGCCCACGCTGATCGTCTGGGGCCAGAACGACACCATCTTCCCGGCCGAGGGGGCGCACCCCTACAAGCGCGACCTCAAGGACCTCGAGTTCCACCTGCTCGAGACCGGACACTTCGCGCTGGAGGAGGAGGGGGCGACCATCGCCGGGCTGATCCGCAACTTCCTCGGCAAGCGGTTGCCGAAGCCCGAGTAAAGCGTCCGACCGCCCCCCAACGACAGATCCGTCTGCCTGGCGTGGACGCTCCGGTTTCGCCGGGTCCAGGCCACGCCAGGCAGACGACTCGCCTGCCGGAGCCGACGCCATGAATCCGACGAGCATCCGACCGCCCTTCACGCTCGAGACCGCCCTGCAGAAGGTGCGGGCCGCCGAGGACGCCTGGAACAGCCGTGAGCCGCGGCGGGTCGCCCTCGCCTATTCCGAGGACTCGGAGTGGCGCAACCGGGATCGATTCCTCCTGGGCCGCGATCAGATCCGGGAGTTCCTGGTCGGCAAATGGGAGCGGGAACTCGATTACCGCCTGGTCAAGTCGCTCTGGTCGTTCGGCGACGATCGCATCGCCGTCCGCTTCCAGTACGAGTATCACGATGCCGGGGGCCACTGGTTCCGGGCCTACGGCAACGAGCTGTGGGAGTTCGACGGGTCGGGGCTGATGCGGCGGCGGGAGGCGAGCCTCAACGACGTGCCCATCGAGGAGCCCGAGCGCCGGTTCCGCTGGCCCGCCCCCGGCCCCCGGCCTGCGGACCATCCCGGCATCCCGGAGGTCCGTTGAGGGCTGACTCTCCCACGGCTTCGACCGACCGGGTCGTCACCACGGCTGCGAGGCTCGACCAGGTCCCCCCTCCGGCCGCGACGCGGCCTTCACGCCCGCCGTGATGAGGGCGATCCCGAAGTGGATGGGGCCACGTGCCGTCCAGGCGAGCCTGGAGCGGGTTGGCGGGTGGCAGCCGACCTCGCGCCCGTCCGCGACGGCCAGGACCGGTTCACCCTCGGTCCGGCGAGCACAATGGAGCATTCTCGGGTGGCCCCGCTCCCTCCAATGGTCGCTTCTCCAGTACGACCCGGATCTGACCCGCCTCCTCGGTGACGGTGAACCTGTCGCCGGGGCCCGGCTGGAAGGTTGGTCCCCCGGCCTTCCCCTCGGGGCGAGGGAAGGTCAGTGCCGCCTGCCGGCATAGCCGATGGACACGCACCATGCGGGCCGGACGCACATGCTCCTCGTCATCGACCGTGCAACGGACTTCCGACTCGGACCGGTTGGCGATTTCAACTTCGATGGTCTTCGACATTGGCCGGCCGAACATCTGCACGGCGTAGTACTTGCCCGTCGTCGCGCTGTGCGCCACGGCCACACCCGTGTCGGTCACGTCGCGGTCGAGCAGGTTCCTGCGGTGCCCCGTTGAGTCCTTCCAGCCCTGCATCAACCCCTTGGCCAGTTCGGCGGTGGCGAACCCCTCCGGGCGGAACTGGTAGGCGATGTTCTCCGTCACGAGGCAGTCGTCGTACTCGTGCTCCCTGGCCCGCTCCCAGGGCTGTTTCCCGTCGGCCGAGTGGCTGAACGCGTCGGTGCGCGCCAGGAAGTCGGCGAAGTCGCGCGCCGTCCGGGCGAGCTTCGCCTCAACCGTGACGTCCGCGAGCCCCTGCTCCTTGCGGAAGGCGTTCGTCTGGCTCACGATCCGGTCCGCGACCTCCGCCAGGTCCGGCGCCTCTGGATCGTCCGCCGGTCGGGCCGCTCCCCTGGCCGATCCGACGGCAAGCAGGAGGGCACCGAGCAGCCCGAGGCTCCAACCATGGCTTGGCATGCGCAGGAACCCCGACGCGTTGACAGGGCCGTCACCACCGATCGCGGCCCGGGCGGCTCGGACGCCCACCAGAGTGCAACCGGCATACCATCCCCGCGCGGTCGCCACCGCATCGGTTCGGCTGGCCCCACAACCTGGGAGCGGGTCACTCACATGGCGGGTGGACTCGTCTGAAGGGGACAGGTCAAGGGTATCAAGGTACGATTGCTGCCGACGGCCTGCCCGGAGTTGAACCCGCTCGAGGGGATTTTGGCGGCTGCTGAAGGGCGGGGTCCTGGCCAACGAACCGACCCCCGACCTTGTCGCATCAGTTCGAGGAGCCCTCGACAACTTGCGGGCGATGACGCCACGCCTACGGCAGAAAGCCGCCTGTGTGCTTTCCGGTGATTTATGGCAACAAGCTTATGTTGCTGACCGGACATGGCCACGAACAGCGACAACGCGCGAAAGGCACTCAATTTTTGGCAGATTCCCAACGCCGTTCGAGATCGACAATGTCAGCATCTGTATAAAAAACACGCCAGGCCCCGTGGTCTCCAAGCAAACGCTGAGCGAGAGGCTTGACACTGTCACGATGGTAGAGCGAATTGACGTTGCGTTCCTCGAAGCTCTCATTCATCTCAAGTGCATTTGGGTCGATGACCGAAAGAGCCCGACCACCCGTGGCGACCATGTCCTCGTATTTCAGCACGTGCCCTGGCAGCAGATTGTCGCAATAGATCTTGCAAAAATGTGACAGGATCAGGAGCTGTCGACCCACCCTGTCAGGTTCCGATGCGAGGACCGAACGCAGCCCTTCATCGAAAATCTCGGCCATGGGCACGTGGCCGTCCGCGATGTGGGCCTCGACCGAGCTCCAGGAAAGCAGGAGCGCCAAAGGGTTGCGTATCAACGCGAAACAGGGGTATCGAGTCGCCAACAACCCAAGCTTCGCTGTGAACATGCTTGGGTGTTTTATTGCCAGCCGAAAGTTAGGATCCGTGACAGGTTTGAAGGAAACCCGTTGGGTTGAAGCCAGGCAGAGACGTCGATTCATCGCGTTCCGCAGGAACCCAAAAGAGTTGTCTGGAATGACCCCGTCGCGACCCGCCTTGCTCACCGCGGTGTGGTTCCGCCACAGCGAAGATCTTTGATCGGCAAAAAATTGATCGACTTTTGACAGGTAGCGAGCATCGCCAATTCCGGCCAGGTTCTCTGGGTTCATCGGCTCCAGCAGCGCGACAAAATTTGGTAGTTTATTCAGCAGATGGCAGCAGAGGGTGGTTCCCGATCGTGCGAGTCCGGTCAAAATGATGTTCATCGTCGCAATATTACTACAGGTTGCGGCTACCCTGGTTGACGGTCAGTCCAGGTTGTTTCAAACGAAGCAGAAGGTTCAGCCCTGATCGACTCAGATCCCCCAGACCCGGATCGAGAGCGAGCGGAAGTCGCGGAAGAATGGCCGTGTCAAGGTCCACCCCCCATGCGGGGTGTCGTGTGAGACATTCATTCCCGGGATCATCAGGGGTCGTCCATCAAAAAACAACCTGGAGCCGTCCACCGCTCTGGCTGACCGTGGCTCCGATCCCGAGTCCTGGGGTCCCACTTAGAGCGCCTCACGTTCGCATTG
Source organism: uncultured Isosphaeraceae bacterium (assembly GCA_964624465.1). Lineage (GTDB taxonomy): Bacteria > Planctomycetota > Planctomycetia > Isosphaerales > Isosphaeraceae > CAZUZD01. The sequence goes on from CAZUZD010000410.1 coordinate 4,325, forward strand.
CATACGCCGCACGCGAGTTGAACCAACCCCAGATATCTTGGCTTGAGAGCTTCCGCAACGCCTCGCCGATTGCCTCGATCACCGACTCGGTTGTCCTCGCCGCGGCCGAGCGTAGTTCCGATTTGACCTTCGAGTACATCTTCTCGATCGGATCCATGTCCGGGCTCATCGGCGGCAGCCGCATCACCTCCGCCGAGCGGGCCTCCACCGCCCTCACCGCGTCCCTCGCGTGATGCGGGGCCACGTTGTCCCAGACCACAATGTCGCCGGGACGCAGTTGCGGGGCCAGGACCTCCTCGGCGTAGCTCGCGAACGTCGCCGTGTCGACCGCCCCTCGCACCCCCAGCGGGGCCGTCACGCCCGAGAGCCGCATCCTGCAGATCCGCGTCACCGTCTGCCACTGCGACGGCACTGCACCCTCGACCCGCTCGCCGACCGGGGCCCAGGCGCAGGGCCTCGTCATCGCCGTGTTCACCGAGGTCTCTTCCACGAAGACCAGCGAGCGGGGGTCGCGGCCCTTGAGCTTCTTACGGGAGATCGTCCGCTTCCGCTTGCTCGCCGGCGTCTCCCGCTCGGCGGCGTAGAGGACCTTACGCTTCCTGGACAGGCCCATTGCCTTCAACGCCCGCGACATCGTCGCCAGGCTGCACCTCGCGGCCAGAGAGTCGCGCAGTTCGCTGAGGCTGACATCGGGCCGGTCCCGGACGAGCTCGCGGAGCTGCCGGAGTTGCTCCGCCCCAAGCGCCGGGGCTAGCGCCTGTCTGACGGATGCTCCTGCCACTATCCTGGGCGTTCGCCAGGGCTTGCG
>CAZUZD010000411.1:0-5109 GCA_964624465.1 uncultured Isosphaeraceae bacterium
GCTGGCCGATGATTGTCCTCAATTCACCCAAGGGCTGGACCGGACCGCAGATGGTCGACGGCCGGCAGGTTGAAGGCACGTTTCGGGCGCATCAGGTTCCACTCGCCGTTTCAGCGACGGCACCTCCCGAACATCTCAAGCAGTTGCAAGACTGGCTCAGGAGCTACCGGCCGGAGGAACTCTTCGATCAGCAGGGCGCGCTGAAACCGGAGCTGGCCGAACTGGCACCCAAAGGCGAACGGCGCATGGGCGCCAATCCCCACGCCAACGGCGGCATGTTACTACGCGATTTGCGCATGCCGGACTTTCGCGACTATGCCGTCGACGTGTCCTCGCCGGGAGTGCGCGGCATCGGCGACACGCACGTGCTCGGGCGTTTTCTGCGCGACGTGGTAACGCTGAACGACGAGCAACGGAATTTCCGGATCTTCGGCCCGGACGAAACGCTCTCGAACGGCCTCGAAGCCGTGTTCGAAGCGACCACGCGTCAATGGGATGCGGCGACCGCGCCGAACGACGAATTTCTCGCGCCCACCGGGCGCGTGATGGAAATGCTCAGCGAGCATCAATGCGAGGGCTGGCTCGAGGGCTACCTGCTCACCGGCCGGCATGGACTCTTCAACTGTTACGAGGCGTTCATCCACATCGTCGACTCGATGTTCAACCAGCACGCCAAGTGGCTGAAGGTGTGCAAGCACATCCCCTGGCGGCGCCCGATCGCCTCGCTGAATTACCTGCTCAGCTCGCACGTCTGGCGCCAGGACCACAACGGCTTCAGCCACCAGGACCCCGGCTTCCTCGACCACGTCGTCAACAAGAAGGCCGAGGTAATCCGCGTCTACCTGCCGCCGGACGCCAACTGCCTGCTGAGCGTCACCGACCACTGCCTGCGGAGCCGCGACTACATCAACGTGATCGTCGCCGGCAAGCAGCCCGCGCCCCAGTGGCTGAACATGGACCAGGCGGTGAAGCACTGCACCCTGGGCCTGAGCATCTGGGAGTGGGCCTCGAACGACCGCGGCAGCAAGCCCGACGTCGTGATGGCCAGCTGCGGCGACGTGCCGACGATGGAGTCGCTGGCGGCCGTGGAGATCCTCCGCAAGCTCGTGCCCGACCTGAAGGTCCGCGTCGTCAACGTCGTGAACCTCATGAAGCTCCAGCCGCCGTCGGAGCACCCGCATGGGCTCTCGGACAAGGACTTCGACGCGATCTTCACCACCGACAAGCCGATCATCTTCGCCTTCCACGGCTACCCGTGGCTGATCCACCGCCTGACCTACCGCCGCGCCAATCACAAGAACCTGCACGTGCGCGGTTACAAGGAGGAGGGAACAACCACGACCCCCTTCGACATGGCCGTGCTGAACCAGATCGACCGATTCAACCTGGTGGCCGACGTGATCGACCGGGTGCCCGGCCTGGCCACGCACGCGGCGTATGCCAAGCAGTCGATCCGCGAGCAGCTCATCGACCACAAGGAGTATATCGCCAAGCACGGCGAGGACCTGCCGGAGATCCGTGGCTGGCAGTGGGGCAAGTCGCGCCACACCGAGGCGAAGGCGCCGGCCGATGGCGGCCCGGTGCGGAGCGACACCAGCGCCGACCACGGCTGAGCCAGGTTCAGGACGGCCCGAGGGCCCGCCGGCAACACGCCGTTGTGGCGGGTCCGGCGGGCCGCGTATCATCCTCGCATCGGACCATCCGCATCCACCCGGGTCGGGCCACCCACTGCCCCCGGCCCGATTCGACTCCTCACGTCCGGGGGCCGCCGGCCATGAATCGCCTGAAGTTGATTGCGATCGCCATCGGCGTCGGGGTGTTCATCGCCGGCTGGATGGAGTGGCAGCTCAAGACGGTGGCGAAGACCCAGCCCCAGCGGCTCACGGCCGCCGAGCTGGCCGCCCGCGGGCCCGGCAACAACGCGCACGTGATCCTCACGAACTATGACCTCTGCGACAACTTCGTCTACGAGTCCACCCGCCGCAACGGCGGCACCTGGAAGAAGGTCTGGGTGCCCGTGGTGCCGGCCGGCCAGGGGTGCGGGCCGCAGATCCAGATCATCATCGCCGACACGAAGATCAGCGGCCCCGAGCAGATCGGCATGGTCGCCGGCCAGGTGCAGGGCCTGGTGATCAACAAGATCTCGTCGCTGGGCCGCGAGGAGCGGCGGCTGCTCTCCGAGACCTATCCGGGGGCCGACTTCTCCAAGGTCTGGATCGTCCAGAATGGCCGCAGCACCTGGTCACCCTGGGCCGTGATGGGCATGCTCGGCGGCGGCGGGTTCACGGTGCTCGGCGTGCTGGCCGCCTGGGCCTCCGAGGCCCAGCGTCGCTGAGGCCTCGCCCGCCGCGTGGTGCCGGGGTCCGCCGCCGTGATCAACGCCCTCGTCGTCAACCTGTTCGGCCTGACGCTCTGCGGACTGCTCGGCGTCACCGCCTGGTCGTGGTGGCGGCACCCGACCCTGCGTCGCAGCCTGCGGGGCGTCCTGGCCTTCGAGCTGCTGCTGGTCGGGCTCTGCCTGCCGGCGGTCGCCCACCTGGCGCTCGGGTCACTGGAGTGGCAGTACCCGCCGCGGCGGAGCTGGCCCGCCGAGGCGCAGGCGATCGTGATCCTGGCCGGCAGCCTCCAGCCTGCCGACGACGTCCGGCTCCGCGACGAGCTGGGCCTGAGCACCTTCGGGCGCTGCCACCACGGCGTCGAGGTCTTCCGGGCGACCGGCATCCGGCCGATCGTGGTCACCGGCGGCTCGCCGTTCGGGGACGCGCGCATCTCCAGCGCCGCGGCGGTCATGCGGGACGAGCTGGTCGAGCGGGGAGTCCCGGCCGAGGCGATCGTGGTCGAGGATCGCTCGCAATCGACCCGCGAGAACGCCGTCGAGTCGGCCAGGCTCCTGCGCGACCGCGGCCTCTCCCGGATCATCCTGGTGACCGACGCCACTCACATGCGGCGGGCCTTGCAGGCGTTTCGCGCCCAGGGGCTCACCGTGACCCCATCGGCGTGCAACCACCGGGCGACCGGATTCCGGTTCAACCCGGTCACCCAGGTGCTGCCGAACCCGGCGTCGGCGAAGCTCGTGATCGAGGCCGTCCACGAGTGGATCGGCCGGCTCTGGTACGGGCTCAAGGGCTGGGCCGGCTGAGGCCGCCCGACGACACCGGACGGCCCCGCACGACGGTTTCCGCTCAGTCGACCGTGGCGGTGGGGTCCAGGTCCGGGCTGTGGCCCAGCTCGGCGGCCAGGGCGGCCTCCTCCAGCTCCTCGATGGGGCTCGGGCCCCGGCCCAGGAGCAGGTAGATTACCGGCAGCACGATCATCGTCAGGGCCGTGGACCAGAGCATGCCGGTGACGACCACCGTCGCCAGCGGGCGCTGGACCTCGGCGCCCACGCCGTGGGAGAGCATCATCGGCACGAACCCGAGCGCGGCGACCGTGCCCGTCATCAGCACGGGGCGGAGCCGCAGCAGCGAGGCCTCCAGGATCGCCTGAGGCCGTGGCACGCCGTGCCGCATGCGGTCGTGGATCGCGTTGACGAGGACCAGGCCCATGAGCATCGACGCCCCCGCCAGTGCGATGAACCCGACGCCGGCCGAGATCGTGAACGGCATCTGGCGATACCAGAGCCCGAAGACGCCGCCACTGCCCGCGAACAACACCCCGACGAAGATGAGCAGGGCATCCCGCACCGAGTGGAACGTCAGGTACAGCAGGCTCAGCACCAGCAGCAGCGCCAGGGGCACGACCAGGTAGAGCCGCTGCTGGGCGCGGATCATGTTCTCGAATTGACCACCCCACTCGACGGTGTAACCGAGCGGCAACTTCAATTCGCTCCCGATCCGGCCCCGCGCCTCCTCGACGAACGAGCCCACGTCGCGGCCCCGCACGTTCGCCTGCACGACCAGCCGGCGCTTGCCCCACTCGCGGGGGATCGTCGCCGCGCCGGTCGACTCGACGATCTTCGCCAGCGCCGTCAGCGGGATCCGCCCCCCCTCGGCGGTCGGGATCAGGATGCGATCGAGGGCCTTCGGGTCGTCGCGGTACGACCCTGGCAGGCGCACGACCATCGGGAACCGCCGCTCCCCCTCGCGAACCTCGCCGACCGGCAAGCCACCCACGGCGGCCACGGCATCGAGCACCACCCGCGCGGCCAGCCCGAATCGCGACAGGGCCTGGCGGTCGACCTCGATCCGCACCACCGGCAACCCATCGATCGGCTCGGGTGAAACGTCGGCGGCGCCCGGGACGGTCTCCAGGATCTTCGCCACGCGATCGCCCAGGAGCCGGAGCGTCTCCAGGTCATCGCCGAAGATCTTGACGCCCAGGTCGGCGCGGATACCGGCGATCATCTCGTTGATCCGCTGCTCGATCGGCTGGCTGAAGACCGCCTCGACCCCCGGGAGCCCGGCGACCACGGCGGCCAGCTCGTTGACGATCTCCTCCTGGTTGTGCGCCCGGGTCCACTGCTCGACCGGCTTGAGGGTCACGAAGACGTCGGAGAGCTCCAGCCCCATCGGATCGGTGGCCACCTCGGCGGTCCCGGTGCGGGTCCAGATGTCGTCGATCTCGTCGGGGAACTCGGCCTTGAGGAGTTTCTCGATTGCGGTGCCGTACCGCTGGGACTCGTCGAGGTTCACGCTCGGCAGCCGGATGGTGTTGAAGACCAGCGTTCCCTCGCCGAGCCGGGGAATGAACTCCGAGCCGAGCCCGGTCCCCAGGCCGATCAGGCCCACCGTGCAGACGCCCACCAGCAAGAGCACGAGCACGGGGAACCGCAGCGCGGCGGTGAGGGTGGGACGGTAGAGGGCGTGCGCCGCCCGGTCGATGATCGTCTCCTTCTCCTTGAGCGTCTTCGGCAGCAGGAGCGACGCCAGCGCCGGCATCAGGGTCAGCGACAGGACCATCGAGCCCAGCAGCGCGAAGATGACCGTCAGGGCCATCGGGCGGAACATCTTCCCCTCGACGCCTTCCAGCGTGAGGATCGGCAGGTAGACGATCATGATGATCAGCTCGCCGAACATCGTCGGCTTGCGGACCTCGACGGCGGCGTCGCGGACGACCTCCAGCCGCGACCGCCGGCCGCCCTCGTGGCCCAGGCGCCTCACGCAGTTCTCG
>CAZUZD010000412.1:0-5087 GCA_964624465.1 uncultured Isosphaeraceae bacterium
TGAGGGCGTCGCAGACGAACAGGACCTGGTGCGGGCCGACCTTCTTCTCGATCTGCTTGAGCTCGGCCATCAGGTCGTCGTCGATGTGCAGACGACCGGCGGTGTCGAGCAGGATCGTGTCGCGGTTCTGCCGGTTCGCCTCGATGACGGCTTCCTGGCAGAGCTTGACCGGGTCGAGGCCGGCCTTGCTGAAGACGGGCACCTCGAGCTGCTGGCCGATGACCTTGAGCTGCTCGATGGCCGCCGGACGCTGGAGGTCGGCGGCGACCAGCAGCGGGCGGCGGTTCTGGGCCAGCAGCAGCTTGGCCAGCTTGCCGCAGGTGGTCGTCTTGCCGGCGCCCTGGAGGCCGCAGAGCATCAGGATCGTCGGGCCGGTCTTCTCGAACCGGATCGACGGGTCGGTCGGGCCCATCAGGGCGACCAGCTCGTCGTGCACGATCTTGACGATCTGCTGCTCGGGCCGGACGCTCTTGATCAGCTCGGTGCCTGAAGCCTGCTCGTTGACCTTCCGCATCAACTCCTGGACGACGTTGTAGTTGACGTCGGCCTCGAGCAGCGCCGTGCGGACCTCGCGGAGGCCCTCGCGCATGTTCTCCTCGGTCAGCTTGCCGCGGGTGCGGAAGCGACCGAAGGCGCCGGACAAGCGTTTCTGCAGGTCGTCGAACATGAGCGCAGAGGGTCCCGTGGCCACCACGTTGGGGAACGTGAGAGTGTACCGAGCCACGCCCCCCGGAGCAACGCCATTCCCTGACTCTCATTGCAGTTGAGGCGGCCGGCCGCCCCGGGCCTTCCCGCCGGCCCCCGACCCTGGCAAGCTCTGGGCTGGGCCACAGTTGCGTCCACCGTCCCTCCCGGTCTCAACCGATTTTCCTGGAGTCGTCGTCTCATGCAGTCACGCACGCTCGGCAGCTCGGGGATTGCCGTGTCGGCCCTCGGCCTGGGGTGCTGGGGGATGTCGGGCGCCTATGGGCCGGCCGACGAGCCTGAGGCGATCGCGACCCTGCACCGCGCCCTCGACCTGGGCCTGACCCTGATCGACACGGCCGACTCCTACGGCGATGGCCACAACGAGACGCTCATCGGCATCCACCTGGCCAGCCGCCGCCGCGAGTTCGTGCTCGCCTCCAAGACCGGCTGGGTCAAGCGCCCGACCCCCTCGGGCGGCACCGAGGTCGGCGTCGACGGCCGACCCGACCGTCTCAAGGGCGCCGTCGACGCCAGCCTGACCCGGCTCCGGACCGACGTGATCGACCTTTACTACCTGCACCGCGTCGACCCCGACGTGCCGGTCGAGGACTCGGTCGGGGCCCTCTCCGAGCTGGTCACCGCCGGCAAGATCCGCGCGATCGGCCTCTCCGAGGTCTCCGAGCCCACCCTGCGGCGGGCCCACGCCGTGCACCCGATCGCCGCCCTGCAATCGGAATACTCCCTGTGGACCCGCGAACCCGAGCAGACCGTGATGCCCGTCTGCGAGTCCCTCGGGATCGCCTTCGTCCCCTTCAGCCCCCTGGGCCGCGGCTTCCTGACTGGCTCGGTCACGACCGCGAGCGACCTGGCCCCCGGCGACTGGCGGGTTGGCAACCCCCGGTTCCAGGCCGAGAACTTCGCCCGCAACCTGGAGCTGCTGAAGCCCTTGCAATCCATCGCCGCCGCCCACGGGGCCACCCCCGCCCAGGTCGCCCTGGCCTGGGTCCTGAGCCGCGGCCCGCAGGTCATCCCGATCCCCGGCATGAAGCGCCGCCGCCACCTCGAATCCAACCTCGCCGCCATCGACCTGCCCCTGACCCCCGGTCAACTCGCCCACCTCGACTCCACCTTCGCCCCCGACGCCATCGCCGGCGACCGCTACACCCCCGAGGTCGCTCGCTGGGCGGGGCGGTGAGGCGATTCCCGGTCGTCGGTTCGTCTCTGGTGGCATCCCGAACCAGGACCCTGACCCGGAGGTCTATCAGGAGCCAGGCGGGCTGCGCCAACCCTGAGTTCGGAATCGACGATGGACCGGAGAGGCACCCTGGAACCGTGAAGTCCTCTTCAGAAGCGGTGAATTCGACCCGGGGCCGTTGCACGTGTTGAGGGAGGGGGAGATAGCCATGCCCAGAACCCTCCTGATCCTCGACCTCGACGAGACGCTGGCCTACGCCACGGACGAGGGAGGGCCCGAAGCGGGACTGCCCGACTTTCGGGTCGCGAACTTTGCCGTCTACCGCAGGCCGTTCCTGACCGAGTTCCTCAGGACCGTGAGCGCCTGGTACGACCTGGCAGTCTGGTCGTCGGCCGGCCAGACGTACGTCGCCTCGATTGTTGGCCGGCTGTTCCCGGATCCCGCGTCGCTGCAGTTTGTCTGGTCGTGCGAGCGCTGCACGCGGCGGCTCGACCCTGAAAATCAGGAGTTTGTCTGGCTCAAGGACCTGAAGAAGGTCAGGCGGGCCGGCTACGCTCTCGAGCGAGTGCTCATGATCGACGACACCCCGGCGAAGCTGGGGCGGCACTACGGCAATCACATTCGCGTGCGCCCCTTCGAAGGCCAGCGTGACGATACCGAACTGCGGGACCTGCTCCCCTTCCTCGAACGCTTGCGCAATATCGAGAATGTCCGGCGCGTTGAGAAGCGACACTGGCGGCTGGAAGCCGGAATCGCCGGGTCGTGATCCGCCATCGGATCGGCCGTGCCTTGCACAACTGCGCTTCGGTCGGCATCTCCGCGAAAACTGGCTCTTCGCTCCCGGGGCCATTCGCAACGACTGCGACTCGCCCGCCCCCGACCGCCAACGCAATGGCTGTGCTCGACGCGAGGGTTCCTGAGTCCGGGAGATCGGACCCGATGCCTGGTTCCGTGGACGTGTTGCTCCCGATTGACCTGATGCTCCGGTTCCTCCTGTTCGGGCTGGAGTGCGTGATGGGGCGAAACCTGTCGGCGCCGGAGGTCGAGCGGGTCTTTCGCGAGGCGGCCGGGGATCAGGTCTCCTGCAAGACCTATCAGTTCCTCCAGTCGCATCGCCTCTCGATCACGGGCCGCGTGGACGAGTCTGAGCCGGAGACCCTCTGGCTCCGCGTCGAGGGCCCTGCGGCTCTGGTGAAATCGGTCGGGTTCCTCTTGGAATCGGCAGAGTCTCAGGTGCGACGCATCCGCCGGGCCGAGGCGGATTCCCCCGATTCCAGAAAACCCTGGTTTGACAAAGGTTGATCGCCTAACCTCAGAGCGTGGCCAGGCCTGCGGGAACCCTCGTGCGGCCAGGCGCAAACGGTCGGGGGGCGTGCGATGCGGGAACTCCGGTCACGCATGGGGACTGCGGCTCCGAGCCGTGGCGGGCTGCTGGCCCTGATGCTCGCGCTGGCCGCGCCGGTGCGGGCCGGTGAGCCGGTCGACTTTGCGCGAGATGTTCGGCCCATCCTCAAGCAGCGGTGCTTCGGCTGCCACGCGGCAGTGGCGCAGAAGGCGGGGCTGCGGGTCGATACGGTGGCTGCATTGCGGCGCGGGGGGATCAGCGGGTCGGCGATCGAGCCGGGGGATGCGGCGGGCAGCGTGCTGATGGATCGGGTCACCGAGACGGACCCGAAGCTGCGGATGCCGCCGGAGGGGTCGCCGCTGACGGCGGAGCAGGTGGGGGCGCTGCGGGGCTGGATCGACGCGGGGGCGCCGGCGGTCGAGACGCCGGAGGCGGACCCGAGGGAACACTGGGCGTTCCAGCCGATCGTCCGGCCGGCGGTGCCCGAGGTCCGGGACGCGGGCTGGGTGCGGACGCCGATCGACGCGTTCCTGGCGGCCGAGCACGAGCGCCAGGGGCTCACCCGGCTGCCCGAGGCCGGGCCGGACGTGCTGCTGCGGCGGCTCCATCTTGACCTGACCGGGCTGCCCCCGACGCGGGCCGAGCTCCACGCGTTCCGGGCCGATCCGTCGGAGGAGCAGTACGGCCGGATCGTCGATCGGCTGCTGGCGAGCCCACAGTACGGCGAGCGCTGGGGGCGGCACTGGATGGACGTGTGGCGGTACAGCGACTGGTACGGTCGCCGCTCGGTGCCCGACGTGCTCAACAGCTACGGGATGATCTGGCGCTGGCGGGACTGGATCATCGGCTCGCTCAACGACGACCGGCCGTATGACTGGATGGTCGGGCAGATGCTCGCCGGCGACGAGCTGAACCCGAACGACGCGACGAACGTGGTGGCGACCGGGTTCGTGGTCCGCAACTTCTTCCGCTGGAACTACAGCTCGTGGCTCAAGGACAGCGTCGAGCACACCGCGAAGGCGTTCCTGGGCCTGACGGTCAGTTGCGCCCACTGTCACGACCACAAGTACGACCCGATCAAGCAGACGGATTACTTCGCGCTGCGGGCCTGCTTCGAGCCGATCGAGATCCGCCACGACCGGGTCCCCGGCGAGCCCGATCCGGGGCCCTATCCGAAGTACGCGTACGGGGCGGCCTATGGGCCCATCCAGAGCGGCCTGGTGCGGGTGATGGACGAGAAACTCGACGCCCCGACGTTCGTCTACTCGGGCGGTGATGCTCGCAACATCATCCCGGGCCGACCGCCGATCGCGCCGGGGGTGCCGGCGTTCCTGCCGGGCGGCGGTCCGCTGGCGGTCGAGCCGGTGACGCTGCCCGAAGAGGCGGCGTTCCCCGGCCTGAAGGCGTTCCTGCAGGAGGAGGAGCGGGCGACGCGGCGGAAGGCCCTCGCCACGGCCGAGGCGGCTCAGGCCGCAGCTCGGGTTGCCTTCCGGGCGAAGTCCGAAGCTGAAGCTGCGGTCGTGGCCGGCTGGCCGGAGGGGACGCTCGTGCCGGCGTTCCGTGGCGAACCGGACGGGGTGCTGGCCTTCGCGGGGCGCGACAGCCGTTCGACCACCGCTCGCCTCAAGCAGGCCCGTGCCGAGCGACAGCAGGCCCGGCAGACGCTGGCGGCGGAGACGGCGGCGGTGGTGGCGGCGACCTCGGAGCGGGCATCGCTGGAGGCGCGCATCGCGGCCGACCTGGCGAAGCACGGCCGGGCCGATGGCGATGCCGAGACGCTTGCCCGCGCGGCGAGCCGCGCCGAGACGCTGGCCGCCACCGATCGCGCGGCGGTCGAACTGGCGCGGGCGGAACTGGCCC
>CAZUZD010000413.1:0-5078 GCA_964624465.1 uncultured Isosphaeraceae bacterium
CTCCGACGCGAGCCCGACCGCCCCGGCCCCGGCTCCGGCAATCGCCGTCGCCCCCGCCCGGGGCCCGGCGCCGCCGACGGTCGAGATCCGCCCGGCGGCCGTCGACGGCATGCCCGAGCTGCCGATGCCGCCGCTGCCGGCGCCCGTGGCCGCGGCGGCCGTACCCGCCGGCTGGTCGGCCGCCGGCGACCCGACGAACCTGATCGCGCTGGACGCCAGCAAGCCGCACTCCGGCCAGGGGGCCCTGCGGGTCGAGGCCCGGGCGCTGCCGGCGTCGGTCGCCTCCGACCCCTTCCTCCCCCCCGGCGGCCAGACCCTGACGGTGCGGGCCTGGATCCGCGCCGACCGCGACGAGGCCCCGGTGCGGGTCTGGGTCGAGGGCCACGCCGCCGGCCGCCCGTTCGTGAGGCAGGCGGACCTGCCCCCGGTGGGCACCGAGTGGGCCGAGCGCCGGGTGAAGGTGCCGGGCCTGCCCGAGGGGGGCCTGGACCGCGTGCGGCTCCGCTTCGAGTGGACGGGACCGGCCGGCGGCACGCTCTGGCTCGACGACGTGGCGCTCGAGGGCCAGGGGCCTTCCGAGCCGGTGCGGCGGGCCCGCCGGATGCTCACCGAGGCCCTGGCGGCCTATCGCCTGAAGCACTACGCCGACTTCGCCCGGCTGCTGGGCTCGAACCGGGTGCGGCAGGCCGCCCCCGAGGCCGCCGGCGACGGCGAGCCGGTGCGCACCGGCCAGGCGACTGACCTACCGGCCGGCCGCCGGCTGCGGTAAGATCCGCCCCGGCCCCGCCGGCACGGATGGGAGCGGCGGGCCGCCCGGGTGGTCGAGTGCGCTCGCGCCCGGGGTCGCCTCTGGCCCTGCTCCACTCTGCCCCAACGCTCGACTCCGGTCCGGCCGCGCCGGCGGCCCGACCCCACGGAGGGTTCTGGTCCGTGTACGTCGCCTGCAGCACGCTCTGCTTCTCGAAGGAGCCGCTGGAGTCGGCCCTGCGCCGCATCGCCGAGTTCGAGTTCGACCGGATCGACCTGGCGGTCCACGAGACCGGGGCCCACCTCAAGCCCTCGCAGGTCGCCGAGCACCTCGACTCCGCCCTGATGCGCCTCCGCACCGGCCCCGGCCTGACCCCCTCGGCGCTGGACCTCGACTTCGGCCCGGTCGACCCCAAGACCCTCCGGCGCCGCTTCGAGGCGATGTGCCGGTTCGCCAAGGGCCTGACCGTCGCCGTGCTCGCCATGCCCGCCGCGCCCCTGGGCACGCCCTTCGACGCCGAGGTCCGCCGCCTCGGCGAGCTGACCGAGGTCGCCGTCCGCGAGGGCCTGGTCCTGACGGTCCCCACCGACAGCACGACCCTGACGGCCGACCCCGCGCAGGCCCTGGCCCTCTGCCGCGCCGTGCCGGGCCTGGGCCTGACCCTCGACCCCAGCCACTACCTGATCGGCCCGCACGCCGGCGCCGACTACGACGACCTCTTCCCCTACGTGCAGAACGTGCACCTGCGCGACACCAGCCGCAAGACCGCCGAGTTCCAGGTCCGCGTCGGCCAGGGCGAGATCGAGTACGGCCGGATCGTGAACCTCCTCGCCCGCCACGGCTACGACCGCGCTCTGACCGTCTCGATCCTCGACGGCCTCGACAGCCCCCTCGACGTCGAGCTCGAGGTCCGCAAGCTCAAGCTCCTCCTCGAGAGCCAGATCTGACCCCCCGGATCTGACCCCCTGCCGATCCCACGCCGACGGACCGCGACGCCCCACCCGGGCCTCGCGGTCCGTTCGCGTTGGTGCCCACGACTTCGTCGAGTGGCCCGGACGACCTGGTCGTCCGGGCGACCCCCGTCGATTGTTCCGAAGGCTCTCCGGATGTAGACTGGCCGCAAGATGTCCTGATCCACGGACAACGCCATTGCCTTGCCATACATGACAATTCCAGAGAAAGGCATCAAGCAATGGACAGTTCCATCTGGACCGCATACGCGATCACATTTGGGTGGGCACTGACAGGCTCAGTTTCGATGGCAGTGGGAATCATTGCCGCTCTGAAGATCTTCGATCTCTCGACTCCGAATGTGGATGAATGGCAACTGGTCAAGGAAGGCAACATCCCGATCGCGATCGTTCTGTCCAGCATCATCTTGTCGCTCGGCTATGTGATCGGGGCCTGCGTGCGGCCTTGAAACCTGGTGCAGACCACCATGAAATCCAGCGCATGCCTGGTCCTGCTGCTGACCGGAGTCAGCCCTGGATCCGGGCCGTCGGGTGCCGAGGCCCGGACGGGGAGCGCCTCGAATGTCACGCGGCCGCAGTTCCGGCTCGTTCGCATCGAAGGCACAACGCTCCTGATCACCGAGTCCGAGCAGGCTGGCGATCTCCACATCGTCACCGACACCGACGACAATCGGCCCAGCGGAGAGCCTCCGGGGATCGCGGGGGCGGCCGGGCGACCCGTCTGCCGGCGACGCCTGACCCCGCGCGGCGGGGCGACCGGCGCCGGTCGCGCGCTGGGATGACCGGGACTGCGGAGTCTCCTCCCGAGACCCCGGGCGATCAGCCCGAATGGTCCGCCGAACGATCGAGGCGATCGCGGCCCTGCGGCCCGTCCTGTGTTCGTGGGACGGGGGGCGAGAGCCGGAGGAGGGGCGCCATGATCACCTGGGACGCGTGGCTCTGGATCGCAGCCGTGGCCGGGGGGCTGGCGGCGCTGTACGGCGGACACCGCGTCGCCCTGTGGGCGGAAGAGCGCGGCCACATCTACTATCTCCACCGGACGCCGAGCGGGAGTTCGGCCGGTGGCTTCGTCGCCATGCAGCGAATCATCGAGCCGCAGGCTCACCACGTCCTGCTCGTCCGCGACGAAGCCGCCGTCTTTGATGTGGACGGGGCGGCGGGATCGGACCGCCCTCCGCGGGCTGCACGATCCTGACTGTCGGGAAACCGCGGGTAAGCCGGCTGCCGGACCTCACACCCGGAATGCGCCGTGGGCCGTCCGGGTTTCGTGGTCCGGCCGCCGCGTCAGACTCCGGTCCGCGGCCGCGGCTTCCCTGCGAAGCGGGTGCGATCGACGGGACGGCCGGCGCAGCGGGGACGGTCGTGGGCGGGTGCCATCCGAGGGGGTGTGGGTCATGGATCCGATCCGGCTGATCTGCCTGGCGGGGGTGGTCGCCCTCAGCCTGGTCCTGCCGCTGTCGGCGGCGGCGGTGCGGGACCGCCCCGGGGCGCGGTCGCGGGCCCGGGCGGTGGGGGCGGGTCAGGCTTGCCTGGCAGCGGCCGGGCTCTGGGTCGTCGTCGCGCCCGCGCACCCGGGGATCGGGCTGGCGCTCGCGGTCGCGAGCTGCGTGGGATGGGGATGGGTCCTGCACGGACGGGCCCGGATCGCGTAGAGTCATCCCCGAGGCGGGCCGCCCCACCGCGGGCGGCAGCCGCCCTCCCCGGCGGCGGAAGCGGAGGTGGGCATGACCCGGTTGCAGGCCTTCCTGCTGGTCTCGGTGACGCATCTGGTCGCCACGGTGGGCCTGACGCTCGCGGTGTTCGGCCAGACCCTGGATCGCTTCGACACCGGTTTGCCGGCCACGGCTGCCGAGCGGGCGATCGACGGGTTCGGCGCGATCCTGCGGTTCCCCCTGGTGACGGCGGCGCTGGCCTCGGGGCTGCGGTTCCCGGGGCTGATCGGATGGGCGCCGTTTGTGCTCAACAGCCTGCTCTGGGCGGCCGTGGTCGGGCTCTGGCCCGGGCGTCGCGGGGGCCCGCCGCGCACGCCCCCGGGGCGGGACGCCTGATCGGGTGTCCGCCGCCACGCAGTCGTGAACGTCGAGTTCGAGGACCCGGTGTCGTCGGGTCTCTGACGGCCGCGCGGCGGGCGGTCGCTCAGAGGAACAGCTCGTTGCGGATGCGGGTGAGGATGACCTGCTCGAGCTTGGCGTCGTGGCCGCGGGGGATCCAGCCGTTGAGCAGGGGGACGGGGCCGACGATCTCGCGGGAGCGGTCGACGGGGAAGTCGCTGTCGAAGACGGCGCGGCTGCCGCCGATCGAGCGCTCGGGCTTGGTCAGGTCCTCCAGCTCCTTGAAGACCTCGACCTTCACCAGGTAGCCGCCGCCGGGGGCGGGGGTGAGCGAGATCCGGCCCCAGCGGCGGATGGTCTGGAGGCTCGACTCCAGCCGCTCGTTGAAGCCGACCGAGTCGCCGTACCAGGGCTCGATCAGGGTGGCGCCGATCTTGGGGTCGGTGACCATCGTGCGCGCCAGCCGGTTCTCGCGGATGCCGTCGAAGTACTCGTCGAGCACGGCGACGCACTGCGACCAGACGAAGTCGAAGTCGTCGGAGGGGACGGTCAGCGGGTTGGGCGAGACGGTCTTGAGCCCGCGGCCCAGGCCGCCGGTGGCCGAGCAGCCGACGCCGCCGAGTCCCAGCGTCAGCAGCCCGAGCGCCGTCAGGAGGGCCGGCGCGGCCCCGAGCGCGATTCGACGGATCCGCATGGCAGTTCGACCCCGGACCAAGGGCCGGGACCGCGCACGGCGATCCCGGACGAGACAGGCGCACGGGCGGCACGCGGCCGATCGGTCGGGGGCCCGGGGCTCAAGGGGTGCGGTCGCGAGGGGATGGGTCGCTCGGCCGGACGGTCGGGCGGGCCGACGTCGTGACGTGTGAGGAGCGCCCGCCGGATTCCCGCCCGGAGCCCCCGCCGCGCAGGGCGAGACTCCGGCCAGGGTCCGTTGGGCGGCGGCATCCTGCCCGTTTCGCCCCGGGCTGACAAGGGCGATCCCGCCACTTCCCCACCAACCGGCGCAACCCGTCCTAGGCTTCCCCGGCGGGCGCCCGGCCGGATCGCGCGGGGGCCCGAGGAGGAACCGTCCCATGGCGAGGAACCCGGCCACCACCCCCGACGAACCGACCGCACGGCCGTGCCCCCCCTGGCCGGACGAGCCCCCGGACGCCGAGCCGGCGCCGTGGCCTCCCGACGGGCCGATCGCCATCGACGCCCTGACGGCGCTGCTGAATGACCCGGTGGCCGAGGGGCCCCCGCCCTGGCCCGATCGGGCGCGGGGGCACTGGCGGCGGGCGATGGCGCGGCTGGCGGCGTGGCGGGCCC
>CAZUZD010000414.1:0-5077 GCA_964624465.1 uncultured Isosphaeraceae bacterium
CGGCGTCGCGGTTGTCATCGACGATCAGCACTCGCCGCGGCCGACCGTCGCGCGCCGGGGCCGGGGTCGCCGCCGCCGCCGGCGGCGGGCCGCCGGGGCGCAGGGGCAGCTGGACGACGAACTCGCTGCCGGCGCCGGGGCCGTCGCTGCGGGCCGCGACCGTGCCGCCGTGCATGCTGACGAGCCGCTGGACCAGCGTCAGGCCGATGCCGAGGCCCCCCTCGGCGCGGTCGATCGAGCGATCGACCTGGGTGAACAGGTCGAAGATCCTCGGCAGCATCTCGGGCGGGATGCCGTCGCCAGAGTCGCTGATGCGGATCGCCACCCGATCCACCTCGCGGGCGGCTGCCAGGTGGATCGAGCCGCCGGGGCGGGTGTACTTGGCGGCGTTGTTGAGCAGGTTCAGCACCACCTGGGCCAGCCGGGTCGGGTCGCCGTCGACCCAGAGGTCCTCGGCGGGCAGCTCCAGCGTCAGCGCGTGGCCGCGCTGCTCGATCAGGGGGCGGCTGGCCTCGACGGCCGCCCGGACGACGTCGGCGACGGCGACCGGGGCCCGCGCCAGCGTGATCTTCCCCTGGGTGATCCGCGAGACGTCCAGCAGGTCGTCGACCAGCCGGGTCAGGTGCCGGAGCTGGCGGTCGATCACCTCGTGGGCCCAGGGGCGGGCCTCGGCCGGGTCGGCGGCGGGTCCCGCCGCGGGCTCGGTGGCCAGCACCGAGACGGCGTTGCGGATCGGCGCCAGCGGGTTGCGGAGCTCGTGGGCCAGCATGGCCAGGAACTCATCCTTGCGGCGGTCGGCGTCGCGCAGCTCGCGCTCGACGCGCTTGATCGGGGTCATGTCCTGGACGAAGCAGACCCACGAGCGGGCCTCGGGGTCGATCCGGGCGCCGGCGGTGAGGATCGGGACCCGGCCGCCGTCGGGGCGGAGCAGCTCCTTCTGGTACGGGGTGCAGGCGCCCCGGTCCCGGAGCTCGGCAAAGGCGCGGGCGTCGGCGGCGACGTGCTCCGACGGGGTCAGCAGCCGCCAGTGAATCCGGCCGGCCTCGACCGCGCCGCGGTCGGCCCCGACCATCGCCAGGAAGGCGTCGTTGGCCTCGACGATCCGGCCCTGCTCGGCGAAGGCGACGCCCAGGATGTTCGAGTCGACCAGGCGGCGGACCTTGGCGTTCTGGACCCGCAGCGTCTCCTCGCCGCGCCGCAGCGCCTCCTCGGCCTGCTTCTGGTCCTCGATGTCCGTCGAGGTGCCGAACCACTGCACGACCCGGCCGGCGTCGTCGCGCACGGGCACGGCCCGCGACAGGAACCAGCGGTAGGCGCCGTCGGAGCCCCGGCGGATCCGCAGCTGCTGCTCGAAGTCGGCCCCCGTGGTGAAGCTGTGGGCCCAGGCGGTGATCATGCGGGGGCGGTCGTCGGGGTGGATGGTCTCTTGCCGCCGGTCTCGGTCCAGGCTGGCGACCGCGTCCAGGCCGGTGTACTCGGTCCAGCGGCGGTTGATGTAGCGGAGACCGCCATCGGCATCGGTGATGTAGACCACCTGCGGCATGGCATCGGCCAGGTCGTGGAACTGCTGGTGCACGGCCGCCACCGCGGCCTCGGCCCGCTGCCGCTCGGTGATGTCCAGCGCTGCGACCCCGATGCCGATGATGCCCTGGCCCTCGGCCCGCACCGGGTAGGTGTTGGTCAACACCGTGCGGACCCCGCTGTCCCACCACGCCGAGGCCCCCGAGACCTCGCGGCCCAGGTCGGGCTCGCCGGTGGCCAGCACCCTGCGATAGACCGGCTCCAGCGCCGGCCAGATCGTGGGCACGACCTCCGACGCCGGCCGGCCCAGATGCGCCGACACCGGCAGGCCGTTCATCCGCGCCAGCGTCTCGTTGATCGTCACATACCGCAGGCCCGAATCGAGCAACGCCATGCCCACCGGCGCCGAACCGAGCATCGCGTCGCGCATGCTGCGGACTTCCTCGGCGCGGCGGCGGGCGCGGCGCTCGGAGGCGTTGATTGCGACCCCGATGGCGCCGACAATCAGGTACAGGATCAGGCCGGTGAGCCGGACGGCGTCGGGAGGGGTGGCCGTCCCCCGGGGCACGGGCACGACGAACGTCGCGGTGATCGCCCCGACGGCCAGCGCCAGCACCGAGGGGCCGACCCCGCAGGTCCAGGCCGTCAGCAGCAGCGCCACCAGATAGGTCAGGTAGGGGTAATACCCCTGCAGCAGCGGGTCGAGCACCAGCCGGGCCCCGGTGGCCACCAGGACGCCGGCCACCGCGGCGGCATAGGCCCAGACGCCGGAGAATGGCCATCGCGTCATCACCACCTCCGGCCATCGACCTGAGAGTCTATTGACCTCACTCACGATACGTCGGAACCCCGGCCGCCGCCAGGCCCGTTTCGCGCGCCGACCCATGAGGCTTTTTCGATCGTCACGCCCTCCAAGGGTCGGTTTGGGTTAAGATGTCACAACCTGACGGGAGACTCGGCAGCGATGCAGACCCCTGAACTGACCGTGGCGCGCGAGGCGGCCGCCGCCGCCGGCGCGGTCCTCCGCCGCCACTACCGCGACGGCGTGGCCTTGCAGACCAAGGCGGTCGCCAACTTCGTCTCCGAGGCCGACCTGGAGGCCGAGCGGGCCATCGCCGCGGTGATCCAGGCCCGCTGCCCCGGCCACGAGATCCTCGGCGAGGAGTTGCACCAGGGGGACATCTCGGCCGAGCACCTCTGGATCGTCGACCCCCTGGACGGCACCCACAACTTCGCGCACAAGATCCCGAACTTCGCCGTCTCGATCGCCTACCTGCACCGGGGCCAGGCGGCGTGCGGCGTGGTCCTGAACCCGGTCACCGACGACTGGCACGAGGCCGTCCTGGGCGGCGGCGCCACCCTCAACGGCCGTCCGGTCCGCGTGGCCGACGACGCGGCGCTCGACCAGACCATGATCGCCGTCGGGTTCCCCTACGACCGCGACCGGCTGATGACCGCCACCCTGGCCGCCATGGCCGACCTGATCCGCGCCGAGGTCCACGGCGTCCGCCGCATGGGGGCCGCCGCGCTCGACCTCTGCGATGTCGGCCTGGGCCGCTACGGCGCGTACTTCGAGTACCAGATCGCCCCCTGGGACTTCGCCGCCGGCAAGCTCTTCGTCGAGGAGGCCGGCGGCCGGGTCACCACCGCGCGGGGCGAGCCCGTGCCCCTGGCCCGCTCCGGTGTGCTCGCCACCAACGGCCGCCTGCACCCGGCCGTCCTCGAGATCGTCGGCCGCCACCACCCCTGAATCGCGGCCCCGCGCTCGCCAGTGCCCTGGCCAGTTGCCTAAGATAGATCTCCAAATGCAGCGTCAGGCCCGACCCGGGTGTGCCGCCCCAGATCGGTTGCTCCGCGCTCTGCTCCCCTGGGCGGACGGCTTCAAGATCGCCCCAAGTTACTCGGTCACCTGCTGGAGCCGGACACCGTGTGGGATTCTATTCTGGCCGACCCGGCCCCCGGAGGCACGAGCCCGGTGGATCACGGCCTGCTGGGCGTCGCCCTGGAGGCGCTCGAGGAGGCGGTGGTTCTGGCCGACGCCGGGGGGCGGATCTGTCATGGCAACGCGGCGTTCGGCCGGCTGCTGGGGGACCGGCCGGCGCCCGGGACGATCGACGAGCTGTTCGCCGGCAAGCGGCGGCCCCCGACGGCGGCCGAGCTGGCGACCGCCGCCGACGGCTCCTGGGCGGGCGAGGCGCGGCTTCAGGGCAGCGGTCGCTCCACCCGACCGGTCCGGGTCCGGATCGACCGGGGCCACGATGCGGCCGGCGCCGTGGCCGGGTTCGCGGTGGTGCTGGCGGACCTGTCCCGGCAGCAGGCCGACGAGGCGCGGCTGCGGATGTTCGAGATGGCTGTCGAGCAGTGCCTCGAGCCGGTGCTGATCACCGAGGCCGAGCCGGTCCACGAGCCCGGGCCCCGCATCGTCTACGCCAACCGGGCCTTCACCGAGGTCACCGGCTACACCCTCGACGAGGTCCGGGGCCAGACCCCCCGGATCCTCCAGGGTCCCGCGACCGACCGCGCCCCGCTCGACCGGATCCGCCAGGCGCTGGAGACCTGGCAACCGGTGAAGGCCGAGCTCCGGAACTACTGCAAGGACGGCACCGAGTTCTGGGTCGAGCTGGCCATCTGCCCGGTGGCCAACGCCAAGGGCTGGTACACGCACTGGGTCTCGGTCCAGCGCGACATCACCGACAAGAAGCGTCACGAGCAGCAAATGCGGGAGGCCAAGGAGGCGGCCGAGCGGGCCAGCGTGGCCAAGAGCCTGTTCCTGGCCAACATGAGCCACGAGATCCGCACCCCGCTGGCGGCCATCCTGGGGTACTCCGAGATCCTCCTGAACCCGCTGACGCCCCCCGTCGAGCGGGAGGCCAACGCGCACGCGATCCGCCGCAACGGCCGGCACCTGCTCCAGATCGTCGGCTCGGTGCTCGACCTCTCGAAGATCGAGGCGGGCAAGGTCGAGCCGGAGTGGATGGACGAGTCGCCCTGGCAGGTGGCGCTCGAGGTCGACGCCACCCAGCGCACGCTCGCCGCCGAGAAGGGGGTGACGCTGACGACCCGGGCGCTCGGGCCACTGCCGGCGGTCTGCCGGATCGACCCGACCCTGGTGCGCCAGGTGATGCTGAACCTGGTGACCAACGCCGTCAAGTTCACCCCCGCCGGCGGCGTCGTGAGCGTGAGCCTGGCCGCCGCCACCAGCGGCACCGCCACCGCGGGCGCCGGCCGCGCCATCGAGCTGCAGTTCGTCGTCGAGGACGACGGCATCGGCATCGCCGCCGGCGAGCTGGAGCGGCTCTTCGAGGCGTTCGAGCAGGGGGACAACTCGACGACCCGCAAGTACGGCGGCACCGGCCTGGGCCTGAACATCGCCCGCGAGCTGGTCGGCCTCATGGGCGGCACGATCACCGTCGCCAGCCGACCCGGCACCGGCAGCCGGTTCTGCGTCACCCTGCCGTGCGCCCCGGCCGGCCCCGAGGTGCCCTGGGTCCAGCCCCCCGGCCCCGGCACCCTCCCCGCGCCGCCGGGCGCCGAGCCGGCCCCGGCCGGCAGCCCG
>CAZUZD010000415.1:0-5022 GCA_964624465.1 uncultured Isosphaeraceae bacterium
GCGGCGCACGCCTCACACCCATCACCCAATGTCCGGTGCTCGCGCCAGCGCTGGGATTCGAGCAACTTGTCGACATAGCGTTCGTAGGCGTTCGGCGCGGCATCGGCCACGAAGGTCTCGACCTCCTCGGGGGTCGGCGGCAGGCCGGTCAGGTCCAGGCTGACGCGGCGGGCCAGCGTGCGGCGATCGGCCTCGGGGGCGGGGGTCAGCCCCTCCTGTTCCAGGCGACTCAGCACGAAGCGGTCGATCGGATTCTTGACCCAGGCCTCGTTCTGCACGGTCGGGGGCGTGGGCCGCTGGGGGGCGATGAACGACCAGTGGGGCTGATACTCGGCTCCCTCCTTGATCCAGCGCTTCAGCAGCTCCTTGTGCTCGGCCGTGAGCGGCTTGTGACGACCGCCGGGCGGCGGCATCATCACGTCCTGCTCGTCCGACTCGATGCGGAAGACCAGCTCGCTACCGTCCGGATCGCCGGGGACGATCGCCTTGGTCTCCAGGGCGACGTCGCGCTTGTCGAGGCGGAGATCGGCCTTGCGAGCGGCGCTGTCAGGCCCGTGGCAGGCGAAGCAGTTTTCCGAGAGGATCGGGCGGATATCGCGGTTGTACTCGAGCCGGGCCGGCACATCGGCCGCAGGCGCCAGCCCAGGAGCCAGCAGGGCCCCCAGGGCGAGCAGGCCGCGCCGCAGCCTGGTTCGACGGGGGCTCGGAGTCGTGGAGACAGGGTCCATCGCAGTCCTCAGGTTCGAGCGGATGGCGGGCCGGATCACGGATCGACCCGGTTGGGGCACGCACCGCCGGGCCAGGCTGGACCGTTGCGGGCGGGCGACCGGTCGTGGTCCGTCACAGGGACGACCACGCGGTCAGGGCACGGAGGGACTCGGCGGGCGCCGAGCTATGACGCGGTGCGGTGGGGAAGGTGGGCCCGGGGGCCCTCAGTACCGGCGGTCCTCGCCCTGTCATGCTAGCCCGACGCCGAAGTATCCCGCAAGCAGTTCCCGGGTCCGGCGCCGCCGTGACGCCGAATGCCCGGTCCTCACTCGGCTTGCGGCCGGCCGGGCTTGCATCCAGCCAGGAGATCCGACCGGGTCTCACCCTCAACCTTCGTTCTCCAGGATCATCAGGTTCCGTCGGCTGGGCCCCGGTTTCGGGGGCTCACCGCGATTCCGGAACGATCTCGTGCGGGCGGACGCTGGACTCAGTACGGTGGTGATCGGCCCCAGGGGTCGGTGCCGGTGGTTGGACATCTCCAAACGAGGACGAGACGCATGCGGAGTCCACGGATCCTGGCGATGCTGATGGCGGCACTCGGGGCGACGGCAGCAGCCGCCGAGCCAGGTGCGGGACTGCCGCGGAGCCAACCCGAGGCGCAAGGGGTCCATTCGGAGGGGCTACTCCGGTTCGTCGAGCGAGCCGATCGGGAGATCGACGCCCTCCACAGCCTCATGATCGTCCGTCATGGTCAGGTCATCGCCGAGGGCTGGTGGGCCCCGTACGAGGCAAAGTTCCCTCATCAGCTCTACTCGCTGAGCAAGAGCTTCACGTCCACGGCCGTCGGTCTGGCGGTGGCCGAGGGCAAGCTCAGCCTGGATGACCCGGTGCTCAAGTTCTTCCCCGAGGACGCCCCCGCCGAGCCGTCGGCGAACCTGAAGGCGATGCGTGTCAGCGATCTGCTGCGCATGTCCACCGGCCACCAGGCCGAGCCGGCGCTCCAGGCCTCGTCCGAGACCTGGACGAAGACGTTCCTGGCCCAGCCGGTCCCGTTCAAGCCGGGCACGCACTTCCTGTACAACACGCCCGCCACCTACATGCTCTCGGCGATCGTGCAGAAAGTGACCGGCACGACCGTCCTCGACTACCTCAGGCCCCGGCTCTTCGACCCGCTCGGCATCGAGAACCCGACCTGGGGCACGAGCCCGCAGGGCGTGAGCCTGGGCGGCTATGGCCTGAACCTGCGCACCGAGGACATCGCGAAGTTCGGCCAGCTGTACCTGCAGAAGGGGAAGTGGCGGGGCCGGCAGCTCGTGCCCGAGACCTGGATCGACGCCGCGACCGCGCGCCAGACCTCCAACGGCAGCAACCCGCAGAGCGACTGGGATCAGGGATACGGCTACCAGTTCTGGCGCTGTCGCAATAACGCCTACCGGGGCGACGGCGCCTTCGGCCAGTACTGCATCGTGCTTCCTGAGCACGACGCGGTGATCGCCATCACCAGCGGGGTCAAGGACATGCAGGCCGTCCTGGACCTCGTCTGGTCCGAGATCGTGCCGGCCTTCCAGGCCGAGACCCTGCCGCCGGCGCCTGACAAGGCCCGCCAGTTGCACGAGCGGCTGGCCGGCCTGAGCCTGCCACGGCCCGACGCCGTGGCCCCTTCGGAACTGGCCAGCCAGGCCGTGGGCCGCACCTTCCAGTTCCCGGAAAATGCCGGCAAGCTCGAATCGATCCGCCTGGAAACCGTCGAGGACGGCAAGGCGGCCAGAATCGTGGCGCGGGTGGATGGCCGGGATCAGTCCATCCCGTGCCGACCCGACGCCTGGGCCCGGGATCGCCTGGCGGTCGGCGGGTTCCCGGAGCAGCCGACCGCCACGGCCGGGGCCTGGACCGCTCCCGACACCTACACGGCCCGGATCTGCCTGGTCGAGACCCCGTTCGTGCTGACGTGGACGCTACAGTTCGAGGGCGATAGCGTGACGCTCCAGTCCGAGTCGAACGTCGGCTTCGGCCCGACCCGGCCCCCGGCCCTGGTGGGTCGGGCCGTCGTCGCCAGCGACCCCGCTCCCCGGTAAACGGCCCGGCCCCGGCCCGGCCTCTGGAGCCCCGGCTCATGCGAAGTCTTCCGTGCAGGACGGTCCTGCTGTTCTGGGTCCTGCTCCGGGGTTCCGTGGCCACGGCTGCCTTTGCGGACGAGCCCGGCACGGCCCGGCCGGTGCCCGACCGGCCGGTCGTGCTGGCTCACTACATGCCCTGGTTCGAGGCTCCACCCCTCAGCCCGCGCTGGGGCTGGCACTGGACGATGAACGTCTTCGATCCCGACTCGAAGGCCGCGGGTCGGCGGCGGATCGCGTCGCACTACGACCCAGTGATCGGGCCGTACGACTCCTGCGATCCCGCGGTGCTGGAGTACCACCTGCTGCTCATGAAGCTGGCCGGGATCGATGGCGTGGTGGCCGACTGGTACGGCCTCGGCGACCACTTCGACTACCCGGTGATTCATCGCAACGTGGGCCGGCTGTTCGAGATGGCAGCCCGGCTCGGCCTCAAGGTTGCGATCTGCTACGAGGACCAGACGATCCCGAAGCTGGTCGAGGCGGGAAAGCTCGCTGCCGGGGACCGCGTGACGCAGGCGCGTTCGGACCTGGCCTGGCTCCACTCGCACTGGTTCCGCGATCCCGGGTATGTGCGGCTCGACGGTCGTCCGCTGCTGCTCTCCTTCGGTGACGCGGGCCTCACCGACGCCGAGTGGGGCGAGGTGCTGTCGCCGGCCGAGCCCCGCGTTACCTACCTGAGCGAGCACCACCGCCGCCCGGCGGCCCAGGGCGCGTTCGACTGGCCCCATCCGGCCAGCGATCCCGCGAGTCGAGATCGGTTCTACGAGGAGGTCGCCGCCGCCGGTGGTCCGTTCGCGGCGGTGGCATTTCCACGGTTCCAGGACATCTACGCCGAGGCGAAGGTGCAGCCAGGGCATCCGCCGATCCCCGATGCCGACGGGCGGACCTGGGTCGACACATTCACCCGGGCGCTGCGGAGTGGCGCCCCGGTGGTCCAGGTCGCCACCTGGAACGACTGGGGCGAGGGCACAGTCCTGGAACCCTCGGTCCAGTTCGGCACCCGCGACCTGGAGGTCCTCCAGCGCCTGCGATTCGCCGAGGTCCCCGCCACGGGTCGTCCAGTGGCCGCCGACCTCCACCTGCCTTTGCGGCTTTACCGGCTCCGGCAGCGTGCATCCCCGGCGGAGGGTACGGTGGCTACACTCGACGCGATCGCGCAGCACCTGGCGGCGGGCCGCCTGGCGGACGCCCGGGCGGAACTGGATCGGTGTGAAATCCAGCCCTGAGGAGTTCGACCACCATACCAATGAGAAACCCCGCTAACGTGTCGCGGTTGCAACACGTCAGCGGGGTTGAATTCTCAGGACTAGTCGGGGCGAGAGGATTTGAACCTCCGACCTCACGATCCCGAACCGTGCGCTCTAGCCAAGCTGAGCTACGCCCCGTCCTGCGTCAGAGACCCAATAATAGCGGGCCGGCCCGAATTGTCAATGTCGGCGTGCGACGCTTTTCTGAGAGCCCTCTCGGGTCTCCCGGATGAGGCGGGTGGGAGCGATTGGGAGGAGTGGCGAACTGGCTTTGGCCGGGCGATGCCCCCCCTGGGCTCGGGTCGGACCGGGGCGATGCTCTACAATGGGGACTGCGATGGCCGGGGGCCCTGCCAGCCCGGTCGGAGTTCCGCCAGGCCTGGGGAATCGAGCCGCGTCATGGACAGTCCGATCCGGGTGCTGGTCGTCGACGACGCCGAGGCACACGCCGAGGCGGTCGCCGAGAGTCTCGAGCGGGTGGGCTACGAGTGCGTCATCGCCACCAGCGGCCGGCAGGCGCTCGGGCTGATGGAGCAGCAGGAGTTCGACATCATCCTGACCGACCTGGTCATGGATGACGTCGGCGGCCTGGAGGTGCTGGCCAAGGCCCGGCAGGAGATGCCCGACGCCGAGGTCGTGATCCTGACCGGCCTCGACTCGGTCAAGACCGCCGTGCGCGCCATGCAGGCCGGCGCCGCCACCTACCTGACCAAGCCGCTCGATATCGGCGAGCTCCGCACCGTCATCGACAAGCGGTCGCAATCCCAGCGAATCGCGCGCACGAACGTGGCGCTCCGCAAGCAGCTGGAGGAGCGATTCGGGTTCGAGGGGGTGGTCGGAAACTCGCCGGAGATGCAGAAGCTCATCGAGCGACTCAAGCAGGTCGCCCCGACCAGCGCGACCGTGCTGGTCACCGGCGAGAGCGGCACCGGCAAGGAGCTGGTGGCCAA
>CAZUZD010000416.1:0-5014 GCA_964624465.1 uncultured Isosphaeraceae bacterium
CGAGATCGGCCGCGGCACCAGCACCTTCGACGGTGTGAGCCTGGCCTGGGCGATCACCGAGTACCTCCACGACCACGCCCGCTGCCGCACCCTGTTCGCGACCCACTACCACGAGCTGGTGGACCTGGAGCAGACCAAGCCGAACCTCCGCAACGCCAACGTCGCCGTCCGCGAGTCGCAGGGGGAAATTGTATTCCTGCACCGGATCGTGCCCGGCGGCGCCGACCAGAGCTACGGCATCCACGTGGCCCAGATCGCCGGCGTCCCCGAGCCGATCGTCGTCCGCGCCCGCGCCATCCTCGCCCAGCTCGAAGCCACCCACTCCGCCGACGTGAAGGCCGTCCAGCAGTCGCCCACCGCCGGCGCCGCCCCGCCGCGCGGCACCGTCCCCCGGGTCAAGTCCAGCCGGGGCGCCCAGGCCAGCCTCTTCGCCGCCTTGCCCGACCCCATGGTCGACGCCCTCCGCGAGGTCGACCCTTCCAGCCTCGACCTCGCCGAGGCCCGCGACCTGCTGCAACGGCTGCGACAGCTCGCCGACTGAGCGGGCCGACGCGCAGCGTCGATCGCGACAACGACCACTCCGACATCGCCGGCGCAGGGAGGCGGGTGGAGATCCCGTTCAAGGCGATCGAGGGCTGGAAGACCTGCCAGGTCGAGAACGGCCCCGTCAGCGATCCCTCGATCCGCTGGCCCGTGCCAAACGCTGGCTAGGTGGGTTCGTTCAGCTTCGCTGACGAGGATCGTGTCGACTGACTACCGGCTCCGTTCGGCCTGGCCATTTCACGCAATCGGGCCGGCGACGGGTCCGCCAAGAACTTCGACCTCGTGATCACCAACCGCGGCAGATCCGGTCGCCCCGGACGCCGGCCGGGGCGACCGGCCCCTGCCGCATCCCTCTGGAGGCCCCGGCGCTCCCGGATTGCGTTGCCTCGGCTCGTCGGCCCCAGGCCCGTTCCCCTCGCCCGGCGTCGTGGCGCTCCCGGGTCTCCGGCGGATCGCTCCTCCCTGGACCAGGGCATCACCGCCATCGGCGCAAAACGCCTGGGCCGGTCGGTCTAACATGGGCCGAACGCCGGTTGGAACCCTGTGGTTGTGATATGTGTTCGGGTATGTCAATTTTAACGACACCATCGCCTGGTAAGGGGCGAGCAATGGAGACCTAGGTTTCTTTGGAGATTTGTTTTGAAGTGTCCGTTTTCGTTTGATATTGGTTGTATTTGGCGTGTCTGGGCCAGCGGCGCCGTCCCCGATGGGGTCGCGGGCGGCCTCGGGGGACCTGGATGGGTCAGTGGTAAACTGGAACGATCAAAGGAGAATTCACGATGCGGTGGCAATTCTTCAAGGCCGTGGTGGCCGTGGGATTCGCAGTGGTCATTGGCGGCGTCCCGGCGCGGGCGGGGATCATCGCGTATGACACGCAGGCCGCGTACCTGGCGGCCATCTCGGAGCCTGGGGTCGACACGTATGACGACCTGACGGTGGATGGTTCCGAGATTCCCGGTCCGCTGAACCGCACGGCGGGAATTTACGTCTACGCGGCCGAAACCACGGGTGCGAATAGTTTCTATGCCGCAGGCTCGGCGGGTGATCCCTGGCTGGCAAACTATTCTGTCGGTCAGACGATCGCGCTGACCGGGTTCGCGACCAATGTCCGGGGTGTGGGCGGATTCTTCTTCGCCACCGATCTTCAGGGGAATTTCCTGCCGGGTCAGACGCTCACGATGACGGTGGCGGATGGCACGGATGTTCTGACCCAGGTGCTGAACAACCCGACCCCCTCGAGCTTCCTCGGATTTGTCTTCGATTCGCCGATCACGCTCTTCACGATCACCGCGGTGCAGCCCGCCAATAATATCAGCTTTGCGACGATCAACGATCTGACCGTGGGCCGGGCGGTTCCCGAGCCAGCGTCGCTGATGGGTGCGGGCCTGGGCGTGCTGGGTGCGGTGGTCGTCGCGCGTCGGCGTCGCAGCCGGGTCTGATCGGTCCGCCGACTTCTCGATCGTTACACCGGAGCCGGCGTCATTCCCCGAGGGGAGGGCGCCGGCTTCGAGTCGTTGGCGGCGCCGTGGCGGTGGCCGCTTGCTCGGTCGGCGGCGCGGGCTCAGTAGGCGTCGGCCGGGACGACCTCGCCGCCGTGGCGGGAGCCAAGGGCCTGCCAGGTGGTCGGCTGGACGGCATCCCTGACGAACTGGGCGTGGCCGTCGGCGAATAAAGCGTGGGCGCCGCCGGCGTGTCGGCTGCGGGCGGTGATGTTCAGGGAGAGGTTCTGCCAGTCGGCGGGGGACCTGTCGCTGTGGGGCAGGCCGCCGCGGCAGTCGGGGCGGCGGTCGTTGGGCGGGCGGCGGTGGTTGTACAGGCTGTGTCCCGGGGCGCCATAGAGCCACTTGATGCCGCGGGTGGGCTGGAACCCGGCGGGGACGGCGACCAGGCAGCGGGCGGCATAGTCGGCGTCGGAGGTGATCGGCGGGGCGTTGCCGGCGGTGTTGTTGCCCGTGATCACGAAGCCGGCCAGCGGGTTCTGGGCGAACAGGGCCGGGCCGTTGAAGCCGGTCGGGGCGCCCGCGGACCGGATACTTTCGGCGAGCGCCACGGTGCTGGACGTGCCGTCGGAGATGCCCGCCATCCGCACGGCCGAGTTCTCGAAGAACAGGCCGTCGGGCGGGGTCATCGACGCCGGCGGGTTCGGGACGACCGCGTAGCCCGAGCCGACATTGGCGAGGTAGTTGTGCCCGGCGTAGAGCCCGCCCCCCACGACGACCGCCGCCGGGCCGGCGTCGGACGGGCAGAGCAGCACGGCCAGCACGGTGACGGCCGCCGTCCGGTTGGCCACCGCGCTGCTGACGGTGTAGTCGGGGTCGGGGTTCAGGCCGAAGTTCAATGAGTCGAACAGCGGCCCGAGTTCGAGGTAGGGCAGCACCAGCGGGTACAGGCCCCAGCAATGCCCCTGGCCAGCCACGCCGGTGTTGATCCGCCCGGGGGGGAACACGCCGTGGGTCGCGTCGTACCCGTGGATCGCCAGGCCGAGCTGCTTGAGGTGGTTCGTGCACCGGGTCCGCCGCGCCGCCTCGCGGCTGCTCTGCACGGCGGGCAGCAGCAGTCCGATCAGGATGCCGATGATCGCGATCACGACCATCAGCTCGATCACCGTGAGGCCAGCGGGCGGTCGCGGATTGCGCATGGGGCGGCGGGCCTGAGGGGGATCGGGCGGACCGGGACCGACGACGCCGGCGGCACGGATCACGTCGAGCTCGGGGCCGGGT
The DNA here is from genome assembly GCA_964624465.1 of uncultured Isosphaeraceae bacterium. Taxonomy (GTDB): domain Bacteria; phylum Planctomycetota; class Planctomycetia; order Isosphaerales; family Isosphaeraceae; genus CAZUZD01. Next base: position 3,264 of record CAZUZD010000416.1, read on the forward strand.
CGGGGGCCGACTGCGGGTCGGGGGCCGCGACGGCGGGCAGGGTGGTGGTGGCCAGGCCCTGGACGAGCGGTCCCTCCGCGCGGCCGGTGATCAGACGGGCGCCCCGGTCATAGGTCAGATAGGACCACGCCCACTGCATCAGCACCAGCACGCGGTTGCGGAATCCGATCAGGAAGACGATGTGCACCAGGAGCCAGAGCAGCCAGGCGGGCAGGCCCGAGAACTTCAGGCGGCCGATCTGGGCCACCCCCGAGGCGCGGCCGATGGTGGCCAGGCTTCCCTTGTCGCGGTAGCGGAACGGCCGGCGCGGCTGGCCCTGGAGGGTGCGGACGATGTCCTCGGCGGCGTGCCGGCCCGACTGGAGCGCGGCCGGGGCGACTCCGGGCACGGGCTTGCCGTCGGTGGTCATCGCCATCAGGTCGCCGACGACGCGGATCTCGGGGAATCCCGGCACGGTCAGGTCGGGCTCGACCTGGACCCGGCCGGCGCGGTCCAGGGGCACGCCCAGCGAGCGGGCCAGGGGGGAGGCGGCCACGCCGGCGGCCCAGAGCACGGTGCGGGCGTCGATCCGGTGGTCGCCGATGTTCACCCCCTCGGCGTCGATGGCCGTGACCCGGCCGCCGGTCTGCACCTCCACCCCCAGCCCTTCGAGCTGCGCACGGGCCCGCTCGGAGAGGTCGGGCGGGTAGGCGGCCAGCACCCGCTCGCCGGCCTCCAGCAGCAGCACCCTCGCCTGCGCCGGGTCGATGTGGCGGAAGTCGCGGCCCAGGGTCTTGCGGGCCACCTGCGCCATGGTGCCGGCCAGCTCGACGCCGGTCGGGCCGCCGCCGATGATCACGAAGGTCATCCAGGCTCGCCGCAGCGTTGGGTCGGGCTGACGCTCGGCGACCTCGAAGGCGAGCAGGAACCGGCGGCGGATCTCCAGCGCGTCCTCGACGCTCTTGAGCCCGGGGGCGAACGGTTCCCAGTCGTCGCGGCCGAAGTACGAGTGGGTGGCGCCGGTGGCGATGATCAGGTAGTCGTAGGGCAGCACGCCGTCGGCCAGCACGACGCGCCTCGCCGCCGGCTCGATCCGCTCGACGTCGGCCAGCAGGACCTCGGCGTTGGCCTGCCGTCGCAGGATGCGGCGGATGGGCGCGGCGATGTCGGACGGGTTCAGGGCGGCGGTGGCGACCTGGTAGAGCAGGGGCTGGAACAGGTGGTGGTTCTGGCGATCGACGACCGTTACCTGCACGGGGGCCCGTCGCAGCGCCTTGGCGGCTTCGAGCCCGGCGAACCCGCCACCCAGGATCATCACCCGCGGCCCTCGTCCCGGCCCCACCGTCGCCGCGATCGACTCGCCCATCTCGACCCTCCTCCCGCACCGGTTCACTCGCTCGTCGCCCGCACCCGTTCCGTCGCCCGCGAACCCCGGGCCGGCGGCCCAGCCGACGCCCGCCGGGCCCGACCGGAGTCGAGCAAAATGGGTGGCCCTAAGTCCATCCAAAACTGGAGCTTGGGAGATTTTGTCGCGGTGGGGAACTCCGCCTGCTTGACTTCGTTGCCGGTCGGGGTAAGATCTCCCTCGCACAGACGCCCCCATCGTCTAGTGGCCTAGGATACTAGGTTCTCAGCCTAGGGACCGGGGTTCGAGTCCCCGTGGGGGTATTAGACGCTTCATCAAGCGGGGAAAAGGCTTGCGGCCACAAAGCCGCAAGCCTTTTTCGTTCACAAAATCACCTTGTCCGTGCCTGTGTCCGTGCCTTCCCGGG
>CAZUZD010000417.1:0-4945 GCA_964624465.1 uncultured Isosphaeraceae bacterium
AGTCGTAGTAGTACCAGTTGCGCATCTGGTACTCCATGTCCGAGCCGCACTCCTCGCGGGTCTTGCGGGGCTCCCACACCCCCTGCGAGTTGTACACCGTCTCGACGGCCACGATGTCGCCGATCGAGCCGTCGAAGACCTGCTGCATGGTCTCCCGGCGCGGCTGGTGATACCGCCAGCAGAAGCCGTTGACGGCGGACAGGCCCTTCTCCATCGACTTGCGGGCGGCGTCGAGGAACATCCGCAGGCCGGGGCCGTCGACGGCCATCGGCTTCTCGACGAAGGCGTGCTTGCCCTTGTCCACCGCGTAGCTGAAGTGCAGCGGCCGGAACCCGGGCGGGCTGGCCAGGATCACGAGGTCGCAGCTGTCGATGACGTTCTTGTAGGCGTCGAACCCGACGAACCGGCGGTCCTCGGGCACGTCGACCTGGGCCCCCACGGCCGCCCCCTTCAGGCCCGCCAGGCAGTCGTCCATCCGGTCCTTGAAGGCGTCGCCGACGGCCACCAGCTTCGTGTTCGGGTCGGCCGTCAGCGCCTGCTCGGTGGCGCCCGTGCCGCGGCCGCCGCAGCCGACCAGGCCGACCTTGATCTCGTCGGTGCCGGCCGCGTGGGCGTTGCGGGCGATGTCCAGGCTCGTGGTGGCGGCCACGGCGGCGGCCGAGTGCATCAGGAAGCTGCGGCGGTTGGTACCGGTGCGGGGCCGTTGCATGGCGGGAGATCCCCTGTCAGGTGGGCAGACGACTGGCTCGGGAGGACGCGATCCGCCCGTTCGGGCGGGCGTCGAGGCGGGCCCTCGGGCCGGCGCGGGCCGGTCGAGCGCGTCGGAGGAGGGTGGCGGGCCAGCACGCTGGCCGCGGGTCCATCATTCTGCCAGGCCGGCCGCCCGCGCACAAACGGGTTCCGGGCCGGACGGCTCCCGACCCGACCCGAACCGACCGGGCGACCCGACCGCCGGACGCCTTGCTTTTCCCGGCCCGTTCGGGCTCTCTGGTGCCTGATCCCGGAGCGCCACCGCCCCGGCCCCCCACCGAGAGACCCTCCTGATGATGCCCCGCCCCGCCCGGCTCCTGTGCCTGCTGCCGCTCGTGCTCACCTCGCCGGCCCCCCGTCCCGCCCACGCCGAGGACCCGCCCGGCGCGATCGTCGTGCGCGAGGGTCTCGCCCTGCCGGCGGCCGGCGGGCCGCGGGGCGGCGGCGGGCGGGTGCCGGTGGCGGCCGACCCGATCGGGGCGCAGATCGCCGCGGGCACGTTCCGCCCGCCCCACGCCGGCGACACGGTCGAGCAGGCGGATCGGCCGGCACGGACCTGGGTCGCGGTGACGGCCGGCGCCGACGGGGTCTTCCCGGGCCCGGCCCTGGCCGGCGGGCCGCTGTTCGTGAACCTCCCGAGCGATCGCGACCGCGTGATGCTGCTGGACGCCTCGGGCCACGCCGGCGTGTTCGTCGACGGCGCGTACCGCATGGGCGACCCGTACAGCCACGGCTACCTGCGGATTCCCGTCGCGCTGCGGCAGGGGGACAACCCCCTGCTCTTCCTCGGGGGCCGGGGCGCTGTGCGGGCCCGGCTGCTGCCGTTCGAGGGCCCAGCGCGACTCGACACCGCCGACGCCACCCTGCCCGACCTGATCGCCGGCCAGGCCGTCGACACCTGGGGCGCGGTCGTGGTCCAGAATGGCACCCAGGCGACGATTGCCGGCCTGACGCTGACCGCCGAACTGGCCGGGGCGCCGGCCGTGAGCTCGCCGGTCCCGCCGATCCCGCCCCTGGGGATCCGCAAGGTCGCCTTCCGGATCGTCGCCGGCGCCACGGCCACTCCCGGCCCGCGGCCCCTGGCGCTCACGCTGCGGCGGGCTGATGCCCCGGCGGCGCTCGGCACGGCGAGCCTGACGCTGGCCGTCGTGCTCCCCGACCAGACGCACCGCCGCACGTTCCTGAGCGGCATCGACGGCAGCGTGCAGTACTTCGGCCTGGTGCCGGCGGCCCCCGATCCGAAGGACACTCGCAAGCCGGGCGTGATCCTGAGCCTGCATGGCGCGTCGGTCGAGGGGATCGGCCAGGCACAGGCGTATGGCCGCAAGGCGTTCGCGCACGTCGTGGCCCCCACCAACCGGCGGCCGTACGGGTTCGACTGGGAGGACTGGGGCCGGCTCGATGCGATCGAGGTGCTGGAGCTGGCCCAGGCGCAGCTCGACGCCGACCCGCGCCGGGCCTGGCTCACCGGTCACTCGATGGGCGGGCACGGCACCTGGCACCTGGGGGTCACGTTCCCGGACCGATTCGCCGCCATCGCCCCGAGCGCCGGCTGGGTGAGCATGTTCTCGTACGCCGGCGCCCGCCGGCCCGAGGCGGCGGCCGACGACCCGATCGCCCCGCTGCTGCAACGCGCCACCAACCCGAGCGACACCCTGGCCCTGGCCGAGAATCTCAAATCGCTCGGCGTGTACATCCTGCACGGCGACGCCGACGATAACGTGCCCGTCGACCAGGCCCGCACCATGCGGGCGAAGCTGGGTGCGTTCCACCCCGACTTCGGCTACTACGAGCGCCCCGGCGCCGGCCACTGGTGGGGCAACGAGTGCGTCGACTGGCCGGCCCTGATCGCGTTCCTCCAGTCCCGCGAGCGGCCGGCCCTGAAGGACGTGCGCCGGGTGGCCTTCACGACGATGAACCCCGGCATCTCGGCCCGCTCCCACTGGGCTACCATCGAGGCCCAGCATCGGCTGCTCGCCGCCAGCACGGTGACGCTCGACGCCGACCCGGCGCAGCGGACGATCACCGGCACCACGGCCAACGTGGCGCGGCTGGCCCTCGACCTGAGCCCGCTGGAGCCCGGCGGCGCGTCGACGGTGACCCTGGACGGCCAGACGATCGCCGACCTGCCCGGGCCGGCCGCCGGCGCGCGGGTCTGGTTCGAGCGGAGCGGGCCCGAGGGCCCGTGGGCGAGGATCGAGCGGCCGTCGCCGGCGCTCAAGGGGCCGCACCGGGCCGGGCCGTTCAAGGACGCGTTCCGGAACCGGTTCGTGCTCGTCTACGGCACCGCAGGCACGCCCGAGGAGAACGCCTGGGCCCTGGCGAAGGCCCGCTACGACGCCGAGCAGTTCGCCTATCGCGGCAACGGCTCGGTCGACATCGTGCCCGACACCGGCTTCGACCCGAAGGCGGAGCCCGACCGGGGGGTGATCCTCTACGGCAACGCCGACACCAACGCCGCCTGGCCGGCCCTGCTGGCCGACAGCCCGGTGCAGGTCCGCCGCGACGCGCTGACGATCGGCGACCGCACCGTCACCGGCCCCGACCGCGCCGCGCTGTTCCTCCGGCCCCGGCCGGGCAGCGAGGTGGCGTGCGTGGCCGTCATCGGCGGCACGGGCCTGCCGGGGGCGCGGATCACCGACCGGCTGCCGGTGTTCGTCTCGGGGGTCGCGTATCCCGACCTGACCGTCTTCGGCCCCGAGACGCTCCGCCGGGGCGCGGCCGGCATCGAGGCGGCGGGCAACTTCGGGAACGACTGGGGCCTGGCCACGGGCGATGTCGCCTGGCGGCCCACGCCCTGAACCCGCCGGGGGGCCCGGGGCGGAATCGGGGCCCGGCGCTGGCCCGGGTCCCCGGCGGCTGCTACGATCGATTCCAGACCCGCCGGCCGACGGAGCGGCCCTCCGGGCCACCGCGGGTGCCTGCCCCCCCGGACCCCGATCGGAGGAACTCACCGATCATGGCCGACACGATCCCGCCCGTCCGCGAGCCGCTCGACGCCCCCAGCCCGACCACCACGGTGCGGGCGCACCTGCTCGCGCTCTCGCAGCAACTGCGCGAGTCGTCCGCCCCCGTGGGCGCCACGGCCCGTGAGGAGCTGGCGACCCTGGTCGCCGAGCTGGCCGAGGCGCTCGACCCGGCCGTGACCCCCGCGCTGGCCAGCCACCTGGCCGAGACCACCGCCCACCTGGGCGAATCGCTCGACACCGACGCCCCGCACCCGCCCGACCCGACCAGCCCCCTGGGCGGCGCCGTGCAGCGGCTGGAGGAGGCGGCCTCGCACGCCGAGGCCCATGCGCCGCTCGCCGCCGGGCTGGCCCGCCGCCTCGTCGACGCCATCGCCGCCCTGGGCGCCTGAGCCCCGGTCCGGGCCACTGTCCTCCAGATCAGATCCGCCAATTCGGCTGGCCCGACACCACCCCGACAGCCGATTCAGACCCAGAGGTCCGGATCGGGTGCCGGGGTCGTCGGCATACCCTCGGGGTCCAGGGTTCCACGGTTCGGGGGGCCTCGTATGGCCGCCGGCGAGGTGCACAGGGCGGTTCCGGTGCGCGACGAGGCGGTCCAGGGCCGGACCGGCCGGGGCTGGTCCGACTGGTTCGCCCGGCTGGATGCCGCCGGCGCCCCGGGCTGGGACCACGCCGGGATCGTCGCGCACCTGGAGGGCGAGGTGCTCGACGCCGGCGCCTCGGCGTGGTGGGCCCCGCTGATCGCCGCCGCCTACGAGCAGGCCCGCGGCCGTCGCCCCGCCGACCCCGCCAACGGCACCCATCAGGTCCGCAAGGGCCGCACCCTGAACACCCTGCCGGGTGCCCTCTACGACGCCTGGATCGACCCCGACCTCCGCGCCCGCTGGCTCGGGCCCGAGGGCCGCGACGCCGTCGTCCTCCGCGGCTCGCTCGAGAAGGGGCTCCGCCTGGCCTGGCCCGACGACCTGGGCCAGCTCGACGTGCAGGTGCTCGCCAAGGGCTTCGGCAAGACCCAGGTCAGCGTCCAGCACGCCGGCCTGCCCGACCCCGACACCGCCGCCGCCTTCCTCGAATTCTGGGCCCGCGCCCTCGACCGCCTCCGCGCCCTGCTCGAGGCTTGAGATCGCCCCGCCGGACCGCCCGGCGCCGGATTTGTCGGGCGGATCAGCGCCAGCGTCATCCGCCGCGCCGGGTCGGAAGCGCCGGGCCCGACCAGCCCGATGGTC
>CAZUZD010000418.1:0-4939 GCA_964624465.1 uncultured Isosphaeraceae bacterium
GAGCCGGGGGATCGGCCGGGGCCGGGGCGGGCTCCTCGGGGCCGGCGGGCATCGGCGCCGGAGGCGAGGGCGTCGGTCCGGCGGGGACCGGGGGCAGCGCACCGGGGGCGGGGGGCAGCAGCTCGGGGGCCGCGGCGGGCGGCTCCTGCGCCACCGCCGGCCGCGGACCGAGCCCGCCGGAGACCAGCAGCGTCCCCAGCAGCCCGCAAGCGGTGGTCTTCCAGCGACTTCCGGTGATCCGTTCTCGCATCGACGCGACCCCGCCCGGATCCAACAGCAAACGAGCCGGGGGGAACCCATCCCAAATCATCGCAACCGGCCCAATCGTTATCGTCGGACGATCCCCGGCGCTTGAAGAAACTTGAGCCCGAGGTCCGGCACCCGGCGGTTTCCGGCCCTGGAACGGCTCCGGCGGCCCGGCCTGTGCATGGTGCGGAGAATCGCTTGGCCGGGGTCTGCGGGTCGGATAGGATCGGCCGGGTCGCCTGGCGCGTCCGTCTCTCCCCGATCGGTGCGCCATCCGGGTCCCCAGCAGGCAGAATTCCCCCATGCTGCGACTCTGGGCTCAGCCCCGACGCCTCTGCCAGGGCCCGACCCGCCGCGACATCCTGCGGGTGGGCGCCACCGGGCTGCTCGGCCTGCACGTCGGGCTGCCGCAGCTCGTGCGGGCGGCGCTGGCGGCGCGGCCGCGGGCGAGGTCGCTGATCCTGTTCGCGCTCGAAGGCGGCCCGTCGCACCTCGACCTCTGGGACCTGAAGCCCGACGCGCCCGAGTCGATCCGGGGCGAGTTCCGGCCGATCGACACGACGGTGCCCGGCGTGCAGTTCTGCGAGCACCTGCCCCGGCTGGCGCAGCAGGCGCACCACCTGGCGATCGTGCGGTCGGTGCACCACACCATCGGCGACCACAACGCCGGCTACTACTTCGCAGCCACCGGGCGCGACCCGTCGGTGGGCGGCCGCCTGATCGTGTCGCCGGCGCGCGACAACTTCCCGCCGATCCCGGCCGTGCTGGCGAAGTTCCGGCCCACCGGCCGCCCCCTGCCCGACTCGGTGCAGCTGCCCGACTGGATGAGCAACAACGGCTCGTTCCTGCCGGGTCAGGACGCCGGCTTCCTGGGCGCGGAGTTCGACCCGCTCGTCGGCGGCGACCCCAGCCGACCCGGCTACCAGGTGCCGGGCCTGACGCTCCCGCAGGGCCTGTCGCTGGACCGCGTGCGCGGCCGACGGGCGCTGCTGGACCTGCTCGACCAGTCGCTGGGCGAGGGCGAGGCCGTCGAGGGGCTCGACGCCCACTTTCGCAAGGCGTACACGCTGATCAGCAGCCCCGAGGCGCGCCGGGCCTTCGACCTGTCGCAGGAGCCCGACTCGGTCCGCGAGCGCTACGGCCTGGATCCCGACAACCCCCGCAAGCAGGAGGCCCGGCAGTTCGGCGGCCTGCCGCACCTGGGGCAGTGCCTCCTGCTGGCGCGCCGATTGGTCGAGGCCGGCGTGCGGGTCGTCACCGTGTGCACCGGGGCCCGCTACGACCAGACCTGGGACACGCACCGGCAGCACTTCCCCCTGCTGAAGCGCTCGATCCTGCCGATGTTCGACCGGGGCTTCTCCGCCCTGCTGGAGGACCTGCACCAGCGCGGCCTGCTCGACGAGACCCTGGTCGTCGCCATGGGCGAGTTCGGCCGCACCCCGCGGATCGGGCAGATCACCAGCAGCGCCGGCGCCGACAAGAACGGCCGCGACCACTGGCCGGGCTGCTACAGCGTGCTGCTGGCCGGCGGCGGCGTGCCCGGCGGGACGGTCGTCGGCGCCAGCGACGCCTTCGGCGCCTACCCGGCGCGCGACCCGGTGACGCCGCACGACCTCGCGGCCACCGTCTACGAGGCGATGGGCCTGCCCGCCGACACGATGCTGCACGACCCCGCCCAGGACCGCCCGCACGTCCTGAGCACCGGTACCCCGATCCGCGCCCTGCTGGGCTGAGCGGGGGCCACCCGCGCCGCCCGCCTCAGGACCGGCCGGCGCCGTCGACCCTGACCGCCGGGGCGACCGAGGCGATCCGCAACGGGGGCAGGCCCACGACCTCGAAGCTCGTGGTGGCCAGGCCGATGCCCGCGGCCTGCAGCGCCGGCAGGAGGGCGCGGGTCATGCCGTCCTTCACGTCGCGAATGCCGTGGTCCTGGACCAGGAACCGCACGGTCAGCTCGAGGCCGGCATCGACGAGCCGATAGTAGACGCGGGGGCGGATCTCGGCCGGCTTCAGGACGTAGCGACGCTCCAGCTCGGCCAGCGCCTCGCGGGTGAGCGTGGTGGCGGGCACGGCGTGCTCGGCGGCGGCCCCGAGCAGGATCTGCTCGGCGCGGTCGCGGTCGGCCGCCAGCGGGATCGTCAGGCTCAGCTCCTCCCAGAGGTAGGGGAACTCGCGGGTGTAGTTGTAGACCGGCTCGTCGAAGACCTTGTCGTTGGTGACCGTCACCAGCCGGCCGGTGTACTGGCGGCTGCGGACCCACATCGCCGGGTCCGCGTCGGGCGCGACGGCCGGCGGCTGCCCCATCTCCATGATCGTCGTCTGGATGAACCCCAGCGCCACCACGTCGCCGCGGACGCCCCCCATGGTGATGCGGTCGCCGACGTTGAAGGTGCGGCCCCGCAGGATCACCACGTAGCCCGACAGCGCGGTGACGACCCGCTGCAGGGCGAAGGCCAGGCCGGCGCTGACCAGGCCGATCACCGTGGCCAGCCGGCCGGGGTCGTCGAACCAGATCGAGGCCAGTCCCACGAGCAGCAGCAGGGCGGTGGTCAGGCTCACGAGCTGGCGGGCCCAGAACCCCACGCGCGGGTCTTGCCGCCCCGGCTGCACCCGCCGCACCAGCGCCCGAGCACCGCGGCCCAGCAGCAGCACCAGGGTGACGTACGCGATCGTCAGCAGCAGCTTGCGGCCGTTCTCCGCGTTCACGCCGACGAACTTGACCCCGAAGAGCTCGAGCGCCCGGTTCGGGCCGACCAGCCGCACCCCGGGCGCCAGCGATCGCGCCGACGACTCCGTGACCGCGGCGGCGGCCGTCGCGGCGGCGCCCGCGGCCACGCCGGGCCCCGGCCCGGACCCGACCGCCGCCGTGGCCAGGGCCACCAGCAGCAGGAACCCCGACCAGGGCGCGGCTCCTCGCCGACGCGGCGGGAGCGATCTCCGAGCATCGGTCGTCTTCATGATGCGTCCTCCGCCCGGCCCCGAGCCCCACCGCCCAGCGGGGGCAAGTCGCGCGCCGGGTCCGGGCCCCGTCGCGAAGGGCCGACCGCTTCGGGCGCCCGATTTGCATCGATACCGACCCCTGCGTCGATCCGTCGGCGGCTCGCCCCATGCCACTCGACTGGCCGCCTGCTGGGCCCGCCAGGGAGAACCTCCACTTGAACGCACGAACCATCCGGCCAGGCCCAGGCCTGGCCGCCGCGCGGGCGGGCCTGAGCGGCCTGCTCGTCGCCGTCACCCTGATCGTCGCCCCCGGCGCCGCCCCGCGCCAGGAACCGCCGCTGCCGGCGCCGGCCGACGGCGTGCCGGAGGGGGCGGAGGTGCTGACCCGGGGCGCGGTGCACGAGGCGTTCGCCGGGCCGGTCGTCTTCAACCCCGAGCCCGGACCGGTCGTGTCGGTGGCGCCGCCGGACCCGGTCGAGGAGCAGCCGCCCGACCAGCGGCCCGAGGGGGCCGACGTGCAGTGGATCCCCGGCTACTGGAGCTGGGACGAGTCGGCGCAGCGGCACATCTGGATCAGCGGCATCTGGCGCGACATCCCGCCGGGCCGGCAGTGGGTGCCGGGCTACTGGATCGAGGTGACCCACCTCCAGGGCTGGCGCTGGGTGCCCGGGGTCTGGACCGCCACGGCCCAGGAGCAGGTCACCTACCTGCCCCCGCCGCCCGAGTCGCTCGAGGCCGGCCCGAACGCGCCGGCGCCCGCGCCGGCCTCGATCTGGGTGCCCGGCACCTGGTTCTGGGCCGAGACCCGCTACGTCTGGCGCCCGGGCTACTGGATCAACGCCCAGCCGGACTGGGTGTGGGTGCCGGCGCACTACGTCTGGTCGCCCGGCGGCTACCTGTTCGTGGACGGCTACTGGGACCGCCCCCTGATGCGCCGGGGCGTCGTGTTCGCGCCGGTGTACTTCCCGCCGACGATGCTCCGACAGCCGCAGTTCGTCTACCGGCCGACGATCAGCCTGCTGACCTCGGTGCTCACCACGAGCCTGTTCGTCCGGCCGGCGGCCTCGCAGTACTACTTCGGCGACTACTACGGCCAGAACTTCCAGCAAGGGGGATACGTCCCCTGGTACGCCTACCCGCAGAGCCGGATCGGCTACGACCCGGCCTTCGCGCAGATGGCGGCCATCAACGCACAGGCCGACCCGCGGTGGAGCCAGCGGCTGGCCGAGGTCTACCAGTACCGCGTGGCGCACCCCGACGCCCGCCCGCCGCAGACCTACGCCGCGCTGCAGGCCCTGGCCCGGAACCAGCCGGCCAACGCCCAGGCGCTGAGCCGGCTGAACAGCCCGCTCGGGCTGGCGTCGGTCGAGACGCTCGCGCTCCAGAACACCCTGCTCGCCCAGCCCCTGGCCCGGATGGCCGGCACGGGCGCGGGGGTCGGCGCCACCAACGGCTCCGGCGCGGGCGGCCTGACGCCGATGCGGTTCGAGCGGGTCGCCCCCGAGCGGCAGCGGGCCCTGACCGAGCAGGCGCAGCAGCTGCGGACCTTCCGCGACGAGCGGCGCCGGCAGGAGACGACCCTCGCCCAGCAGGCCCCCGCCCCGGAACCGGCCAATCGGCCGGGCGCCGCAGCGGCCAAGGTCGATCGCCCGAGCGACGCGGCGGCGGCCAGGGTCGATCGCCCGGGCGCGGCGGCAGCCGCCGCGGCGGGTGACGCCGATCGAACCCGGCCCGGCGGGCGGCCCCGGACGCT
>CAZUZD010000419.1:0-4918 GCA_964624465.1 uncultured Isosphaeraceae bacterium
CGGCGGCTTGACGCTCGGCCCGCCGACCTTGCTCGCCAGCAGCCCGCTGATCTGGAGCGTCGCGTCGCGCACCAGCTCGGCCTCCAGGCGGTAGCGGTTCTGGTGGGCGAGCCAGCGGTTGGTGGGATCGCGCTCCAGGGTGGCGAGGTCGGCCACGGCGGTGCGGCGGTAGGCGGCCGTGGTCACGATCTGGCGGATGAACGCCTTCAGGTCCCAGCCCCCCTCCACCAGCTCGCGGGCCAGGTGGTCCAGCAGCTCGGGGTGCGAGGGCCATTCGCCCTGCGAGCCGAGGTCGTCCAGCTTCCGCGACAGACCGGCGCCGAAGTACTGCTTCCAGAGCCGGTTGGCCAGCACGCGGGGCGTGAGTGGGTTCTCGGGCGCGACCAGCCAGCGGGCCAGGTCGAGGCGGTCGGCCCTCGGGGCCCGGGGTGTGAGCGGGTTCAGGACGGCGGGCACGCCGGGGGCCACGACGTCGCCCGAGTCGTCCATCCAGTTGCCGCGGGCCAGCACGCGGATCTCGCGGGGCTCGACCGTCTCGGTCACCAGCGTGGTCGTCACGCCGGCGAAGACGTCGGCCCGCTCCTTCCGCAGCGTGGCCAGCCGGGCCCGGCCCTCGGCCAGCGCGGGGGCCACCTCCCGACGGTAGAACCGGGCCAGGGCCTCGGCCTGCTCGGTGTCGCGGTGGTCGGCGGGCAGGGCGAGCAGGTTCCGAACCGGACGCGGCAGCCCCAGACCGGGGGCCTTTACCGGCCGGGGCGTCGCGGCCACCGAGAGGCGGAACCGGCCGAGGGTGTGGCCGGGGTTCGGGTGTACCTGGGCCAGATCGAAGTTGAGCTGGGCATCGGGACCCGCCGTCAGGTCGATGGCCGTCTCGAAGACCGCCGTGTTGGCCGATCCGGCATCGCCCAGGATCGCCCAGCCGGCGGGCGTCTCGCGGTCCTTGCCATCGACGGCCAGGGCGGCGGCGAACGCCTTGGCGGGCAGGTTCCCGCCGAACTGGGTTTGCTCGAAGGTGGCGGAGCCGTTCTCCAGGATCAGCGGCTGTGGCGTCGTGCCCGGACCGCGCTGGAGGCTCAGGCGGAGCTCGGTCAGCACGAAGTTGCCGTTGCCGAATCGGCCCGGGCCGTAAGCCGGCAGCGACGGGTCGGGCATGGCTTCGAGACGGACGGCCGTCACGCCCTGGAGGGGCAGGGCGGTGGTCACGGTGTACGTGTCGGTCGTCGGGATCGGCCCGCTGGCCAGCACCGAACCGTCCTCGAGCACCCGCAGCTCGGTCCCGCCCGACGACTTCACGGCCAGGGGCGCCAGGGGGACCCACTCGATCGGCGGCTGGACCGTCCGCTCCCACTCGGCCTGGGCCGAGATCAGCTCGGGCGTCGAGACGTCAAGCGCCGCGTCGGCCGCGGCGACCGCCCGATCGAGCCGGTCCAGCTCGCGCGATTGCTCGGGCGTGGGGACGGGCACGGTGGGGCCGAAGTTGCCGGTGTCGTAGAGCCCGCGCTCCTTGATGTCGGCGAAGAAGGCCTCCATCGCGTAGAACTCGCGGGTGGCGAACGGGTCGTACTTGTGGTCGTGGCACTCCGAGCAGCCGAGCGTCACGCCCAGCCAGGTGCCGCTGACGTTCCGCACCCGCTCGGCGGCGTACTTGGCCAGGTACTCCTTCGGCTGCACGCCCCCCTCGGCGCTCATCATGCCGAGCCGGTTGTAACCGGCGGCGATCCGGGGCCGGGCATCGGCGTCCGGCAGCAGGTCGCCGGCGAGCTGCTCGATGGTGAACCGGTCGAAGGGCACATTCGCGTTGAAGGCCTGGATCACGTAGTCGCGGTACGGCGAGACGCTCACCGGCTGGTCGCCGTGGTAGCCCACGCTGTCGGCGTAGCGCACCAGGTCGAGCCAGGACAGGGCCATCCGTTCGCCGAACTGCGGCGAGGCGAGCAGGCGGTCCACCAGACGCTCGTACGCGTCGGGTCGCGCGTCCTGGCGGAACTCCTCGACCACGCCGGGCTCGGGGGGCAGGCCGGTCAGGTCGAGGCTCAGCCGCCTGGCCAGGATGACGCGGTCGGCCTCGGGGCCCGGGGTCAACCCCTCCTGGGCGAGCCTGGCGTCGACGAATGCGTCGATCCGGCTCCCCGGCGTCTTGCCGGCCAGGACCGGCACGGGCCGGACCTTCACCGGCGTGAGCGACCAGTGGGACTCGTACGGGGCGCCCGCGTCGACCCACTCGCGGAGCAGGCGCTTCTGCCGATCGGTGAGCACCTTGCCCGTGCGCGGCGGGGGCATCTGGACCTCGGCGGCGTCCGCCTCGACCCGGAAGATCAGCTCGCTGTCGTCGGCGGCGCCCGGCACGATCGCGCGATGGCCGTTCTCGAGGGCGGCCGCGGCAGCCTTCGGATCGTCCAGCCGCAGCCCAGCCTTGCGGTTGCGGCCGTCGGGGCCGTGGCAGGCGAAGCAGTTCTCGGCGAGGATCGGCCGGATGTCCCGGTTGAACTCCAGCGCCGGGGCATCGGCCCGGGCCGTGGTGGCCAGTCCGATCGGGGCCAGGAGCAAGTATGCGAGCGCGAGCGTCCGGCGAGCCGGACCTGGCGGGAGAGGGGGCGCAGGTGTCATCCGGTGAGCCCTGGGATCGAGCCGGCAGGCGGGGGGAGGCGAGGCGGGGCACAACCATTCTATTGTGGTCCGGCTGCGACCGGGCTGCCAAGCCCCAGGTGGCCCCGGGGCCTGGCCGCTGGCGAGGGCGCCGTTGGTGTGGGCGAGAGACGCGTGAGGGGCGTTGCCAAGCTTTGACAGAAGAATGATTTGCGGCTAGACTTGCGGAATCGCACGCCCGCGGTGAATAATGTGCGGCCTGTGCCCGCAGGCCCCCTGACCGGGCCGCCCGGGCTCCCGCCGTCCGCCGCTCCGATCGAGCGGAGGACGCCCGCCTGCACCGGGGCGCTGGTCGCCCCTGGTCCGAGGACTCATCGGCATGCCGCCCGCTGCGCTGGTCGATCCCGAGACGATCGACACCTCCCGCATCCTGTACGACCTGGAGGCGATCCGCCGCGGCAACCCGCAGCGGTTCGAGATGGAGCAGTTGACGGCGATCGTCCAGTTCGACAAGGACGAGAACCTGATCGTCGGCTTCAAGGACGTCGCCACCGACGAGTTCTGGGTCCGCGGCCACATGCCCGGCTACCCGCTCATGCCCGGCGTGCTGATGTGCGAGGCGGCGGCCCAGCTCTGCAGCTTCTTCTGCCACCTGATCCAGATCGCCCCCGACGGTTTCATCGGGTTCGGCGGCATGGAGGAGGTCCGGTTCCGGGGGCAGGTCAAGCCCGGCGATCGACTGGTCATGCTCGCCAAGGCGACGCGGATCAACCGGCGGCAAACGGTCTTCGAGACCCAGGGATTCGTGGACGGCAACATGGTCTTCCATGGCCGGATCATCGGCGTTCCCCTGACGGCCTCGGCCCGCTCGTGATGGACGCCGGAACCCGACCCCCGATGGACCTCGACGCGCTCTTCGGACCCCTTCCTGAGACCCCTCTGTGCTGGACCGAGCTGTTCGGCGACGCCGGGCCGGTCGAGATCGAGGTCGGACCCGGCAAGGGCCTGTTCCTGGCCAAGGCCTCGGCGGTCCGGCCCAACCACCGGTTCATCGGGGTCGAGATCTCGAACAAGTACGCCCGCAAGGCGGCCGAGCGGCTGGTGAAACTCGGGCGCACGAACGTGCGCATGTACAGCGGCGACGCCCGCCGCCTGTTCCGCGACCTGGTGGCCGACGGCAGCGTCCGCGCGGTGCACGTCTACTTCCCCGACCCCTGGTGGAAGAAGCGGCACAAGAAGCGCCGCGTCTTCGACGAGTGGTTCCTGGGCCAGGTGGCGCGCGTGCTCAGCCAGCCTGGCGAGCTGCACGTCGCGACGGATGTCGAGGAGTACTTCGGTGTCATGCGCGAAACGGTCGCGAGCGATCCGCGATTCGTCGAGCAACCATTCTCCGACCTGATCGACCCGGTCGACGGCACCGACTACCTGACGAACTTCGAGCGGAAGTATCGCATCGAGGGCAGGCCGATCCACCGCACCAGCTACAGGTTCGTGCGACCGTCGGAATGACCGCGGGCCGCCCGGCTCAGTGAGCCGGGCGGCCGCAGCGGCCCAACACCCCGCCTGGCTCAGACGACCGGCGTCGCCGGCTTGGCCGTCTCGCGCTCGTAGGCCCGCACGCCGCCGGCCCCGTTGGCGTGGCAGCCCACGTCACCGGCGTCGATCTCGTAGAGCTGCTGGCCGAACTCGGTCGGGTACTGGCCGGTCACGCAGGCGCGACAGAGCCGGTCCTCGGGCAGGCCGATCGATCGGGCCAGTGACTCGACGGGCAGGTACCTGAGGCTGTCGGCCCCGAGCTCCTCGGCGAGCTTCTGCTGGGCGGCCTCCGAGAGCCGCCCGCCGGGAAGGTCGGCGTACCGCGGGGCGACCAGCTCGTGGCGGGTCGACATGTCGATGCCGTAGTAGCAGGGGGCGATGATCGGCGGGCAGGCGACCCGCAGGTGGATCTCGCGGGCTCCACCGCGCTCGCGGATCTCGCGGACCAGGGCTCGCATGGTCGTCGAGCGGACGATGCTGTCCTCGACCAGCAGCACCCGCTTGCCGTGCAGGACCTCGGGCAGGGGGGTGTACTTGAGGCGGACCTTCGAGGCGCGGTCGGCCTGGCCCTCGATGAACGTCCGGCCCAGATACCGGTTCCGCATCAGGCCCTCGACCGACGGCAGGCCCAGGGCATAGGCCATCGAGTCGGCCGCGGCCTTGGCGGTGTCGGGCACCGGCACCACGATCAGGTCCTCGCCCATCGGTACGTCTTCGAGGGCCGCCAGCTCCTTGCCGAGGCTGGCGCGGCTGAGGTAGACCGAGCAGTCGTCGAGGGTGCTGGCGACGTTGGCGA
>CAZUZD010000420.1:0-4905 GCA_964624465.1 uncultured Isosphaeraceae bacterium
TCGGTCATCGCCGGGTCCTTCCAAGCACACCGCCCCACGGCTCCTCACCGAGTCGCGGGGCGGTGTCGTTTTGCGCCCCGAGTTCTGACCTCCCTCAGACCTGAGCTTCCGCGACCAGCCCCGCTCATCCTCCGGAGCCTGCTCCGTGGGGTTCCGGATCCACGCGGTGTGGCCCGTGGTCAGCGTGATGCGGTGCTCAGGCTGCGCGGATGTTGATCCCTCGCTCCTCGTCGATCGGGAGGCGTCCAGCTCCGGGTCGATGCCGTATTCGTCCTGGTGGGAGGGGCCGCTGTGGCCCGCTCCGACTGTGGGCCGTTGCGAGGGTGGATCCATGGGCCTTGCGAATCGTCCGGTGGTGCGGCGGGGGCTGATGCTCGGCGTCATGACCCTGGGAGTATTCGGGCTGGGGGGGGATGCCGAGGCGCAGGATCGGCCCAAGGCCGAGGCCCCGGTGGCCACCTCGGCGCGACGGGTGCCGCCCTACTTCGGCCAGGTCGGGCTCTCGGCCGAGCAGCGCGAGAAGATCTACACCATCCGGGCCCGGCACCAGGCACGGATCGTCGAGCTCAAGAAGGAGCTTCAGAGCGCCAGCGTCAAGGAGCTCGCCGAGTGTGAGGCGGTCCTCAACGACGCCCAGCGGGCCCAGCTCAACGAGCGTCGGGCTGCCCGCAAGGCGAACTCGGGCCGCAGTCCGGCGACGGTCGACGGCGGCGGCGACTCCGGGAGCGAGTGACGCTGGCAGCGTCGCGCCGGGCGGGCGACTGCCGGTCGCGATTGCGGATCAAACCCGAGGCGTCCCGATCGTCGGCTTACGACGATCGGGTGCGTTCGGGGACCGGATGCGGCTGCGGGCTGACGAGCCTGGCGCCCTGGTCGGTGCCGGTCGTCCAGGCGAGCAGCTCCAGCGGCAGGTGGGTGGCGGCGCGAATCCGGTCGAGCAGCGCCGCGCGGGCGACCGCATCCGCGTCGGTGAAGCCGTACAGGGTCGGGCCCCACGAGCTCTGGCCCACTCCGTGGAGCCCGAGTGACCGCAGGCCGCCGGCGAGGGTCTCCAGCTCGGGATGCGCAAAGCGCCCCCCCTGCGCCTGGGCGAAGATCTCGCCGACGCGGACCTGCATCTCGGTCAGGGCCACGCCGAACCGGGTCAGGTCGCGCTCGGCCAGCGCGGGCAGGAGTCCCAGGAGCACGAGCCGGGCCAGGCGGTCGGTGACGGCGTCCGGGATCGGGGGCAGGTCGGCGAACGCGTTCAGCTCGGCCACCCCGTGCAACCCGGCGGGCAGGCGGGGGATGACGAGCAGGACCGACCATTCGGCCGGCCAGGCGTGGTGTGCCAGCAAAGGGGGCGGACCGCCGTCGGGTCCCCGGCCGCCGTCGACGATCAGGCCGCCGAGGGCGAAGCCGTGCAGGCCGACCCCGGAGCGGCGGCCGCGGCCCGAGAGCCGCGCCAGCTCGACCAGCGGCAGGTCGGGCTGGCCGGCGAGCGTGGCCAGCAGCCGGGCGACCGACAGGCCGAGCTGCGTGCCGGTGCCGAGCCCGACGTGCTCCGGCGGCGCGGCCTCGACCGTGAGCGCGGCCGGCCCGGCCGGCAGGCCGAGTTCCCCCAGCCCGGCGGAGACCTGGAGCGCCACGCGCCGGAGTCGATCGGCGAGTGGGCCCTGGAACTGCCACCCCGGCGCCGGCTGGGCGCGGATCGTCAGGCCGGGCGAGCGGAGCATCAGGCCCATGCCGCCGAACTGGCGGTCAGCCTGGGGGCCGAGGGCCAGCAGGCCGAAGTGCAGGCGGCTGCCCGTGATCAGGCGACAGGCGCTCATGGCTGGTCGGCCCCGGGCGGGAGGATCGTGCCGGCCGCCGGGACCGCAGCAACGGCGGTCCCGGCGGCAATGTGGTCGCGGAGCAGGGCGAAGGCGGCGTGCTCGTCGGGGCCGCCGGTCTTCTCGACCAGCACGGCCAGGGCCTGCACCTGCGCGCGGATCGCGTCGGCGGGCAGGAACTGGATGCGGGTGGCGAGGATGGCGGCCTCGACGACGGCGTGCTTGGCGCGGTTCAGCCCGAAGAAGTCGCGGAGCCGGCCCTCGTGGACGGTCTCGGCCTGGAGGGTGACGCGGTCGTCGCGGTCGTCGACGGCGGTCACCCGGAACTCGAAGTAGCGGCAGGCGCCGGTGAGGACCGCGCCCTGAACGTGCTCGGCCGGTCGCCAGGGGGCCATCGGATCGAGGCCGATGGCGGTGCGGGCGATGAGCCGGACGTCGTCGGTGACGTGCAGGACGCCCTGGCCGGTCGCCAGGAGGTTGCGGCAGGTCGTCGAGGTCCGGTACGGGCGCAGGACGAACCGGGCAAACGAGCCGTCGTCGGCGATCCGGGGGCCCATCGGGGCGACGTTGAGCGTGCCGGCGGGGTCGAGGGTGGTGACGAGGCCTTCGAGGATCACGATGGCGGCGACCCGGCGGGGGAGCGTGAGCGGTCGGCCGGACGCTGCGGGTCCGACCCGGGAAAGGCCCATCCTACCACAGCCAGGGGCGGGCCCGGCAGCGGTCGGACCGGCGGACCGGGTGCCCCTCCGCTCAGGCGCCCGGCGGGACCGGATCGGGGGCCGCGTCGGCTGACGCGGCACTGGCTGCGGCCCGGGGTTCCGGCTCGGCCTTGGGCCGGTTGCGGTGGCTGGCCTCGGGGCGGGTCAGGTATCCCCAGTCGAGCGCCTGGTCCTGGCGGTACGCCTTGTCGAGCGTCAGCGCGGTGTGGGCCTTGGCCAGCTCGTAGCCGAGGTAGAAGGCGTGCGAGGCGTCATCGACGCCCATGCGGTCGAACAGCGTAAAGGCGTCGGTGTCCGTCAGGAATTGGGCGTTGTTGAAGGCGTAGAGGTTTCCGTCCTCGGCGTAAAGTCGCCAGTTGGGGTCCTTCACCCGGCGGGCGAGCTCGGCGAGGGTGTCGGGGCCGAAGCGGGGGACCTTCGGGTCGCGGAGCGTGACCAGGCGGGGCTCGACCCGCTTCGGGAGCGTGCGGTGGGCGACGGCGTGGTGGGCCAGGCGCCGGGCCAGGTCGAGCTCGCGGACCGAGGAGCGGGCCCAGTTGATCACGGCGGTCGTCAGCACGCTGCCGATCCGCTGCTCGGCGCAGAAGCCGGCGAGCAGGACGTTGATCCCGGCCGAGTCGACGTCGGTCAGCTCGGTGAGGTTGCCGATGCCCATGAGCATCGCGGCCTCGGGGTAGCGGCGGCGGACGTCGAGGTAGCGGCCCAGCGAGGCGCTGAAGCCGAATCCGATCGGCTCCAGGATCGGGTCGATCCGGAACGGCACCCCGCGCCGATCGAGGAACTCGACCGTGGCGTCGAGGCCGTCCAGGGTGCCGGGCTGGTCGGGCATGGCGACGACCTCGACGCCCCAGTCAGGGGCCCGGTCGCGGTTGGTGCCGTTGACGCTCAGCACCAGCTCGGCGCCGGCCGCCGCGGCGTCGGCCACCTCGACCGGATCGAAGCTGTCGATCGAGACCCGCAGGCCGGCGTCGCGGAGGGCGCGCACGGCGTCGCCGGCGCCGGTCCAGGGGCCGTCGGGGTCGCAGCCCAGGTCGATCAGGTCGGCCCCCTCGGCGTGGAACCGCGCGGCCTGGGCGAGCAGGTCGGCGCGGCCGAGGCGGGGGGCGTGGTTGATCTCGGCAAGGATCTGCAGGTCGTGCGCGCCGTAGCCGGCGAGGCGGCGGTCGTCGTGGCCGAAGTGGCGGGGCAGGTCGCGGAGGTCCTCGGGCCCGAGCTCGACGGGCACGCCGCCGGCCTTCGCCAGCACAGGCGCCAGGTCGCCGCGGCAGTGGCCGGGCAGGATCACGCGATCGATGCCCGGGGGCACGTTCAGGTGTCGTGCGACCCACTTCGGCGGCATGAGCGCGGCGACCGAGATCGGCAGCACCTGGACCTCGGGCACGAACCCCGCGCGCGGGGCCAGCTCGTCGAGCACCTGGCGGAGGGCGAACTCGGCAAGGCGGCCGGTGACGAACAGGATCCGGGGGGGGCGGGAGGCGGCGGCCGTGGCGGGGGTCGGCATCGGCCCGGGGGCGGTGGGGGCGTCGGGCCCGCCGCCGTCGGCGGTCATCGGACGGCCCCGCCGTTGCCGCGGAGGATCTGGCCGGTGAGGAACGTGGCGTCGGGCCCGACGAGGAAGCGCGCCAGGTGGGCGATGTCCTCGGGCAGCCCCCAGCGCCTCAGGGGGGTCTCGCGGAGCACCCGCTGCTGCCAGGCGTCGGAGGCGCCGTCTCCCCAGGCGGTCCTGATCCAGCCGGGGGCGACGGCGTTGACGCGCACGTCGGGGGCGAGGCTCAGGGCCAGGCTGCGGGTGAAGGCCATGACGGCCCCCTTGGTGGCGGCGAACAGCTCGCCGGAGTCCCCCTCCATGCCGGTCTCGGCCTGGTCCCAGCCCATGGTCACGATCGAGCCGGCGATCCCGGCGGCGCGCATCCGGCGGCCCACGTCGCGGCAGAGTCGCATGGTGGCGACGACGTCGACGGCCCAGAGCCGGTCGAGCTTGGCGTCGAAGCCCAGGGTCGCCCCCTCGCCGGTCAGGGTGTCGGCGCCGGCGAGGTGCAGCCAGGCGTCGAGCCCGCCCCAGAGGCTCCACGACTGCTCGACGAGCCGGTCGCCGGCGTCGCGGTCGGCCAGGTCGGCCAGGAGCACGGCCGATCGGCCGCCCGAGCGGCGGCGGCAGTCGTCGGCCACGGCGTGCGCGGCGTCGACCGAGCGGCGGCCGTGCACGATCACGTCGGCCCCCGCGTCGGCCAGCGCCAGGGCCGTGGCCCGGCCGATGCCGCTGGTCGACCCCAGCACGGCGGCGCGCAGGCCGCGCAGGTCGGGGCGGGGTCGAGCTGCCGGGGCGTCGGTCGGGGCGGCCATCGGGTCGGTCACTGCCTGGGGCTCGCGGGCGT
>CAZUZD010000421.1:0-4885 GCA_964624465.1 uncultured Isosphaeraceae bacterium
CCGCCATCGCCGCCGGCTGGGCCCTGGGCCTCGACGACGACGCCCTCGCCGCCGGCCTGATCGACCCGGGGGCCTGAGCCGACCGCCGCGTTACGCAACCCCGGCGCCCGGCACGCGGAGTGCCCGCCCCCCTCAGACTGACGCCCACCGCCCGGGGCCGGGCCCGCGCGGAACTGGACCGACTCCCCCTCCCGGCGCCGGAGCGTCCCGAAGCATGGCGATCCCCGACCTCCACGACTTCCACCCCGCCCGCCAGGCGGCCTCGCTGCTCGACGAGTTCAAGGCGTTCGCCTTCAAGGGCAACGTGATCGACCTGGCCGTGGGCGTGATCATCGGCGGCGCCTTCGGCAAGATCGTCGACTCGCTGGTCAAGAACGTGCTCATGCCCCTGCTGGGCGCCCTGCTGCCGGGCGACCAGGGGTACACCGGCTGGACGTGGACGATCCACGGCAAGGCCGTGCCCTATGGCCTGTTCCTGGGCGAGGTCGTCAACTTCCTGATCGTCGCCGCCGCGCTGTTCCTGTTCATCGTGAAGTTCCTGGGCTGGGTGCTGCGGGCCCGCAAGGCCGCCGCTGCCGCCGCGCCCCCGCCGCCCCCGACGAAGGACCAGGAGCTGCTCGCCGAGATCCGCGACCTGCTCCGCCAGCGCCAGCCCTGAGCCGCCCGGACCCGCCGCCGACCCGGGCCCCCGGCCCTTGACCCGGGCGCCAGTCGTCGAAGAATGCGCCGGCACTCTCCCCGATCGGCCCCCGCCCCGAGGCCCACGACCCATGCCGCGCTCCCCGCTGACGCTCACGCCCGGCTGGCTCCCCGTCCGCTGGGCCACACTCGCCCTGCTCGCGGCGGGCACCGCCACGGCCCACGCCCAGGCCCCGGCGTCCCGCTACGCTACCCAGCCGCCCGCCTACGTCGCCGCCGGATCTCGCTACGTCATGCCGACCCAGGCTTACGCCGCCCCGGCACGATATTACGCCACACCGACGTACCGCCCCGCCCCGGCGGCGGCGTCGGCGACCGTGCTGAACGGGTTCAGCCGTCAGGGCGGCATCGGGACCACGCCGTTCCTGGGCAACATCCGGGGCGCCGGCTCGTACCAGGTCAACTACGACGCCCCCCGCAGCACCCGCCGCCGGGGCTGGGGCCGCTGAGGCCGGCCGGCGCCGGGGG
The DNA here is from genome assembly GCA_964624465.1 of uncultured Isosphaeraceae bacterium. GTDB lineage: Bacteria > Planctomycetota > Planctomycetia > Isosphaerales > Isosphaeraceae > CAZUZD01. Next base: position 1,168 of record CAZUZD010000421.1, read on the forward strand.
CGACGTGGGCCCCCGATCCTTCCTCCGGAGCTTGCGAGCGCCGACCGGCGCGAGGACCGACGATGGACGACGCGACCTTGCACGACCTGGCGCGGGTGATGCGCGCCCCGCGCCTGGGGTCCCTGGGCACGCTGCACGACGGCGACCCGCTGGTCTCGATGGTCGCCGTGGTGCCCGAGCCCGACTTCCAGGGCGTCCTGTTCCTGGCCAGCACCCTGGCGCAGCACACCAAGGACTTCCTGGCCGACCCCCGCGTCGGCCTGATGCTCGCCCAGCCCGACGACGGCTCCGAGTCGACCGACCCCCAGGCCCTGGCCCGCGTCTCGCTCCGCGGCCGGGTCGAGCGCGTCGCCCCCGACGACCACGCCGCCGTCGCCCTCTACCTGGCCCGCTTCCCCCGTTCCCGGATGCTCTTCTCGCTCGGCGACTTCGCCCTCTACCGCCTCACCCCCCGCGTCGCCCGCTTCGTCGCCGGCTTCGGCCGCACCTACAACCTCGCCCCCGAGCACCCCGCCCGCGCCGCCGCGCGCGCCCCCCTTCCCCCCGCCGGACCCCCGGGACGGCCGACCCCGGCCCCGCGGGGGGCCAGCCGTTCGCCGGTCAGGCGACGGACCGTACTGCGATACGACACCGAGACCCCGAGCCAGGAGCTGGAGAGGAGCGGTCACGAAGCCCAAGGTCATCGAAGGCACCTGGGAGGAGATCACCCTGAGGGGCCCGGAACTCGCCGGCCATCGCGTCCGGGTCACCGTGCTCGACGACCCCGCGACCCCGGCCGCTCCGACCGGCCGTCCTGGGGACACTCAGATTCCCGGCCACCTCCTCGACGACGACGCCATCGCCTCCTGTGAGCGCGCGGCCGACGATCGGGTCACGCTCAACCAGGTCCGGGCCGGAACCGCGAGCATCCAGGGCTCGATGGCCCGCGTCGTCACCGAGGAGGAGCGAGCCGAACGCTTCTGACACCATGACTCGCGCCTTCTTCGACACGAGTGCCCTGGTCAAGCATTACCACCCGGAAGCCGGCACTTCGGTGGTGGACCAGCTCATGGCGGCCCCCGGGGCCGAGCTTGCGACCTGGCCGCCCGCGAGGGCTGTCCGTCATCAATCCCGAGCAGACGCCGTGAGCCAACCTCACCCGTCCGTGATTCGGTCCGGCGGGTGGCGGCCGCAGTGATCCGCCTGGCCACGGTCGAGGTGGAAACGCCGCACGGCACGCGGGCGGGGGGCCGGCGTGCCGTGCGGGGGGATCGGGCTGGGGGGCGATTTCACGGCGGGAACCGCGGGGGGGGTTACCAGGCGAGGCCGAGGAAGCGGGCGACGGCGACGGCGGCGTCCTCGCGGGTGGCGGGGGCGATGAGCTGGGCCTCGTCGGCGTCGGCGTCGGGCTCGCCGTCGGCGTCGGACTCGGCGGTCGAGCCGGCGAGCTGGCGGGCGCGGGCGAGGGCGGCGGAGAGCTCGCGGCGGCTGACGGGGGCGTCGGGCCGGAACACGGCGTCGTCGTCGAGCGAGAGCAGGCCGGCGGCGACGGCGGCGGCCACGTCGGCGGCGTAGGGGGCGTCGGCCGGCACGTCGCGGATCCGCACGCCGGGCTCCCGCCGCCAGAGGTTGGCGGCGCGGGCCAGCACGTCGGCGAACTCGGCGCGGGTCAGGTGCTCGGCCGGGCGGAAGGTGCCGTCGAGGCCCAGCCGCATGATGTCGCGGAAGACCAGGGCCTCGATGGCCGCCGGGGTCCGCGAGCCGGCCAGGTCGCGGGGGCGGCCCGACTCGGCGGGCTCCAGGGTGCCGGTGACCGGCTCGACGTCCAGCCGGAGCTTGACGACCGAGCAGGTGTCGCGGCCGGCCAGGGTGCCGCGGTGGCCGGCGGTCTGCTCGGTGCGGGTGAACTGGAACCGGTAGCCGTGGCCCACGCTGGCGGTGGGGCCGCGGCCCTGGCGGTACCGCACGTACAGGCCAGGCCCGGTGCGGACGGTCACGCTGGCGACGGCCGCCGGGGCCGAGGGGCCCGAGGCGGCGGGAGCCGGGCCCTCGGAGGCGCCGTCGCCGCCGGCGGCCTGGGCGGCCAGGTCGGCGATCAGGGCGCGGGTGAGCGTCCGGCGGACGACCTCGGAGCCGTACAGCTCGGCGGCGGCGTCGGCCGGCTCGGTGCCGACGACGGCGGCCAGGGCCTCGGGGCCCAGCGGGGTCTTGTCGGGGTGCACCAGGCAGGTGCGGTCGGTGGTGTCGAACCGGTCGCCGCGCTCCAGGTAGCTGACCTGGAGGTCGCGGGCCCGGAAGCCCAGCGGACTGTCGGAGCCCTCGGCCGCGTCGGCCTCGACGACCGTGACGCCGCCGGCGCCCAGGACCTCGAAGGAGCCGTCGGGCTCGGCCACGATCGCCGTGTCCTCGTCGATGCCGATGCCCAGCGCCAGCCGGCGCTCCAGGAGCACGCGGGCGAGCCGGGCCAGGCGGCCGCGCTGGTTGAAGTGCTGGTCGATCAGGCCGGCGCGGTAGAAGCCCAGGCCGGGGCCGACGATCGTGCCGCGCTGGTGGGTCTGCCGCGCCAGGCCGTAGTCGAGCGTCTCCAGGGCCCCGCCGCGCGAGATCATCAGCTCGCTCATGACGGCCGCGCCGGCGCTGGTGCCGCCGACGAAGCCGCCGCGGGCCAGCACGTCGCGGATGGCCGTCAGCGCCGGGGTGTCGGAGCCGTCGGAGTCCAGCAGGGCGCGGGTAATCCGGTTCTGGTCGCCGCCGGCGAAGAACAGGCCGGTGCAGGCGTTGATCCGCGCGACCATCGCGGGGTCGCGGGCGACGGTGGCGGCGTTCTCGGCGGTCAGGTCGAGCACCTCGACGCGGTCGCCGGCCAGGCCGAAGTGCTGGAGCTGCTCGACGAGGTTGCGAGCGCCCTCGCTGGACTGGCTGGCCGTGGGCAGCACACCGATGCGGGCGTGCTCGGGGCCGCCGGCCAGGTCGATCAGGCGGCGGTGGATCTCGGCGTTGTCGGGGCTCAGCCCGCCGCCGACGATGACCAGCCGGCCGGCGGGGGCGGCGTCGTCCCCCTCGGCCACGTCCGTGCCGGTGATCGGCACACCGGAGAGGCCCAGGCCCATCAGGCCCAGCGCCAGCAGGGCGCCGAAGCGGCCCCGGGGTCGGCCGGAGACCGGCCGACCGGGCATGGGCCCGGCCGCCGCACCATCGTCCGTGATCTGCTGCTCTGCCATGGCGAGAACCGGCATGCCGGGGCCCCCTCTTGCCGGAGCACGAGGACGCGGACGGGAGCGTCCCCGCCGCGACGACTGCCTGTCGTGTTGTCCCCGCCGGCCGTGCCACGGGGCGCCCCGGGACGGGTCGACACGACGACCCCCCACCGAACCGCCCGGACCCGCCGGCCCGCTGGACCCGCCGCTGTGCGGGCCCCGTCTGCAATCCCTCAACCACCCGAGGCCGCGGCGCGAACCCGACATCCACTCGGACGCGGGACTCCCGCCAGGGTTCCCGGAAACTCTAGTCGATGATCCGGCCATCGGCCAGCCGAATCCGGACCGACTCCGCGAAAGCCACTAGCGAATCCCGTGCCAAACCCCCCGGAACCCCCGGGTGTCCCGGGCCGGCGCGGCGGCGGGACCGGAACCTTAGTGCCTGAATGCCGAGACCTTGTGGCCATCGTGCCGCCGGGAACATTTCGCGAGCGGGCGGGCGGCCGGCCCGGTCGGTCCGGGATCGGGGCGTCCGGGGTGCG
>CAZUZD010000422.1:0-4885 GCA_964624465.1 uncultured Isosphaeraceae bacterium
CGCTGACCAGGTTCCCGGGCCGGTCGACGACGACCGGCCCGGTGTTCGTTTTCCCGCGCCGGTCGACGACGACCGGCCGGCCGCCATCGCCACCGCTGCAACGAGGCTGTTGATGCAAGAGCGCCTGGCACTCGCGGTCACCCTCGCCTTCAGCGTGCTGGGGGTGCTGGGCGACTACCTGATCAAGCGGGCGACGCTGACCGAGCGGCCCCTGACGAGCCGCTGGTTCGCCGCGGGGTTCCTGGTGTACGCCTCGACGGCCTTCGGCTGGCTGTACGTGATGCGGCACCTCAAGATGGCGACCGTCGGCGCCGTCTATTCGGTCACGATGATCCTGCTGCTGACGACCATCGGCGTGACCGTCTTCCGCGAGCCCCTGCACGCCCGGGAGGTGCTGGGCCTGGCGCTGGCGATCGCGTCGCTGCTGCTGCTGATGCGCTTCGCCTGAGGCGAGCGCGAAACCCGATCCGGCCGCGTCGTGCCGGAGGCTGCGGGATCCGGCCCCGCTCGAGGAAGCGCCGGAACCCGGACCGTGCTGCGCCCGCCCTCGGGGCGACGGCGGTCCGGGCCACACCGTGATCACCAGGAGGGGATGCGCATGCCGGGCGTGATGTCGCAGGAGTGTCTGGTCTCGGTCGTTGTGCTGACCTACAACCGGCCGGAGAGCCTGCGCCGGGGTCTGGAGGCGCTGGCCACCCAGACGCTGGACCGATCGGCCTACGAGGTGGTGATCGTCGACGCCTCGGACGAGCCCGTCACCGGGCTGATCGCCGGGTTCTCGGGGCGATTCGCGCTCCGGCACGTGGTCGTCGCCAACGGCGGCGTGGCCATCAACCGCAACGCCGGTGCGCGGCAGGCGCGGGGCCGGTTCCTGGCGTTCGTCGACGACGACTGCGTGGCGGCCCCCGACTGGCTGGCCGAGCTGGTCGCCGCCGCCGTCCGGCATCCGGGCGCGCTGGTCGGCGGCGGGGTCGACAACGCGGTGGCGGAGAACGCCTGCGCGGCGGCCGGCCAGGTGATCGCGGAGGTGGTCGACGCCCACTTCAACCCGCCGGGCGCGGAGCCGACGTTCTTCCCCGGCCTGAATTTCGCCGTCGAGCGCGGCCGGTTCCTGGAGCTGGGCGGCAACGACCCGAGGTTCGGGCGCCTGGCCGCCGAGGACCGCGAGTTCGTCGACCGCTGGCGGCGGGCCGGGGGCTGGCTGCTGGCCTGCCCGGCGGCCCGGGTGCGGCACGAGCACCGCACCAGCCTGCGGCGGTTCCTCCGGCAGCACATCCACTACGGCCGGGGCGCCTGGCGCTACCGCACGCTCGGCCGCGACCTGCCGCCGCTGCCCCCGGCGCGGTCCGAGGGCCTGCAGCAGCACCTGCTCGCCTCGCTGCGGGGGCCGATGCGGCGGGTCCCCGCTCGGCTGCGGTGGCGGGTCTGGGCGCTGCTGGGGCTCTGGCAGGTCGCGTACCCGGTCGGGATCCTCGGCCAGGCGCTGGCCGAGACCCTGGCCGCGTGGGGCCCGGCCCGGCCGCCCGCCGAGGCCTGGAGCCGTCCCACCGCCATCGAGGCCCTGTGAGCGTCGCGACCCCGGCCCCCGACGACCGGCCCGATCCGGACCCGGACCCGGACCCGGGCGCGGTCGCGGTCGCGGCGACGGCCCCCGCGAGCCAGCCGCCGCGGGGCCGCCCCCGGGTCGGCCTGATCGGCTTCTACGGCCTCGGCAACTTCGGCGACGACCTGATGGCCTGGCTCTGCGCCCGGCACCTGGCCGACCACGGCCTCGCCGCGACGCTGCTGAGCCTGGGCGCCGGCGATCGCGACAGCCTGGCCGGCGACAACCTCCCGCCGGTGCCCGGCCTGGCGACGACCGGCGACCCGTCGCGGTTCGTGGCCGACTCCGACGTCCTGGTCTGGGGCGGCGGCGGGCTCCTGATCTCCTGGCAGGGCACCCCGCTCTGGCGCTGGCACGGCGCCACCGTGGCGGCGACGACCCGGGCCGTCGAGCTGGCCTGCGCGCGGGGGACGCCCCGGCTGGCGATCTCCGTCGGCGGCAACGGCCGCGCCGAGGCGCACCTGGAGCCGCCCTACAAGAATCGCTTCCTCGACGGCGCCCACCGCGTCACGGTCCGCAACCCCGAGGATCTGGCGACCCTCGCCGCCCTCGGCCTGCCGGGCGCCTGTTACCCCGACCTCGTCTGGCAGGTCGGCCGGCTCAGACCGGCCCCCGCCCCCGCCGGTCGCGGCGGCCTGCGGATCGGCCTGGACCTCTACCCGGCCAACCTGCGGCACCGGCGCGCGCTGTACCTGGTGGCGATCCTCCAGGCCGCGGCCCTGGCCCGTCGCGACGTCACGTTCGTCTGCCTGAACAGCACGCACCGGTCGCAGGGGGAGTCGACGGCGCTCGGGCGGTTCCTGCGGGGGCCGAACGTCGAGCGGTACCAGTTCCGGCGGATCGAGGCCGACCTGGAGGTGCTCGCCGGGCTCGACCTGGTGCTCTCCGGCCGGCTGCACGTGCCGGTCTGCTGCCTGGCCGCCGGCGTGCCCGCCCTGGCGCTGTTTCCGGAGGCCAAGACCCGCACCTTCTTCGAGCGCATCGGGTGCCCGGGGGCGATCTCCGGCCACGCGCAGATGCCCGGCCTGGCCCGCCAGCTCGTGCGTCCCGGCGGCCTGGAGGCGCTGATCCGGTCGTGCCGCTTCCCCGACGTGGCCGCGCTGGTGGCCGGCAGCCACGGGCACCTCGACGTCCTCCGCACCAGCGTCGAGGCCCTCGGTGGCTGAACGCGGTCGGGGCGCGTCGGGGTCCAATCAGTCGATGGCCCAGTCGGCCAGCGGGGCGTCGAGGTCGACCGGGGTGTGCCGCAGCGGATTGTCCCCGATCGCCACGGCCCGCTCGCAGAGCCGGGTCAGCACCCGTCGAGGCGCCGACAGGTCGAGGGGCTGCGGGGCCCAGTCGATCGCGGCCGGTCCGGGTTCGGGTCGGGCCGGGGCGCCGGTCAGCTCGAAGCTGTACCGCTGGGGGGCGTACACGCCGTCGGGCCGCAGCAGCACCACGGGCGTTCCGAAGGCCAGGCAGGGGAAATAGGCGTGGATCCGGGAGGTGATCACGAGCCGGGCCGTCGCGTAGCGGTCCAGCAGCGCCTGGGCCCGCGACAGCCGCCAGGCACTGATCGCGTCGCGGTCCGCGGGGCCGCGGCGGCGCCCGAGCGGGCCCCAGCCCAGGGCGCGCCTGAGCCCGACCTCGGCGCCCAGGGTGGCCAGGTCGAACCGGCTCAGGGGCCGCCGCGAGGGGTGGTAGTCGCGGCTCAGCCCGGCGTAGCAGGTGTGCGTGAGCCGCACCGCCACGCGCCGGAGGGCCTCGGGCACCGCGGCCTCGAGCCCGGCGGGCACGTCGACCATCAGCACCTCGTCGCCACGGCCAGCGCCCCGGGGCTCCAGGGTCCAGGTCAGGCAGCCCGAGAGGTACGCGGCGACCCCGAGCCCCCGCAGCAGGTCGAGCGTGTACCGGTCGCGGCAGCCGATCGGCGCGTGGGCCTTCAGGTGGGCCACGGCCGCGGGCGAGAGCACCCCGGGGCCGTCGACGTGCAGCGAGATGTAGAACGGCCTCAGGTTCGGCGGCGGCGGGAACCGCTCGGGGCGGTGCAGGAACCAGCCGTTGGCGATCAGGAACGAGTCGGGCCGGCCGGCCGCCTCGTGCCAGCGCTCGCGGTCGACGTGGTCGTCCACCCGGGGCAGGAACCGCCGGGCGGCGAGGTTCTGGATCTCGTCGCCCAGGTTCATGCTGAAGGTGCGGAGCAGGCTGTATCGCATCGGGACCCACGCGCCGGGACCGTGCTCCAGACGTCTCGCGCCGCCCCCGGAGTCTAGTGCGTCGCCGCCGGGCCCACCAGCCGGGAGCCCGGCGCCGGGGGGGCCACCGCACCGGCCGGCGGCGGGTCGACTTCCGCCGGGCGGCGGGCTCCGGTACGCTGCGAGTCGACGCGGGCGCCCGGACCGCGCACCGCCACGCCCCCCAGGACCGACCGACGCGCCATGTCCACCTACCTGCTCCAGTCGCTCGATCAGCCCGCGGTGCCCGCCCGGCCGATCTCGGACCGGCTCCGCTCGCAGCTCGCCTACTTCGCCGCCCCGGCCGGCGTGCCGGGGCTGCCGGCGCCCGGCGAGCACGAGTACATCCTGCCCGCCGCCGAGATCGCCCGCGCCCTCGACGAGGGAGTCATCTACCTGATCTCGCCGCTCGACACCGCGAACATGACCGAGGTCGAGATCAGCGAGGAGCAGGAGGCGCTGCTGCAATGGCTCCAGCAGCACGGTGTGCAGCACGTCCGGGTCATCGACCGGTCCTGAGGCTCGGTCCAGGGCCAGCGCAGGGTCGCCGGGTTCGGGGTGCGCAACACGCGGGGAGGGGCTCATGCTGCCGACGCGATTCCAGGCCCCGGGCACGGGGACGGCCCTCTGGGTGGTGGGCGACCGGTACACGACCCGGGTCTCGGGCGCCGAGTCCGGCGGCCGGCTGGCCCTGATCGAGGCCGTGGTGCCGCCGGGCGGCGGGCCGCCGCCGCACGTGCACGCCCGCGAGGACGAGGCGTTCTGCATCCTGGAGGGCACCGTGGCGTTTCATGCCGACGGCGCGGAGTTCCGGGCCGAGCCCGGGGCCTGGGTCACGCTGGCGCGGGGCAGCCGGCACTGGTTCCGCAACGTGGGCCCGACCCCGGCCCGGCTGCTGATCCTGGTGACGCCCAGCGGCCTGGAGGAGTTCTTCGCCGAGGTCGGCCGACCCGACACCGGCGACCCCGCCGACGCCACCGTCCGGCCCGAGGACGTCGCCCGCCTGCTGCGGGCCGCGCCCCGCTACGGGCTCCAGATCGAGGGCCCGCCGGTCGCCCGCCTGGGCGCG
>CAZUZD010000423.1:0-4832 GCA_964624465.1 uncultured Isosphaeraceae bacterium
ACGGGCGCGGGCCCCGACCGCCGGGTGCGGCGGTCGGACGGGCCGGCGTCCCCCCCGGGGCGGATCGTGCCGGGACGCGGGGCGGCCGCCGCTGCTCACCTCCGGGCGACCCGGCCTCGAAGCCCGCTGGGCGCGGGCGGAGGCGGGTCCTCCGGTTCGGAGTGGCCGGGCCGTCGGGGCGGAGCGACCGGGGGGTCGCCGGGCCGTCGGGTCGCGTCGTCGGGGTGGGATCCGGGAGACCGGCCCTCACCCTAACGGGCGCCCGACCCGGTGTCAAAGGCCCTCGTCGCTGGAGCGGCCGGCGGAGGGGTGGTGGTGGTGCCGCGGCACGGGGATCGGTCCGCCGGAGGCGGCGGGTGGGGTGCCCTCGAGCAGCTCGTCGGCCTGCACGATCGACTCGGCCAGCTTGGCCATCGGCATGCGACGGTCCTGGCTCTGGCGCTGGAGGAACCGGAAGGCCTCGGGCTCGCTGAGCCCGCGGCGGGTCATGAGGATGCCCTTGGCGCGCTCGATGAGCTTGCGCTCGCGGAGCGTGTTCTCGAGCACCCCGACGTTCTCGCGCAGAGTCCGCATCTCGCGGGACGAGGCGACGGCCGTCTGGATGGCGGCGTGCAGGCTGGGGGTGGTGACCGGCTTGAGCAGGTACTGGATGACCCCCTCCTGCACGGCCTGCTCGACCAGGTTGGGGTGGCCGTGCGCGGTGAGGATGATCACCGGGGTTCCGGGGTCGCGGGCGATCTGGTGCGCCGCCGACAGGCCGTCGAGGCCGGGCATCTCGATGTCCATCAACACGACGTCGGGTAGGCTCCGGCGGCAGACCTCGATGGCGCGCTGGCCGTCGTCGACCACGGCCACGACGTCATAGCCGAGCGCCTCGAGCTGCCCCTGGAGCCCGGCAGCCACCGGCTTCTCGTCGTCGGCGATCAGCACTTTACAATGGCGATTCATGGCCCCTCACTCTCTCTGCGGCGACTCCCACCGACCGGGAGACTCCATCGCTAGCTGGTCGGGAAACGGCCGGGTTCCTGGCCCCCGCGTCGGGGCCGCGTTACGGGTCACCCCGCCAGTACGCGTGCAAGGCTCGAACGGTGACACGTCCAGAAAGCCGCGGGCGGCCCGCTTGACGCTCGCACCCCCCTGCTTGCAGAATTCATACCCAAGTGTACGGAACTGGAGCCCCGATGTGCCGCGCCATTCGTTGCCCCTCCTCGGATTCCAGGATCTGACCGTCGGCGACGAGTGGGAGAGCCCCCGTCGCACGGTCACCGAGGCCGACGTCGTCGCCTTCGCCGGCCTGTCCGGCGACTTCAACCCCCTGCATGTCGACCACGAGGCCGCCCGCGCCGGCCCGTTCGGCCGGCCGGTGGCCCACGGCCTGCTCGGCCTGGCGCTGGCCAGCGGCCTGACCAGCCAGGCGCCCCGGGTCGACACCCTGGCGTTCCTGGGCATCCTCGAATGGCGGTTCCTGGGCCCGATCGCCTTCGGCGACACGGTCCGGGTGCTCTCGCGGGTCGAGGCCCTCGAGCCCCGCTCCCGCGGGCGCCGGGGGGTGGTCACCTGGTTTCGCCAGATCGTCAACCAGCACGATGCCGTGGTCCAGGAGGGCCGCACTCAGACGCTGGTCCGGAGCCGGCCGGTCGACCCGAAGGGTCTCCCCGGCGGCTGAGCCCCGCGCCCCATCCCCCGAGGCGGCCGCCCTGACGACGCGGTCGGACCGGCGGGGGCGGATGCCTGCCGTCCGCCCCCGCGACCGTCGTCGCCCGAGGCCCGCGCCGTGGAACGCTACCGCACCCGGATCGTGATCCCGCCCGACCGGACCGTCATCGTCCAGCTGCCGCCGGACCTGCCCGACGGGCCGGCCACCCTGATCATCCGCGTCGACCCGCCCGCGCCCCGCGACCCCCCGGCCGGGGCAGCCTTCGAGCCGGCCGACCGGCCCGCGCCCGCCGCGGTCCCGCCGGGGCTCGACGAGCTGGACATCGAGTGGTTCGACGACGACCCGGTCCGCGACCCCGACGAGGACGACTGAGCGGCCGGCTCCCGGCGCACGGCGCGCCGGCTGCACGCTGCGATGCCCAGCGCTGCGCACCGTGTCGCCAGGTTCGAGGCATCGGACCATGATCCAGGGGGCTCCAGACGCGGGGGGACGCGGCCCGTGGGGGCGTCGCCGGACGCGAGGCGGGCTCAGGCCGGGGGGCCGAGCCGCAGGCTGGTGAAGGCGCGGGTCTGGGCGATGATGGCCGGCTCGGTCGGGAGCCGCTCGATGCTGCTGGCGCCGAAGAACCCGGCGATGCCGGTGGTGCGCTCGAAGACGAACCGCGCGTCGTCGGGCTCGGCGATCGGGCCGCCGTGGCAGAGCACGATCACGTCGGGCCGGACGGCGCGGGCGGCGTCGGCCATCGCCTGCACGCGGGCCACGGCCTCCTCCAGGCCGGGCGCGGTGCTGGCGCTGGCGCCGATGAGGCCCTTGGTCGTGAGGCCGACGTGCGGCACCAGGATGTCGGCGCCGGCCTGGGCCATGGCGACGGCCTCCTGCGGATTGTGCACGTAGGGGCAGGTCAAGAGGCCCATCTGCCGGGCGCGGGCGATCAGGTCGACCTCCTTGTCGTAGCCCATGCCGGTCTCCTCCAGCCCCTGGCGGAAGGTGCCGTCGATCAGGCCCACGGTGGGGAAGTTCTGGACGCCGGCGAAGCCGATCGCCTGGACCTCGGCGAGGAACCGGCCCATGTCGCGGAACGGGTCGGTGCCGCAGACGCCGGCGAGCACGGGGGTGTGGGTCACGACCGTGAGGACCTCGCGGGCCATGTCCATGACGATGGCGTTGGCGTCGCCGTAGGGCATCAGGCCGGCCAGGCTGCCGCGGCCGGCCATGCGGTAGCGGCCCGAGTTGTAGATGATCAGCAGGTCGATGCCGCCGGCCTCGGCGCACTTGGCGCTCAGGCCGGTGCCGGCGCCGCCGCCGATGATCGGGCGGCCCTCGGCGATCTTGCGGCGGAAACGGTCCAGGATCTGGTCGCGGGTCTCGGGCATGGCCATGGCCGTGGGGCTCTCCAGCGCGGCGCGGCGTGCGAGGGACGCGGCGGACTCGGGCGCGGGTCGGTGCGCGGCCGCCGGCGCCGGGGTCTCATGGTATCCGGTTCCGGCCGGGCGCGGCACCCGGCTGCCCGGTTGCCCCGGGATTTCCAGGGCGGTGATTGCCATGGATGCGGTGGATGTCGGATTTTCGGGTCGCGGGCCGCCGGCGAGCGACAGGTTTTGCGAACCAGGTGCCCTGGTAACTCGTCGGGGCCCGTGAAGGGCTTGTCGTGCGCCCGCGGCTGCGGGATAATTCTCCGGAGCGGGAGTGGCGCCAGGCCACCTTCCGACGCCGTGGTCGGGCCGTGCCTCCGCTCCCACGGTTCCCTTGAGGACGGCGGCCGATGCCGCGGGGACCGGGCCGATCCCCCCACGGTGGCCTCTCGGGTCGGTCAATCCCGGGCCCCTCACTCTGGCGGAACGACGTCGCCGCGCGTCGAGCAGGTCTTCATGGCACGCACCAAGCCTTCCGGGTCCCCCATCCGGGTCCTGCTTGCCGACGACCACGCCCTGGTCCGGCTCGGGTTCCGCGCGCTGCTGGCGCAGCTCGACGGGGTCGAGACGGTCGCCGACGCTGGCGACGGCCGCGAGACCCTCGACCTGATCCGGACCTGCCGGCCCGACGTGGCGCTGGTGGACATCTCGATGCCGGGGCTCGACGGCCTGACGGTCGCCAGCCTGGTGGCCACCGAGTGCCCCGGCACCCGGGTGATCATCCTCTCGATGCATCAGGAGGCCGCCTACGTCCAGGGTGCGGTGCAGGCCGGGGCGGCCGGCTACGTGCTCAAGAACGCGCGGCTGGCCGAGGTCGAGACCGCGATCCGCACCGTCCACGCCGGCCAGAGCTACTTCAGCCCCGGAGTGCGCGGGTTCCTGGGCCCGAATCCCGGCCGGGCCCCGGCGCCGGCCGGGGTGGAGGGGGCCGGCGGTGAGCCCGGCTCGGTGGCCGAAGGCGCCCACGCCGGCCCGGTGCCGCCGCCCCTGGGCCCCCCGACCGACCTGCCGGCCTCGGGGGCGCCCGAGCTCTCGCCGCGGCAGCACCAGCTCGTGCGGTTCATCGCCGAGGGGCTCTCGACCCGCGCCATCGCCGAGCGGCTGGGCATCGCGGTCAAGACCGTCGAGACCCACCGCAGCCTGCTGATGGCCCGCCTGGGTGCCCACCGGGTGGCCGACGTCGTGCACTTCGCCATCCGCTACGGCTACATCCAGGCCGGCTCCCCCGGCGAGGCCCGCAGCGCGGCGTCCATCCCCGCCGCCACCCCCGCCACCACGCCGCCGCCGCTGGACTGAGGGACCGCTCGCGTCGATCGGTCGATCGACCTCGCCCTGGCCCGAGCCCCCGTCGGGCCCGGGCTTCAGATGGCCGGCGCCGGAGCCATGGGCTCTACCAGGCGCCCGGCCTGATCCTCGGCGGCCGCGCGGAACAGGGGCCAGAGCCGTTCCAGGGTCGCCCGGTCGCTGGCCAGCACGGCCCGCTCCAGGTAGCGTGCCAGCGCCGCCAGGCCGCCGGCGCCCAGGGTCAGGCACATCCCCCGCACGCTGTGCAGCTCGCGGGCGCCCGCGGCCGGGTCGTCGCGGTCCAGCGCGGCGGCGGCGGCCGTCAGCGATCGCTCCACCGCCTCGCGGAACTCGCACACGATCGGCCGCCGCAGTCCCGGGTCGGGGCCGCACAGCTCGTCCAGCCGCCGCTGCACCGGGTCGTCCGCGCCGGCGTCGACGGCCGGAGCGGCCGCGGGCCGGCGGACGGTCCAGGCCGT
>CAZUZD010000424.1:0-4830 GCA_964624465.1 uncultured Isosphaeraceae bacterium
CGCTGAGACGCACCAACCCCGCCATCACCCCAGGCCACGCATCCCCCCGAAAACTCCCAGCCCGGCCGCTTGACCAACCCCCTGGCCTCTCAAACCTGGACAGACTCGTACACCTGCACAACTTGAGAACGACCAGATAATCCCGGCAAAATCCGCAGCTTGTGGCTTTCTGACACCATCGCCCGGGACCTAGGGTAAACTCCTTGCATCGGTGGGGAGCTAAAGCGACCATGAGTTCGCAACCGGGAACGGGATTGGAGTGACCGGGGTCGGATCCATGCCAGGATCGCCGGTCGGGGCGCGAGGACGCGAGCGAGCGAACGCGGGGCGAGGCGCCGGCGATGGTGGCCCGGCCGGAGAGTGGGGCGACGGTCGTGAGTGCCGTCGGAATCTGGAATTCGGCCACGCTCGACCGGTGTCGGGCCCGGGGTGCTGAACGCCCTGGGTCGATGCCGGCGGGGTGGGGACCACGGCGCATCGGTGGGCCGGCCTGAGGGCCGTGGCACGCGACGCAGGGGCGGTCCGGGACCGGGCCGCACGGGAGCCAGATCGATGTCGCACGCCGACCGGGTGCTGCTGCTGAGCGAGGATGCGACGCTGGCCCGCCACGTCGATCAGGCCGTGGGCACGCTGAAGGGCTGGGAGCTGAGGACGGTGGCCGACCCGGCGGCCGCCGAGGCGCGGGCGGTGGCCGACCCGGCGGTGCGGGTGCTGCTCGTGCACGTGGGCCACGAGGGCGTGGGGACGGGCCTGATCGCCACGCTCGAGCGGCTGGCCGTGGCGCGACCCGGCCTGGTGCGGCTGGCGATCGTCGAGGACCCCGGCGTGGCCGAAGTCCGCCGGATCTTCGAGTGCGGCGTCCGCGAGGCGCTCGGGCGGCCGCTCGACCTGTCGCGGCTGGCGTACCTGATCGAGATGGGCACGCTCGAGGCCCGGGTGCGCTCGACCCCGGCGCGCGGCGGCGACGGCCCCGAGCTCTGCGGCCTGCCGGCGGGCGAGGACGCCTGGTTCTACTACATGCCCGACGGCCCGATGGCCCCGGTCATCGGCCAGATCGAGCGGGTGGCGCCGCTGGACACGACGATCCTCCTGACGGGCGGCACCGGCACGGGCAAGAGCTGGCTGGCGCGGGCGATCCACCACCTTTCGCCGCACCACGACCGGCCGTTCCTGTCGCTGGACTGCGGCACGCTCTCGCCGCAGCTCATCGAGAGCGAGCTGTTCGGGCACGTGCGCGGGGCCTTCACGGGCGCCGAGGCGGCGCGGGTGGGCAAGCTGGCGGCGGCCGCCGGCGGCACGCTGTTCCTCGACGAGATCGATGCCCTGCCGGCGTCGCTCCAGACCAAGCTGCTGCGGGTCGTCGAGTCGCGCACCTTCGAAGCGGTCGGCTCGGACGAGACCCGCCACTTCGACGCCCGCCTGATCGTCGCCAGCAACCGCCGGCTCGAGGCCGAGATCGAGGCCGGCCGGTTCCGGGCCGACCTGTACTACCGCCTGAATGTCGTCTCGTTCGAGCTGCCGCCGCTGCACGATCGGCCGTCCCTGATCCCGAGGCTGGCGCGGCTGTTCCTGCTCCAGTTCGCCCGCAAGTTCGAGCGGCCGGTGAGCGAGATCGACCCCGACGCGCTGCGAGCCCTGCAGCAGTATGGCTGGCCCGGCAACGTCCGCGAGCTGCGCAACACGATCGAGCGGGCCGTGGCCCTGGGGGCCGGTCGGGACGTGAGCCTCGCCGACCTGCCGCCGCCGCTCGTGGCGCATGGCCCCTGCTGCGTCACCCCGATGGCGTCGGCCAGCGCGACGACCGCCAGGGCGCCGGGCCCGGCCCCGGCCTCGACGCCCGCGGCAGCGTCGCTGGTGGCGATGCGGGCCGAGGCCGAGCGGTCGCAGATCCTGGCGGCGCTGGAGCGGAACCGCTACAACCACAGCCGCGCCGCCGCCGACCTGGGGATCAGCCGGATGACCCTCTACAACAAGCTGCACAAGTACGGCATCCCCAACGGTCGCCAGCTCGGGTCCGTCGAGGCCCACTGACGGCGCCGGAGGCGCCCGCCCGTGCTCCAGCCCCCGACCGCTCGCCGTCCCCGGGAACCGACGACCCGCCAGCCCGCCGGCGGGCCCCCGGTCCTCCGGCTGCTGGCCGACCCGGTGGCGCTCCGCGTGATCGCGGCGGCCGTGCTCGTGATGGCGCTGGCGGGGGCGGCGGTGCAGTTCGGCTCCGCCGGCCCGCGCGGCACGGCCACCGGGCCGCACCTGGGCGCCGACTTCGCCCAGTTCTACGCCGCGGGCTGGATCCAGGCGCACGAGGGGCGTGAGCGGCTCTACGACCTGGCGCACCAGGACGCCGTGGCGCACCGGCTCGTGCCCGGCCTGCCGCCGGGCCAGAGCCTGCCGTTCGTCTACCCGCCGTTCCTGGCGCCCCTGTTCGTACCGCTGGCGCGGATGCCCTATGCCGCGGCGTTCGCCGTCTGGCTGGCGATCTCGGCGACGCTGGCCGCGACGGCCGTGGGCCTGATGCTCACCGTCGCACCCCGGGCCCTGGGGCGCGACCGCTGGACGGCGGCCCTGATGGTCGCGTCGTTCGAGCCGCTGGCGCTCGAATGCTGGCTCGGCGGCCAGATCGCATCGCTCGGGGCCGTGATCGTGGCCGCGACGCTCGCCCTCGGGTTCCGCCGGAACCGGCCGTTCGCGGCGGGCCTGGCCCTGGCGGGACTGCTGTACAAGCCGACGCTGCTGGTGCTGCTGCTGCCGCTGGCCGTCGCCGGCCGTCGCGGGCGGCTGCTGGCCGGGTTCGCCACCGGCGCTGCGGTGCTGGCGGCCGTCTCGGTCGGTGTGGTCGGGATCGAGGGCGTCGTGGGGTACGCGCGCCTGCTCGTCGGCTACGGCCGGATCGGCGCCGGCGGCGGCGCGGCCTTCCGGACGGCGAAGTACGTCGACCTGGCCTCGGCGCTGCGGCTGCTGGGCCTGGCCCCGCCGCCGTCGCGGGCGATCGCCCTGCTGATCGGGCTCGCGCTGGGGGGCTGGCTCGTGCGCACGGCGTGGCGGGTCGGTCCGCGGGCCGGGCCGACGGCCGACCTGACCTGGGCGGCGGCCCTCTGCTGGACCCCGGTGCTCGGCCCGTATGGACCCGTCTACGACCTGACGCTCGCCCTGCCCGGCCTGCTGCTGGCCTCGGACGCCCTCGCCGTTGCACCCGACCGCGACCGCTTCACCGCCGGCGTCCGCACCCTCTACCTCGCCGCCTTGGTGGCGCCCGCGCTGGTGGTTTCGATCGGGATCCAGGTGGCGACGCCCGCCGCCCTGGCGCTGGGGGGTATCCTGCTGGGCACGGCCAGCCGCCGGCTCCCGAGCCTGGACGCCGCCAGCCCACCGAACCGGGGGACCGATGACTCGACCCGCTGACCCGCACGCCGCGACCACGGGATCGCCCCGGCGAGCCCTGGCGGGGTGGACCCTGCTCGTGTTCGTGGCGGTGTGGGGGCTGATCGTCGGCGGCGGCCGCCGGGCGCTGTTCCACGACCCCGGGGTGTTCTGGCACACCACGCTCGGTGAGCGCTTCCTGCGGTCGGGCCGGGTGGTGGCCGTCGACCCGTTCAGCTTCGCGCCGCCGTCGCAGCCGTGGCTCGACACCCACTGGCTGGCCGAGGTGCTGCTCGCCGGGCTGCACCGCCTGGGCGGCCTCGACGGCCTGCTCCAGGGCACGGCGCTGGCCGTGGCGGCCACCCTGGCCGCCCTGCACGCGCGGGCCCTGCGACGGGGGCTCCCGGCCGCGACCGCGCTGCTGCTGACGACGCTGGCGCTGGGCGGGATCGCGCACCACCTGCACCCCCGGCCGCATCTGGCGACGCTGCTGCTCCAGGGCCTGGTCTGGGCGCTGGTCGTCGATGTCGAGTCGGGCCGCCGCGACCCCCGCTGGCTGGCCGCGCTGCCGGCGGCCTTCGCCGTCTGGGCGAACCTGCACGGCGGCGTCCTGGGCGGGATCGCCACCGTCGGGCTGGCGCTGGCCGGCTGGCTGGTGATCCGGCCCCGATCGGCCCCGGCGCCGGCGGCGGTGCTGATCGGCCTCGGAGTCACTCTGGCCCTGACGCCGCTGGTCAATCCGTTCGGGGTCCGCTGGTTCGAGCCCTGGCTGCGGGTCATGGCCTCGCCGGTCGTGCCCCGGCTCATCAACGAGCACGCGCCGCTGGCGCGGTTCCCGGCGCAACTGGCGATGACCGCCGCCCTGGCCGCGCTCTACCTCGCCGCGCTGCTCGGGGCCGATCGCCGACCGCGCGTCACCTGGCTGGTGCCGCTGGCGTGGCTGCCGCTGGCGTTCCTGCGGGTCCGGCATGCGCCGCTGTTCGCGATCACGGCGCTGGTGGCGCTGGTCGACCTCTGGCCCCACGTCCGCTGGCGCCGCTGGCTGGCCGATCGCGGCTCGGTGCTGGCCGCGCTGACGTCTCCGTCCGGCGCGCCGGCCTGGCCCGCGGCGGTCGGCCCGCTGGTGCTGGCGACGGCCGTGCTGGCGGGGCTGGGGGCCGGCGGGCGGGCGCCGGTGGTCGGCCTCGGCTGGGCGGAGCTCGACCGGTCCTGGTGGCCGGTGGACCTGCTGCCCGAGCTGCGGCGGCAGGCCCCCGAGGGCGCGGCCGTGCCGGTCTTCAACGAGATGCTCGACGGTGGCTTCCTGATCGGGTTCGTGCCGGGCGCCCGGGTCTTCGTCGATGACCGCTGCGAGCTGTACGGCGACGACTGGATCAAGCACTACTCCGACACAGACGGCAAACCGCCGGCCGAACTCGGCGTCGTCTTCGAGGGCTGGGCCGGGCGGTACGGGTTCCGCCGGGCCGTCGTGAT
>CAZUZD010000425.1:0-4807 GCA_964624465.1 uncultured Isosphaeraceae bacterium
CGGGGCCTGGCCCGATACGTCCGGCCACTACAGCGCCTCGACCCCTCGCCCCTCGCTCGGATCGACCTCAACGGCGCCGGCGCCGGCCGCCGCGCCGGCCGGCAGCACGGGCAGGCCGGGGGCCTCGACGGCGACGGCGCCGGCCGACCAGCTGATCTCGAGCGTGAGGCGGACCTGGCCGTTCTCGGCCCTGGCCGCGGTGCCCGCCGCCGGCGCAGCGACGCCCGGCCGACCCGTGAGGGTCAGGAGCAGCAGCCCCCAGCTGGCCAGGCGCAGTCCCTTGCGCATGAGCGGCCCACCGATTCCCTGGCAGCCGGCATGGGCCCGGATGCGCCTTTACCCAGCCGGTAAAATCCGGCTATCCGGACCGATCGGCGGTCCTGACGGCCCGACTTGAGGGATTTCGAAAGAAATTGCAGCCGGGCCCACGATGCGTTTGTGCCGGGCGGGGCGGTCCCGCCGGCGCCCGCCGCGACCCCCGGGCGCATTTCCGCTTGCCAGCCGGAGGGTGGGCCGCGGAAAATGGGCCGATCGGGTCGTTTGCCGCGCCGCCTCGATCCTCCCCACCACAGGCACGCGGCCCGCAGCGCCGGACGGAACGGGCTGCGCCGGTCGCGACCCCCGCCGCGGGGCTCCTCCCCGCCATCCCCGAGAGACACATCCCGATGGGAGCGTATCTGTTTCGCTGGTTCCTGGTCCTGACGATGCACTCGGGGCAGAACGAATACACCGACTCGCTGGCCCCCGGCTGGAAGGGCAACCCCTGGGGCCCCCTGGCGCAGCGGGCCAGGGCCGAGGGCAACCTGGCGCACGTGCCGGCGACCACCCCCGCCATGAAGCAGTGGGACGCCTGGGGCCGCAAGGTGCTCCGCGATGGCGACGTCCTGTTCCGCCTCGGCGACGCCCGCGCCGCCTTCGGCCTGTTCCCGGTCAGCCGGTTCATCGCCAGGGCCAGCGGCAGCATCTACTCACACACCGGCATCGTCGCCATCGAGGACGGCGAGCTGTACGTGTACGACACCACCAACTTCGGGCCCCGCCGCCAGCCGCTCTACATCTGGGTGCTCGACAACATCGGCCCGATGGGCGTCAAGCGCCTGAAGCCCGAGTACCGCGACCGCATCCCCCAGGTGCTCGGCTACCTCCGCGACGTCTACCGCCAGCAGGTGCCCTTCGACATCGACCTGTCGACCGACGACGGGGCCCTGTACTGCGTGGAGATGACCGAGAAGGCCCACCGCGCCGCCGGCCTGCCGCTGTCCGACCCGATCAAGCTCGGCGACATGGAGCTGGCCAGCGAGTTCCCGATCCGGATGATGGCCCTGCAGTCCCTCTCGAGCTGGTACTGCAGCCGGCCGTTGACGTACGAGGACCTCGTGTACTTCCCCGGCAACGAGCGGTTCGGCATCTGGGGCAGCCCCAAGCTGATGACCGTGTACGACCCGCTCCAGGCCGACTCCCGCGAGCCGAGCACCTTCGTGTCCAACCCGATCAAGCCCGGCACCGCCGAGGCCCCCAAGCTCAACCCCTGAGGGTCGCCGGCGCTGCGCGCCGGGTTTTGACCTTGATCGGACGGGCGATCCGGGGTGTTCTACGCCCCGGCGCTTCCCCCGATCGATCGTCGCCCGGGCGCGGGCCCGATCGCGGAGCGCGGCGACGCCGGAGGCCAGGGCTGGCCGCCGGCCGCCCCGCGGCGCGCGAAAGGGTCCCGCACTCATGGCGAGCATGGCCAGGCGCCCAGGATGGCGTGCCCGGCACTGGGGTCCGATCCCAGGGGCCCCGGCACGCCAGGCGCACCGCTGCATCGGCACATTCCGGCCTCTGGTCCTGGGCCTGGTCCTGGCCCTCGCGACGCTTCCCGCCGCCGCCGGCCAGGTCGCGCCCGGCGACGGACCCGCGGCCCCGACCCCGGTCACCGACACCCCCGGGACGACCGACGCCGCCGTGACCCCGGCGCTGGTGCACCTGCCCACGACGGCCCCGGCCGCCGACCGGCTGGCCTACCCGCACGCCGACTTCCGCGCCGAGGCCCTGGGCCGGGGCGCCCGCGCCTACTGGCTCTTCGAGCCGATCGAGCCCACCCCGGCGCACGCGCCGGTGGTCGTCTTCAACCACGGCTGGCTGGCGGTCAACCCCGGCGTCTATGGCGCCTGGATCGAGCACCTGACCCGCCGCGGCTGCGTGGTCATCTACCCGCGGTATCAGGCCGACTGGACCACCCGGCCCGAGGAATTCCTGGGCAACGCCACGGCCGCCGTGCGCGACGCCCTCGACGTGCTCTCCACCGCGCCCGGCCGGGTCCGCCCGATCCCGGGGCGGTTCGCCTACGTCGGCCACTCCAACGGCGGCAACCTCTCGGCCCTGATGGCCGCCTCGGCCGACGCGCTCGACCTGCCGAGGGCGGCCGCCGTGGTGGCGATCATGCCCGGCGAGGTGGTGCACCTGACCGACCCCGACCCCAGCCGCTTGCCGGCCGACACGCTCCTGGTCGTCGTCGCCGGCGATCAGGACCGCGTGGTGGGCGATGCCCGCGCCCGCGAGATCTTCGAGCTGGCCAGCCGCGCCGTGCCCCCCGAGCGGCGGCTGTACCTGCTCTACCGCACCGACCGCCGCGGCCCCGTGCCGATGGTCGCCGACCACTTCGCCCCCACCGCCGCCCTGCGGCGGCTGGACACCGGCGAGGGCCCGATCCGCCAGATGCAGTTCGGCAACGCCGCGGTCGACCTGCTCGACCGCTTCGGCTTCTGGCGCCTGACCGACCTGACCCTCGACGCCGCCTTCGACGGCCAGACCCTGGCGCAGATCCACCTGGGCGACCGGCTCCGCGACCTCGGCCACTGGAGCAACGGCCAGGTCGTCACCCCGCCGGTCATCGCCACCCACGTCGCCGACGTGCCCCGCCTCTTCCCCACCCACGGCGCCCGCCTGATCCCCTGGCAGCCCACCGACCTCTTCCGCCGCCCCCCCGCCGAACCCGCCACCGCCACCGCGACCGCCGCCCGCGACGAGCCCGCCGTCCGCAAGCGCTGACGGCCCGGTCCTCGCAGGGGCAGGACCTCGGGCCGCCCACCCCACCCTCGGTGGAGCCCCGCCCCCGTGGCGCGGCGACGGGCCGCCGGCCGAGCTGAGGCGGACCACCGCCCCGGCCATCCCGGCGCCGGCCACGATCGGCGGATGCCGTGCGCGACGCCCTGACGGACCCGACCGGCCGGTCGGTATCCCGGCCGGCTCGCGGCCTCAGCGTCAACGCACGAGTGTAGATTCAATGTGAATGCCATGTGTCCATTGTGAAAAAAATCCACATTCTGGTTTTGAAAGGGTTACCTGATGAATCAGTCAGGTTGTTACGTCTGAAGTATCATGGGATCTGATGAGTGATCGCGTTAAGGTTCGAGCTCCGGCAGTCGCCGAGGCCGATGAGTTGCCCACGTCGGGCATCTCAGGGGCGGCCGAAGCGGCCGGCGAGGGCTCACCGATGCAGATGATCACGAGGCGCATCCGGTTGGCGGTGGCGATGCTGGGCCTGGTGGCCGGGATCTCGGGGCAGGCCCGTGCGGGGGTCAACCTCGTCCTCAATGGCGGGTTCGAGACGGGCGATTTCTCGGACTGGACCCTGGGCGGCAACGGCGGCTTCATCTCCATCACGCAGGATGCCCACACCGGGAATTTCGCCGCGAGCTTCGGCGCCGTCGGCAGCCCCACGCTCCTGAGCCAGAGCCAGGACCTGGCGACCACCGCGGGTCGTGACTACGAGATCTCCTTCTGGCTGAAGAACCAGGGAGGCCCGACCAACGCCTTCACGGCCTCCTTCGGCGGGACCTCCCTGATCAGCCTGGTGAATCAGCAGGCGTCCCCGTATACCGAGTACCGCTTCATCGCCACGGCCACGTCGAACCTCACGTCGCTCCAGTTCGGCTTCCGGCAGGATCCCTCCTTCTGGCACTTCGACGACGTGGTCGTCACGGAAGTCGTCCCCGAGCCCGCGACGGTGGTCTCCGCCAGCATCGCCGGGCTCATCGGTCTGGGCTACGCCCGCCGGCGGCGCCCGGCCAGGCCCACCGCGTGACCATCGGCGGGACCTGGCCGGAGGTGACCCGCGCGGCGGCCATCGCCGCCGGGTCGGACGGCTCCCGCCGATCCCGCCCCGGAACGGGGGTCGCGACGCAGCCAGACGGGCATCGACGCATGGAGCCTCTCCTCCGTCTCGCGAGACCCTGGCACCTGTCGTGGCTCGCGGGCGGAGACTTCCTTGGCAGACGCCCGGCTCGGCGTGATCGGTGACGCCGGCGCAACGTCGGTGGCGAGCGGGGCCGGCGACGGCAGGCCCCGGCCCCCAGCACGTGGTCCGTGGCGGCGGCCACGATGCGCCGGGACCCCTCCGTGGAGCACCCCATGGCGGGCCGTGCCCGGGATGATCTCTGAGCCGGCTCGGCTCGGACCGATCTCCCCGAGCGGGCTCGCCCCTCACACCGCTGCCCGCGACGCGGCGAGTCGCCGGCCGTGGCCCCGGGGCTGCCGAGGATCGGGGTGGTCTGGATGTGACTGGAGAAACGAGGCGGTTGGGAGAGGATGCGACGGATAGTTGTTGCGGTCGGGCATGATTTGGCGGATCTGCCGGGGCGGGGGGGCTGCAGGGTCGGGTATGATCGGGGCTTGCGGGGCCGAGGCGTGCCCCCGCCCGAGGAGTTGCACCCGTGATGTGGCCGCACCGATCGACGCAGACGTTCGCGCTCAGCGCGCTGGCCCTGACCACCCTGGCCGGCCTGACGGCCGCCCGGCAGGCGGCGCCCCCGCAGGCCCCGGCGGT
>CAZUZD010000426.1:0-3850 GCA_964624465.1 uncultured Isosphaeraceae bacterium
CCGGATAGTCGTCCTCCTGGAGCCGCAGCAGGCAGAGGTGGCCGGTGTGCGACGACGGGAAGCCGCTGACCTCGACGTCGTAGCGCATCAGGTACTTCGGCGTCGACAGCGCGTGCAGCTTGCCGTCGAAGAACTCCTTCTGCGCGTACCAGCACGGGCCCCAGCTCAGCACGCAGCCGACCTTCA
Source organism: uncultured Isosphaeraceae bacterium (assembly GCA_964624465.1). Lineage (GTDB taxonomy): Bacteria > Planctomycetota > Planctomycetia > Isosphaerales > Isosphaeraceae > CAZUZD01. The sequence goes on from CAZUZD010000426.1 coordinate 187, forward strand.
AGTCCTCGCCCAGGATGTGCCGCATCATGTCGGCCGGGCCGACGCCCTCGGTCGGGCTCTCGTAGTGGGCGCAGCCGGCGGCGTGCACGTGGTGGTCGCCCGAGAACCAGCGATAGTCCGTCAGGTCGGTCCAGCGCTTCAGCCGGAACGCCTCGCGGTGCGCCGGGGCCTCGGGCACGGTAATCCTCCGTCGCTCGGCGACGTACTCGGGGCCGCGGGTGACCTCGACGAAGTACGTTCCCGGCGGCAGGCTCACGCTCTCGCCGCTGGCGCGATAGACCTGCGGGTGGAAGAAGAAGTCGGGGGCGAGCCGGCGGCTCTGGGCGGGGTAGACCCGGCCCTGGGGGTCGCGGATCAGGAACGAGGCGGTCGTCGGGGTGCCGTCGGTGTCGAGCACCTCCAGGGTCACGGTCACGGCCGGGGCGCAGGTGAACAGCAGGTCCACGTCGGAGCGGAAGCCGAGGTCCTGGGTGCCCTGGCCCACGTCGAAGGTGAGCTTCGCCTCGCGACGGCCGGCGTCGCGGCTGTAGACCTGCACGATCCGGTACTCCAGCGGCAGGCCCGAGAGGGTCCGGTTCAGCGGCCGGTCGTCGAAGGTGCGCACGTCGCACCACCGCAGCGGGATCTCGCTCTTCGGGATGCTGGCCTCGGGCCTCGGGCCGTTGGATGAGACCTTGAAGACCGGCGCCGCGTTCGGGCTGGCCACCCGCAGCGGCGCCGTCACGCCGGCCTCGTTGGCGACCTTGACCAGGAACACCCGCCAGCCCTGCTGCACCAGCCGCGCCGGGGCCGGGCCCGGCTGGGCCTTCACCCGGCTCTCGGGGTTGATCTGCACGCCCACCAGGCAGTGCGGGTCGAGCACCTCCTGGATCGCCCGCACGCCGGCGGCCTGGTCCTCGGACCGCGCCGCCGCGTCGAGGCGTGCCCGCTCGTCGGCCGAGAGTGGCTGTCCGAGCTGCTCCAGCGCCTCGGCCACCCGCCGCGCCTGCGCCACCAGCGGCTGGAACTCGACGCCGGCGACCCTCGGCAACTCGTCGGCCCCCGCCGGCCACGGCGTTGCCGCCAGGACCAGGGCCAGGACCAGTCCGGTCCGCGTCGCGGGTGGGCTCATCATCGGCGTGACCTCCGTGGCGGCAGTCGAGTGCGGCGGCGGGTCCGGGTCCGGGCCGGGGTGGGTTCGCCGCCCCGGTGCCGACCGCGAACGGCGGTCGGACGCGGAACCCGCCTCGGTTGACCCGATGCGCGAGGCTAATGCCGGCCCGCCCCCCACGCAAGGGCGCGCCCACGCCGGGATGCTGCCGGCAGCTCGCGCCGCCTTTTGATGGAAGCAGGGGCAGGGGCCCGGCTTCCCTCCTCGGAGCCCGGATCCCCAGCCCCGGCCCGAGGTGCGTCTGGGTGTACCGTGGCCTGAGCGCAGCGTGGCCACGACGACGGTTCGCAGGCCGGGGACGACCGGGCACCAATCGGGTGGAGGCCTCCGTGATCGTGGCCACGCTGCGCTCAGGCCACGGCACACGAGGAGGCCGTCCGCAGCCGTTCCGCTCGCGTCCGATCCCTGTCGGTGTGCCGTGGCCTGAGTATCAGCGTGGCCGCGACGACGGTTCGCGGGCCGGGGTGCCCGGGTGAGGCCGGCGAGCCGGAGCTCGGGACTGCCGGCGCGGGGCAAGTGGCGTTGCCCGATCGGGGGGTCTGGCGTATGGTCGCCGCGCCCGACGGTCGGGCATTTCGAATGACCTCCGGGGAGGGAGAGACGGCCCATGCTCGGGTTTCGTCGGCTGCGACGCTGCGGCGTGCTCGCCCTGCTGCTGGGCCCGGTGCTGCTCTGGGCCCTGCTGGTGGCCGTGGCCCCCACCGGCTGGGCCCGCGACCGCGTGGCCGGGGCGCTCGGGCGGGCGACGCGACAGCCCGTCGGCCTGGGGAGCGTGTCGCTCGGCTGGCTCGGCGACGTCCGGCTCGGCGACCTGGCCCTGGGCGCCCCCGACCCCGACGACGGGCCCTGGCTCCAGGCCCGCGAGCTGAGCCTCGACCTGAACCTCTGGGACCTGGTGCGCGGGCGCACCCAGCCCGGGCGCTGCCTGGCCAGGGGCGTCACGCTCCGGGTGCGGCACCGCGGCGACGGCCGCTTCGAGTGGGACGACCTGCTGAGCCACCCCCGCGACGGCTCGGCCCGCACCCACGCCCCGAGCGAGGACGACGACCGGCCCCTGCTGGCGCTGGAGCTGGAGGACGCCCGCCTGATCGTGGCCGACGACCCCAGCGGCTGCCGGCTCGAGCTGACCGGCGTGCGGGGCCAGGGCACCTGGTCGGAGTCGGGCCTGGAGGTCGAGCAGCTCACCGGCGCGGTCAACGGCGGCCGGGTCGACCTGGCCTGCCGGCTCGACCGCGACGGCCCCGGCCTGGGCTTCGAGGGGGAACTCCGGGTCGAGGACGCCGGCCTGCAAGGGGCCGTGCGGCTGCTGGCCCTGCTGGCGCCGGCGCTGGCCGGGGCGCCCGAGGGCCTGGGCGGGCAGCTCGACCTGGACCTGAAGCTCCGCGGCCAGTGCGAGTCGCTGGAGGCGCTCCGGGCGACGGCCGCCGGCCAGGGGGCGATCACCCTCAGCGAGCTGGGCCCCGACGACTCGCGGATCCTGGCGACCATCACGCGGGCGTTCCACCTGCCGGCCCGCGACGCCGTCGGCAGCCTGCGGGGCGACTTCCTGGTCAGCGACGCCACCGTGGCCACCGAGAACCTCACGCTCCAGATCGGCCCGCTGCCGATCCGGCTCGAAGGCACGACCGGCTTCGACGGCCGCCTGGACTACACCCTGCACGCCGAGCCGGTCCGCCAGCGCCTGGGGGCCCTCGGCGATCGCCTGCCCGACGAGGCCCGCCGCCTCCTGGACGACCTGTCGCCGGCCGTCGACCGCCTGGCGACCCTGCGCCTCCAGGGCACCCTGTCCGCCCCGGCGCTCACGGCAGACGGCGAGCCCTGGGAAAAGTGGGTCGAGAAGGCGATCGAGCCCGGTTCGCCGGAAGCCGAGAAGCTGCGGCAGCTTGGCCGTCGGCTCCGGGGTCGGGACCGGGCGGTGCGCTAGAGTTCCAGGGCCTCCCGGGGGCGGGGGGGCTTGGCATGCGGCGTATAGTGAGTGCGGGGGCGGGACCCGGCGACGGGGCCGGCCTCCGCCCCGAGCGTCGTGGGCCGTCGAAATGGCGGCAGGCGGGCTCAGGGGGAGTTGAATTCCGGGGTCGAACCACGGAAGATTGCGCGCATGGCGGGAACCGGCGTGGCCCTGGGGCCGGGCCGGTTTTCGTGGAGCTGAGGACGTCCGGCGTGAACGACCGGGCGGGCCGTGACGTAGAATCCCGCATAGGGGCTGGCACCGGACCGGGACCGTCCGGGCCAGTCTGTCGGAGTGGACCGCATGTATGAGCGCTTCACCGACCGTGCCCGCAAGGTGATGCAGCTGGCCAATCAAGAGGCGCAGCGCTTCAACCACGAGTACGTCGGCACCGAGCACGTTCTGCTGGGCCTCGTCAAGGAGGGCAGCGGCGTCGCCGCGAACGTCCTGAAGAACCTCGACGTCGACCTGCGGAAGATCCGGGTCGAGGTCGAGAAGATCGTGCAGTCCGGTCCCGACATGGTGACGATGGGCAAGCTGCCCCAGACGCCCCGGGCCAAGAAGGT
>CAZUZD010000426.1:3860-4411 GCA_964624465.1 uncultured Isosphaeraceae bacterium
GCGCAACCTCAACCACAACTACGTCGGGACCGAGCACCTGCTGCTGGGCCTCCTGCGCGAGCAGGAGGGTGTGGCGGCGCAGGTCCTGATGAACCTGGGTCTGAAGCTCGAAGAAGTCCGCGAGGAGGTGCTCAACTTGCTAGGTCACGGGATGGACGCGGGCGGCGGAGAGGGCGAGCGTGGCGCCGCCGCGAAGGGCGGGAAATCCAAGACCCCGGCCTTGGACTCCTTCGGGCGTGACCTGACCGACCTGGCCCGCCAGGGCAAGCTCGACCCGGTCATCGGCCGTGCCAACGAAATCGAGCGCGTGGTCCAGGTGCTCTCGCGCCGGACCAAGAACAATCCGGTGCTCCTGGGCGAGGCCGGCGTCGGCAAGACGGCGATCGTCGAGGGCCTGGCCCAGCTGATCGTCGACAGCAACGTGCCCGAGCTGCTCCGCGACCGCCGCATCGTCGTGCTCGACCTGGCCATGATGGTCGCCGGCACGAAGTATCGCGGCCAGTTCGAGGAGCGGATCAAGGCCGTCATGAACGAGGTCCGGCGTGCCAAGA
>CAZUZD010000426.1:4421-4799 GCA_964624465.1 uncultured Isosphaeraceae bacterium
GTGGTGTCGCTCGACCTCGGCGCTCTCATCGCCGGCGCGAAGTACCGCGGCGAGTTCGAGGACCGCCTCAAGGCGGTCATCAAGGAAGTCGAAGAGTCGGAAGGGACCGTGATTCTCTTCATCGACGAGCTGCACACCCTCGTCGGCGCCGGCGGCGCCGAGGGGGCCATCGACGCCTCCAACGTCCTGAAGCCCGCCCTGGCGCGCGGCGAGATCCAGTGCATCGGCGCCACCACCCTCGACGAGTACCGCAAGTACATCGAGAAGGATGGCGCCCTGGATCGCCGGTTCCAGATGGTGATGGTCAACCCGCCGTCGAAGACCGAGGCGCTGGAGATCCTCCGCGGCCTCCGCGACCGCTACGAGGCGCACCACCGG
>CAZUZD010000427.1:0-4794 GCA_964624465.1 uncultured Isosphaeraceae bacterium
GGGGCGGTGGCCTGCGAATCGTCGACGTGGCCACGCTCCGCTCAGGCCACGCCACCCAGCTGGGCCGAACTCCCGTAGGGCGGATCAGCGGAGCGTCATCCGCCGCGACGGGGCGGTGGCCTGCGAATCGTCGACGTGGCCACGCTCCGCTCAGGCCACGCCACACGTCCCATCCGACGCGTTGACAGCGTCGGGCGAATCCGCGCAGCGTGATCGGCCGGCCCCGGTTGGGCCCGGGGCTCAGTAGTGCAGCAGGCTGAGGACCTCGTGGGGTGCCAGGCGCTGGCGGCCTTCGAGGAAGTCGAGCTCGAGGACGAAGGCGCAGGCGACGACGGTGGCGCCGGCCTGGGCGATCAGGTCGCAGCAGGCGCGCATGGTGCCGCCGGTGGCGAGCACGTCGTCGAGCACCAGCACGCGGCTGCCGGGGGCGATCGCGTCGCTGTGCATCTCCAGGGTGTCGGTGCCATACTCCAGGGCGTACTGCTTGGTCACCCGCTCGTAGGGCAGCTTGCCCGGCTTGCGGATCGGCACGAAGCCGACGTTCAGGGCCAGGGCCAGCGGGGTGGCGAACAGGAAGCCGCGCGCCTCGGCGGCGGCGATCACGTCGATCTGCCGGCCGGCGCAGGCGGAGGCCAGGGCGTCGATCGTCGCCCGCAGCGCCGTCGGGCTCCCGAGCAGCGGGGTGATGTCCTTGAACAGGATGCCCGGCTTGGGGAAGTCGGGGATGTCGCGGATGAAGCTCCGCAGGTCGACGGCCGGCGCGGCGCTGCTCATGGGCGGCTGGGCTCGTGGGGGGCGCAGGAACGTTCGGGGGGCCTCGGCCGGGCCCCGCCCGTCGCCCGCCACTCTAGCAGAGCGGCCCGCCCGCCCGCGAGCGTCCCGCCCCGGCGCCGGCAATCCCGTCAGGGCCGGAACGATTCGAGGTCGGTGGCCGAGGGGGGCAGGGTCATGGTGGCCGCCGGGGGGTTCGCCCCGCCGTCGGCGCCCCGGACGACGTCGGTGCCGGGCGCAGCGGGCCGGGTTGGCACCTTGGCGCCGGTGCTCAGCGAGGGCTCGGGGTCGCTGATCATCGGCAGGTTGATGCCGACGCGCTTGCCCTTCTGGCGGATCGAACCCGACTGGATCGGCCCCAGGCCGCCCACGTACACGTCCTTGGCGCTGGCGGTGGCGAGCTGGGTGCCGGAGGACCAGACCATCTGCCCGCTGGCGCGATCGTAGGCGAAGACCGCCAGCTTGCTGATCGCCCACTGGTCGGTCTTCTTGACGATCGGGATCTCGGGGATCGTGCCGCTGGGCAGGCCGCCGATCGAGACCGGGATGGTCATCTGCTGCACGCCGACCAGCCAGTTGTAGCTGTCGGTGCCGTAGCTGCCCACGCGGGCCTCGACGACCCACTGCGCCTGCTCGGGCTTGGCCCGCAGCAGCACGCCCTGGGCCAGCATCGCCTGCCGCAGGCTCGAGACGACCCAGCCCTGGTCGACGGCCGTGACATACTGCGCATCGAGGAACACGGGCACGCCGGCCAGCGGGCGGAAGTCGATCTTCTGCACCGCGTCGTCCCAGCTGTTCGTGAGCAGGAGCTGCTCGGTGCCGGTGCGGACCGTGCCCGACTGCTTGACCGTGCCGCAGCCCGTCAGGGCCAGCGCCAGGGCCGGCGCCAGGGGGAGCCAGCGCCGTGACCGTTCGAGCTGCATCGGGGGCCGGCCTCCTGCCGCGCTGCCTCAAAAAACGCGGGCCGCAGGGTACCGGGGCTCAAGTCGGCGGTCAACCTCGACCGACGCGAGGGGTCCGGCACCCCGGCGCCGCCAACGCCCACGGCCCGGCACCGCTCCGGGGTGGGGCGGTGTCGGGCCGTGGGGGCTTCGGGCCGCGGTCCAGGAGACCGCGGCCCGGGGGGTGGTGGGTTCGAGGTCCCGGGAGTCCGCTCAGTCGCGGTCGCCGGGCCGGCTCAGGGTCTTGAACTCGCCGGGCAGCTTCTTGCGGACGTCCTCGACGTAGACGGCCAGCTCGTCGCTGCGATCGGAGAGCGCCCGGAAGTCGTCGACCGAGGGGGCCGGCACGATCGCCTTGTCGCGGACGACCTTGGTGATCAGGTCGCCGACCTCGATGCCGACGGCCTCGGCCGGGCTGTCGGGCTGGACGGCGGTGACCACCAGGCCGTCCAGTTCGCCCCAGCCGAAGCGCTTCGCCAGCGCGGGATCGAGCGGGGCGACGGCGAGGCCGAACCGGTCGGTCTCGCCCGCCGGGGCGGCCGCCGGGGCCGGGGCCTGCCGGCGCGGCTCGGGCTCGGGACGATCGAGGGCGTTGGCCACCAGCTTCGCCTGCACCGGGCTGACCGGCACGGTCTGGGTCTGACCGTTGCGGACGAAGGTCAGGTCATACGCCTTGCCGATGTCGCTGGTCGAGACCAGGTACTGGAGCGCCTTGCGGCTGGTGACCGGCTGGCCGTCGAACGCGGTGACCACGTCGCCGACCTTCAGGCCCGCCTTGTCCGCCGGCGTGCCGTCGCCGACCTCGAGCACGACCACGCCGCTGGTCTTCGGGTCGATGCCCAGGTTCCGGGCCAGGGCCCGGTTCAGGGGCTCGATGATGATCCCCATCAGCGCCGGCTCGATCTTGCCGTTCTTGATCAGCTTGTCGGCCAGCCGGGCGGCCATGTCGATCGGGATCGCGAAGCCGACGCCGGCCGAGGCGCCGCTCTCGGTGGCGATCGCCGAGTTGATGCCCACCACCTTGCCGTGCAGGTCGACCAGGGGGCCACCCGAGTTGCCCTTGTTGATGGCCGCGTCGGTCTGGATGAACGACTCGAAGCGGTTGATGTCGACGTTCTCGCGCTGGGTGGCCGAGATGATGCCCGAGGTCACCGTCTGGCTCAGGCCGAACGGCGAGCCGAAGGCCAGCACCCACTCGCCCACCTTGAGGTCGCGGCTGGAGCCGAGCTTCACGCCCGGGTACTCGGTGGTCTCGACCTGGATCACCGCGACGTCGGCCTCGGGATAGGTGCCGACGATCTGCGCGGGGGCCTCGACGCCGTCGTGGAAGGTGACGACGATCCGGTCGGCGCCCTCGACGACGTGGTTGTTGGTGAGGATGTGGCCCTTGCCGTCGATGAGGAAGCCCGAGCCGGTGCCGGCGGCGGCGAACTGCTGGTCCTCGAAGCGGAAGCCCTGCGGCACCCCGCCCCGGCCGTTCTGGCCGCCGAAGAACTTGCGGAGCATCTCCTCCATCTGCTTGGGATCGACCTGCTGCGGGTCGGCCCCGTCCGGACCCGGCTGCCCCGGCGCGGGGCGGCCCCGGCGCATCAGGCCGCCGGCGGGCACCTTGCGTTCGATGTTGATCTGCACCACCGAGGGCTTCACGAACTCGGCCACCGCGTTGAACGCGGCCGACAGCTCGTGGGCCCGCTGCAGGCCCGCCTGCGGGATCTCCTGCGCCGCCGGCAGCGGCTTGCTGCCGCCGTAGGTGCCAATCAGGGCCGCGCTCGAAGCGATCAGCGCAGCCCAGGCCACTGCGTTGCGTTGCATGTGGGGAATCCTCCTGGTCATTCCTCTGGAGCGACCATCCACTCCGTCGGACCGCCGGACAACAGCCCGGCCCAATCGCGGCGGGGTCGAATCTCCTACGATCCGTCGGAGGCGGGTGGTTCAGCCGGGCGTTGGAAAATTCTGGACCAATCGTCCATTTTTTTCCCGGCGCCACCCGATGCCCACCCGGGCCGGACCGGCGTCGTGGCGGCCGCAGATGCGTTTCTAGTCCGGACCGGCCCGCTCGTCAACCGGCGCCGGGTGAGCGGAGACCGGCCAGGAGCGGCGGAGTCACGGCGCAAGGAGACGGCCGGACCCGCGCCCCGATCGATCGCGGGGCGCATGGTACCGGCCGGCCTTCCGGGACGGGCGTCGGGCTCAGGGCTGGCCCGGGGCCGGCTCGCTGGCCGAGCCGTCGCCGGACGCCTGCGGGTCGGGGAGCCGGACCAGCGAGTACTGGAACTGGCGGCCGTCGGGGGCGTGCACGACCATGGTCGTCTGGTCACGGGTCAGGTTGGCGATGCCGGCCTCGTAGACCGGCGACTGGGCGCCGCCGATGGTCCAGGCGGCGCGCTGGCTCTTGGGGTCGACCGCGCCGGCCAGCGGGGTGGTCGTGTTGCCCTTCACGTCGTGGTAGTTGCCGCGGATCGTGCCCTGGCTGTTGATCGCGAGCTGGAACAGGTCGTTGGGCTGGTCCTGCGACTGGGGGTCCAGCACCATCGCGAAGATGCCGAGCGGCTGCCACTGGGCGTTCGGGTCGGGGGCCCCGCTGCCGGTCGCGGCGATCTGGCCCGCCTGGTCGGCGTACTGCTGCGGCGTGCCGGCCGCCTCGCCGTTGACGTACATGGCGTTGGGCTGGGCGACCACGTTGCCGCCGTAGTCGTACGGCATCGGCTGCGCGGCCATCCCCATCCCCCCCATCATGCCGGCGACGGCGCCGTAGCCGGGGTTGGCGTAGAGCGAGGCGTTGGCCAGGTTCGTCGGCTGCCAGGCGTTGGGGTACCGCGCGTAGGCCGCCGCGTCGTAGCGGGGATAGGCCCCCGCGCCGGCGACGACGACATTCCGCTGCGCCGCCAGGGCCGTGTCGCCCGCGTACCGCGTGCCGTAGGCCCCGTAGCCATTGCTCGCCGGCGTGCCCGCCCGACCGGCGCCCGCACCCGGCAAGACGCCGATGCCGCTGTCGGGACCACCCACGCCCGCACGGCCCGCCCCGGCACCCGGCAGCACGCCGACGCCGCTGTTCGGGCCGCCCACGCCCCCTGCCCCCACG
>CAZUZD010000428.1:0-4790 GCA_964624465.1 uncultured Isosphaeraceae bacterium
ACGATGAAGCTCAGCACAATACCGTTTGGTACTGACCACCGCGAGCTGCAGCTGATCCTGGGGTTCTACCTCGAGCGTGCCGGGCTCGAGGTCGACTTCGCCGGCGACGGCCAGGTCGCCGTCGAGCTGGTGCAGCAGCGGCCCTACGACCTGATCCTGATGGACATCCAGATGGCCGTGATGGATGGCTACGAGGCGACCCGCATCATCCGGGCCCGGGGCTTCCAGGGACCGATCCTGGCCCTGACGGCGCACGCCGTGACCGGCGACCGCGAGCGGTGCCTGGAGGCGGGCTGCACCGGCTATCTCAGCAAGCCCATTGACCGCCGGTCGCTGATCGAGGCGATCGACCGTCACCTGCCCACCGCCGTGAGCCCCTGAGGTCGCGAGGCCCGGCGCCACGACGCCCGCACCCCGTCCACCACCGCTCCCGACCGCGCCCGCCGCGAGGGGGCCGCCCCGGGCCGACCCGATTTTGCCGCGCAGCCGGGTGGCAATCTTTCGCGGAATCTACTTAAGATTACTTTTTTAGCATGTGCCAGGCGGTCCGGAGGGACCGGGCCCCGGGGCGGCCCGCCCCCGGCGCGTTCCAGGGCGATCCGCGAGGTGGCGGGCGCGGTCCCACGGCGGGAGGGTCCGGGATGTCGCCAGGCAGCGACGCGGTCGGGGACGGCGGGACGCCGCAGGTGCCCGGACTCCCCGAGCCGGGCCCCCTCGACCGTGAGGCGGGGCTGATCCGGCTGACGACGCTGGCCACCGAGCTGCTGGGCGTGCCGGTGGCGGTGGTCACCCGGCTCGACGCCGGCCGCGAGGGGCTCGTCGCGCTCGTGGCCCCGCCCGGGCCCTGGCACGACCGTCGCGAGCTGCCGCCGGAGTTCCCGTTCGGCCGTCGCGTGGTCGAGACCGGGGCGCCCCTGGGGATCGACGACGTCCGGGCGCACCCGCCCGGCGTCGCGGCGCCGGCCATCGCCGCGCTCGGGGTCGGGGCGTACCTCGGCGTGCCCGTGCGGGGGCGCTCGGGCGCGGTGATCGGCGTGTTCGCCGTGGTCGACCCGGCGGCCCGGAGCTGGCGCCCGGCGGACCGCGAGCTGCTGGAGCTGCTGGCCGAGTCGGCGCTCGGCATCGATCGCCGACAGGCCGAGCACGACCTGCGGCGGAGCGAGGCCCGCAAGAATGCGATCCTGGAGTCGGCGCTCGACGCCATCGTCACGATCGATCACGAGGGTCGGGTCCTCGAGTTCAACCCGGCCGCCGAGCGGATGTTCGGCCTGCGCCGCGAGGCGATGATCGGCCAGCCGATGGCCGATCGGATCGTGCCGCCGCAGTATCGCGAGGCCCACGCCGCCGGGCTGCGGCGCTACCTGGCCACCGGCGAGGGTCCGGTGCTGGGCCGCCGGATCGAGATCGTGGCCCAGCGGGCCGACGGCACCGAGTTCCCGGTCGAGCTGGCGATCGCCGCGGTGCTCGAGGCCGACCCGCCGCTGTTCACCGCGTACCTCCGCGACATCTCGGAACGGGTCGCCGCCGAGCGCGAAATTCGCAAGAGCCAGTCGCTGCTGTCGCAGGCCGAGCAGATCGCACACCTCGGCAGCTGGGTCTGGGACCTGCGCGATGGCTCGTTCCTCGGCTCCGACGAGCTGGGCCGGATCCTGGGGGGAACCCCCGCCTCCACGCTCGCGCCGGTGCTGGCCCGGGTCCACCCCGGAGACTCGGCCCGGCTGATCCGCTGGATCCGCTCGGGCCTGCTCCCCGCCGCGGCGACCGGGACGCGGTCGCGACCGCCGAGGGCCCCCGAGCTGGAGGTCCGCGTGGTCCGGCCCGATGGCGACGAACGCCGGGTCGTGCTGCGCACCTCGCTGAGCCACGACGGCTCGGGCCAGGTCATCCAGGTCTTCGGGACCGCGCAGGACGTCACCGAGCTGAAGCAGGCGGTGGCGATGCTCCGGGACCGCGAGGCCCGGCTCCGCTCGATCGTCGACACCGCCGCCGACGGCGTGGTCGTGATCGACGAGCGGGGCCGGCTCGAATCGTTCAACCCCGCCGCCGAGCGGCTCTTCGGCTATCGCGCCGACGAGGTGCTGGGCCAGAACGTCCGGCTCCTGATGCCCGAGCCCGACGCCACGCGGCACGACGGCTACCTGCGGCATTATTTCGAGACGCACGAGGCGCGGATCGTGGGCGCCACCCGCGAGTTGATCGGCCTGCGACGCGACGGCACCACGTTCCCGCTGGAGCTATCGGTGAGCGTGGTGCGGATCGGCGAGGCGACCCGGTTCACGGGCATCATCCGGGACATCACCGAACGCCGCCGCGACAAGGAGCGGCTCAAGGCGTCGAACGCGCTGCTTGAGGCGATCCGGCAGGCGCAGGAGCAGTTCATCGCCGACACCCCGGCCGCCGCGCTGTTCTCCGGGGTACTGGCCTCGCTGCTGGAGCTCAGCGGCAGCGGCTACGGGTTCGTGGGCGAGGTGCTGACCGACGCCGAGGGGCAGTCGTATCTCAAGACCTCGGCGCTGACGAACATCGCCTGGGATGACGCCACCCGGCGGTTCCACGACGAGCACGCCGGCACCGGGCTGGAGTTCCACAACCTCCAGACGCTCTTCGGCCGCGTCCTGGTGAGCGGCGAGCCCCTGATCGCGAACGCGCCGGCGACCGACCCGCGCCGCGGTGGCCTGCCGGCGGGGCATCCGCCCCTCGACGCGTTCCTGGGCCTGCCGGTGCGCCGCGGCGGCCGGCTGCTCGGCATGATCGGGCTGGCGAACCGACCGGGCGGCTACGAGGAGTCGATGATCGCCTACCTCCAGCCGCTGGTGAGCACCTGCGCCAGCCTGTTCGAGGGGTATCGCACCGAGCGCCACCGCGAGCAGGCCGATCGCGAACTCCAGGCGTCGAAGGAGACGGCCGAGGCGGCCAACCGCGCCAAGAGCGACTTCCTGGCCAACATCAGCCACGAGGTCCGCACCCCGATGGCCGCCGTGCTGGGCTCGGCCGACCTCCTGCTCGACCCCGCGCTCCCGAAGTCCGAGCGCGACCGCTCGCTCCAGGCCATTCGCCGCAACGGCGAGCACCTGATGCAGCTCATCGACGACGTGCTCGGTCTCTCGAAGATCGAGGCCGAGCAGATGGAGCTGGAGTGGGTCGAGTACGAGCCCTGGCAGATCGTCTCCGAGGTCGTCTCGCTGCTGCGGGTGCGGGCCGAGGACCGGGCGGTGCGGCTCGAGGCCCGCGGGGTCGGCCCGATCCCGTCCCGGGTGATCACCGACCCGACGCGGCTCCGCCAGATCGTGGTGAACTTCGTCGGCAACGCGATCAAGTTCACCGACGCCGACGGCCTCGTCGAGGTGCGCCTGGGCGTCGTCGACGGCGCCGAGCCCGGTCCACCCCTGCTGAGCGTCGCCGTCGAGGACCAGGGCATCGGGATGACGCCCGAGCAGCTCGGCCTGATCTTCCGGCCCTTCCTGCAGGCCGACACGTCGACGACCCGCAAGTACGGCGGCACCGGCCTGGGCCTGACCATCTCGCGGCGCCTGGCCGAGGCCCTCGGCGGCCGGATCGAGGTGCGCAGCGAGCCGGGAGCGGGAAGCTGCTTCACGCTCCTGGTCCCGATCCAGGGGGCTCCGCCGCGCTCGACGTGGCGACGGGCACCGAGCCTCGCCGAGCGCGCCGAGCCGCAGCCCGCCGCCGTGCTCCGGCTGCCCCCGGCGCGGGTGCTGCTGGCCGAGGACAGCCCCGACGTCCAGCGCGTGATCCGGCACCACCTCCAGCGCATGGGCCTGACGGTCACGCTCGCCGACAACGGCGTCGAGGCCGTCGAACTGGCACTCGCCGGCGACTTCGACATCGTGCTGATGGACATGCAGATGCCCCGGCTCGACGGCTACGGCGCCGCCAGCTCGCTGCGGCAGGCCGGCTACACCCGGCCGATCGTGGCCCTGACGGCGCATGCCATGCGCGAGGACCGCGACCGCTGCCTCCGCGCCGGCTGCACCGACTATCTGACCAAGCCGATGACCCTGGCCACCCTCCACGACACGCTCCGGCTCCACCTCGTGACGCCGCCCGGCGACGACGGCGTGCCCACCTGATCCGGCCCGCGATCGAGAATTCTCCGGCGCCGGCGCGGGCTTCATCGTGGCTTAAGGTTCGATCCATACAATCAGCCATCATCGGGTGCGGGGCCCGGACCGGAGCGGCCGGTCGGCCCGCGGCACCCGGCGACGGTGGCGGCCCGGTCGGGCGGCCATCGCGGGCCCGTGATCGACCCGAGGAGGCTGCGATGCAGAGCCAACGGATCCCCCACCACCGCCGCCGCACGCTCGTCGTGGCGGCGCTGCTGACCATCGCCCCGGCCCTGGCCGGCGGGGCCACCGCCCGCGCCCAGGACGGCCCGCCGCCCCGAGGCCCTGGCGGCCGGCCCCCGGCGGGCCCCCGCGGCGAGTTCGGCCGGCCGGGACCGGCCCAGGGCCAGGGACCCCGGCGGGGCGAGGGCCCCTCGCCGGTGATCGCGGCGCTCGACCTGGACCGTGACGGTCGGATCTCCGCCGACGAGATCGCCGCCGCCGCGAAGTCGCTCCAGGCGCTCGATGCCAACGGCGACGGCGAGCTGACCCCCGACGAGCTGCGTCCCCGGCCCCAGGGCCCCGGCGGCCGTGGCCAGGGTCGTCCCGATGGCCCCCCGCCGGAGCGTCCCGACGGCCCGCCGCCGGAGCGTCCCGATGGCCCGCCGCCGGTGCGATTCGGACGCGGTGGCCCGGACGGCCCGCCCGATGGCCCGCCGCCGGCGCGTC
>CAZUZD010000429.1:0-4774 GCA_964624465.1 uncultured Isosphaeraceae bacterium
GCCCCCGGGGGCGCAGGCCCGGCCAGCCGGCCGCGCCCGCTCCTCCCGAGGCACCGGCCCGCGCGGGACGGCCTCGCGACGGCGCCCGGCGGCGGGGCCGCGGGGCGACGACGAAGGGGTGGGGGCCCGGCCGCAGGGGGAGCGGCCGCCGGGACCGATGGAGCCACAGATTGGGGCCAGCTGCGACGAGGGGGAATTCGTCGCCTGGCAGACTCGCTCAGCGGTGGGGGCGAGCCACCGCCTGCAGCGCGGCCAGCGGGGCCGCGGTCGCCAGCGCCGATCGCAGCGGCCGGCTCAGACGCAGGGGAGAGCGGCAGACCGAGCAGTCGTCGAGCTGATGCGTCACGCGGCCGTGATGCGGTCCCTCGGTGCCGCGGGACGCCGCCCAGGGGGGCGAGGCGACCAGCCCACCGACGACCGCCAGGCCGGCGATCAGGTGCAAGGTCGGATCCTTCAGGAACTCCAGGCGGAGCTTCATCGTCAGCCTCCCGTCGGGAGCCGGGTCACGCGGCCAGTTCCGGCGCGCACCGCGACCCTGGAAGCATGGGCGGGGAATCGGACACGGCAACAGCCAGGGCCGGGGCAGCGTCGAGCCAGGGCGACTCTCACAACCCGCGGCCCGTCCCGGGGCGGCGTTCCGGACCGGTTCGATTCGATTCGGGATCAGTCGAGCAGGGTGAATTCGGTGTCGAGGTCGAGCACGTGCCAGGCGGCGGTGCGAATCCGCGCCATCACCGCACGAGCCGGCCGGTCCACCAGATGGGAGAGGAAGGAGGCGGCGCGGGGAGCCGCGAAGCCGGACGTGGCGTCCAGCGTCGGGCTGGGGGCGGGAGAGGAGGAGAGGGGGGCGGACAGGGTCATCGGGGCCAGGGCGGTCGATTCGGCAATCATGTCCAAGTCCCGCAAGGTCTGGGCACCCGCTCGTCGGGGCCACTCCGAAGAACGAGCACCGGAGAACGTCAGGAGGGAAACGCAAGTGCCGTACCGCGGCCGGACCGGAGCACTCAACCGATTTCTCAATCAACACTTAGGTCACAAACCGCTCAAAAGCCAATCGCCCGCCCCTGCGCGCCCCCGGGGCAAGGTGCCAGCGAGGCGGGCAGCTGCCGCCAGAGCCTAGGCCACGCCGGGGCCGCCTGACGAAAACGCCCGCGAGCTGCCCAGAAAGGGCGACTGCGGGCGTTCTCGGAGTCTGGGCAAGATTTGCGGGCGAGGGCGAGGCGCCGGCTCAGGAGAGCAGGAACTCGAGGTCGTCCTTGGTGAGGGCCTGGATCAGGCGGTTGTCGGCGCTCAGGATGGCGTCGGCCAGGTCGCGCTTCTTCTGCTGGAGGTCGAGGATCTTCTCCTCGACGGTGTCGCGGCAGATCAGGCGGTAGGCGAAGACGTGCTTGGTCTGGCCGATGCGGTGCGAGCGGTCGATGGCCTGGGCCTCGACGGCGGGGTTCCACCACGGGTCGAGCAGGTACACGTAGTCGGCCGAGGTCAGGTTCAGGCCCAGGCCGCCGGCCTTGAGGCTGATCAGGAACACGGGGAGCTTCGGGTCGTCCTGGAACCGGTTGACGCGCTCCTCGCGGTTGCGGGTGCGGCCGTCGAGGTACTCGTAGGGGATCTTGGCGGCCTCGAGCCGGTCCTTGACGATGGCCAGGAACGAGGTGAACTGGCTGAAGACCAGCACCTTGTGGCCCTCGTCGACGACCTCCTGCATCTGGAACATGAGCATGTCGAGCTTGGCGGCCGGGTCGTGGCTCTTCTCCTTGTCGATCAGGCCCGGGTGGCAGGCGGCCTGACGGAGCCGGAGCAGGGCCTCGAGCACCTCGATCTTGCTGGTGCGCAGCTCCTCGTTGTCCTTGCGGAGCAGGGCCGTGCGGTAGTGCGCCTTGAGCTCCTCGTAGAGCTTCCGCTGGGCGGGCTCCATGTCGCAGTACAGGGTCTGCTCGGTCTTGTCGGGCAGGTCCTCGACGACCTGCGACTTGGTGCGGCGGAGGATGAACGGCCGCAGGGCGCGGGCGAGCAGCTTGCGGGCCTCCTCGTCCTGGCCCGAGGTGCCGCCGCTGGCGCGCTTGAAGACGCCGGCCGACCCGAGCATGCCGGGGTTCAGGAACTCGAAGATGCTCCAGAGCTCGCCCAGGTGGTTCTCGATCGGGGTGCCGCTCATCGCCAGCTTGTGGCGGGCCTTGAGCAGCCGCGCCGCCTTGGCCGACTGGCTGTCGCTGTTCTTGATCGCCTGGGCCTCGTCGAGGATGGCGTAGTCGAAGTCGATCTTCGCCAGCTCGACGATGTCGGAGCGCAGGGTGCCGTAGGTCGTCACGATCAGGTCGTTGCGGTCGAACGCCTCGCGGAGCCCGTGGCGGTTCGGGCCGGTGTAGTCGAGCACCTTGAGCCGGGGCGTGAACTTGGCGGCCTCCTGGAGCCAGTTGAAGACCAGCGAGCGCGGCACGATGATCAGGCTCGGCCCCTTGGCCTGGCGCTTCGAGCGCCGGCGCTGGAGCAGGGCCAGCACCTGCACGGTCTTGCCCAGGCCCATGTCGTCGGCCAGGATGCCGCCGAACTCGAAGCGGCGGAGATATTCCAGCCAGCCCAGGCCCTCGCACTGGTAGGGGCGGAGCTCGCCCTGGAAGCCGGCGGGCGCCTCGAGCTGCTCGACGCCCTCGAAGGCGTGCAGCTCCTTGCGGACCTTCTGGAACGCCGAGTCGGCGGTGCTGCCGGGCTGCGCCGCCAGCAGGGCGTCGAGCAGGCCGGCCTGCGCCTTGCCGAAGCGGAGCGTGCCGTCGGTCAGGGTGCCCAGGTCGGCCAGCAGGCCGTACTGGCGGAGCCACTCGTCGGGCAGCATGCCGATCGAGCCGTCGCCCAGGGTGATCATCGTGTCGCCGCGGCGGGCGGCCTCGAGGATCTGCGGCAGCCGCACGTCCTGGCCACCGAAGTCGATCTTGCCGTCGAGCTCGAACCAGTCCATCTTGCTGGTCACGGCCAGCTTGAAGTCGGAGGCCGGCCGGTACAGGATGCCGTCGGCGTGCACCCGCCAGTTCTCGGCGACCAGCTCGCGCACCGCCGAGGGCACCTTCTTGGGGGCGACCTCGAGCACGCCGGGCTCGAACCGGAAGTCGTTGATCGGGCGGAAGCCCAGCTCCTCGAGCCGCTCCTTGGCGCGGGCCTCGGCCCGCACGTCCCGCCTCACGGCGCGGCGGCGGTCGGTCTGCACGGCCACCTTGCCGGCGGGGAACGACGGCACGCGGGCGCCGTCGTAGTCGAACTCCAGGTCGGCGATCAGGGCATCGACGCCACGAGTCTGCATCGGGGCCCGCACCGTCAGGCACGGGGTCGGCGGCAGCTCGACCTCCTCGAGCTGCAGGCCCTCGACCAGCTCGTTCAGCGGCACGCGGGCCTCGGCCAGGATCCGGCCGAGCATGGAGTCCTGCTGCGACTCCGGCAGCATCATCTCCTTCTCGTGCCGCAGCCGGGTCATCCAGAGGAACACGCCGCTGTCGTCGAACCGCGCGGCCCGGCCGCCGCCGAGGATGACGAGGCCGGGCATCAGGACCAGCGGCTCGGCCAGGTCCATCCGCTCCTCGCCGCGCCGCAGGCAACCGCGCCACGACCAGCGGCGGGACTGGGCGTCGAGGCCCTTGATGTCGATGACGAACCGCCAGGGGCGGCCGTCGTCCCACCGCAGGGCCGGCGGGTTCATCTCGTCCTCGGTGCGCCGCAAGCGGCAGCGGCCGGTGCGGCAGAGCCGCTCGACGAGGTTGGCCTGGGTCTCGGGCCGCAGCACGTAGCGTCTCGGCACGGCCGGGCCGCCGGGGGCGGCGGCGCCCTTCAGGGCGGCCATGCTGTTGGGGTCGGCCGGGTTGACGTCGGAGCGGGCCTCGTCGAGCAGGGCCAGCAGGATCCGGTCCTCGGGCTCCAGCCGCCAGGGCTCGGCGGCCCGCGGCCACTTCCGGCGCTTCTTCTGGGCGCGTTCGGCGGCGGTCTTCTTGGGCAGCCGCCGGGCCAGGGTGATGACGACCTGGTTCTGGGTCAGGGTGGCCGGGGCGTCGAGCACGTAGAGGAGCGTGGGCCGGGCCTTCTTGGGCTCGGCCTTCGGCGGCGGCTGGCCGCGCCCCGTCAGCTCGCGGCGATCCCGACCCGGCCCGCCGGGACCCGGACGGGTGCCGTAGCCAGGGCCGGGGCCGGGGCCCTGCGGCCCACCGGGACCATTCGGGCTCGGCGGATACTTGCCCCCCTTGGCCGGGCGCTGGGGCTTGGCGTTGGGGTGCCGGCCCGCCCGGGGCGCCTGCGCGCCCGGACCGCCGGGGCCCAGGCCCTGCGGCGGGTACGAGCCCGGCCCCTGCGGCGGATACCCGCCCCCGTACGGTGGCGGCATCCCGCCGGGCCCCGGACCCTGGCCGGGCCCCGGCCCTTGCATCGCGGGGCCGCGATCCCGGCCCCGGTTGTTGCGGTCGCGATCGCGGCGTCCCTCGGGACCACGGCCCTCGGGGCCGCGGCCACCGTTGCGTCCGCGCGCCTGGCCCGGCGACCCAGGTCCCTGGCCCGCCCCGTAGCCGCCACCACCACCGGGACCGCCGGGGCCGGGGTTGGGGCCGTAGCCAGCCCCATAGCCGCCGCCGCCGGGCGCCGGGCCGTAGCCGGGTCCGGGGCTGGACTGAGAGCCATACTCGCTGCCGGGCGGCGGGCCGTAGCCGGGTCCGGGCTGCGAGCCATACCCGCCGCCGGGCGGCGGGCCGTAACCGGGTCCGGGCTGAGGGCCGTAGCCGCGACCCGGCCCCGGGCCGTAGCC
>CAZUZD010000430.1:0-4706 GCA_964624465.1 uncultured Isosphaeraceae bacterium
GCCTCCGCCCCCGCCCCGCCTCCCGGCCCGCCCGGCCCCCCGCCTTGCCTCGCCCCGCCCCCCGACCGACGCGCCCCGCATCGCCCGCCAGGACCCGCACCATGCGACACCACCGGCCTGCCCTCCTCGTCGCGGCCCTGCTCACGCTGGCGCTCGCCCCGCTCGCCGCTCTGGGGTCCACCCCCTCCATCGGCGCGATCCGGCCGCCCGGCGGTCAGCGCGGCACCGAGATCGAGGTCGTCCTCTCCGGCGCCCGCCTGGGCGACGCGCAGGAGATCCTCTGGTACCAGCCGGGCATCACGACCGCGAGCCTGACGAAGGTCGACGACAACAGCGTGAAGGCGAAGCTCGCGATCGCCGCCGACGCGAAGCCGGGCCTCTACGACCTGCGGCTCCGCACGGCCACCGGCGTCAGCGAGCTGCGCACCTTCAGCGTGGGGCTGTATCCGGAGGTCACCGAAAAGGAGCCGAACAACGACTTTGCCAGCCCGCAGCCGATCACCCTCGACACCGTGATCAACGGCGTGGCCGAGAACGAGGACGTCGACTACTTCGTGCTGGAGGCGAAGAAGGGGGAGCGGATCACGGCGGAGGTCGAGGGCCTGCGCCTGGGCATCACGCACTTCGACCCGTACGTCGCCATCCTCGACAGCAAGCGGTTCGAGCTGGCCTCCAGCGACGATGCGCCGCTGGTGCGGGTCGACGGCGTGGCGTCGGTGATCGCCCCCGAGGACGGCAAGTACATCATCCAGGTCCGCGAGAGCGCCTACGCCGGCAACGGCGGCTGCCTGTACCGCGTCCACGTCGGCCGCTTCCCGCGCCCCCTGGCCCTGCTCCCCGCCGGCGGCAAGTTCGGCGAGACGGTGCAGCTGAAGTGGCTCGGCGACGCCGCCGGCGAGCGCACGACCCCCGTGACGCTCCCCGCCGGCCCCGACCCGAACTTCGCCCTGTTCGCCCAGGACGACAAGGGCCAGTCGCCCTACCCGTACGAGTTCCGCCTGTCCCCGTTCGGCAACGTGATCGAGTCCGGCCCCAACGACGACCACGCGACCGCCACGCCGATCCCCGAGCTGCCGATCGCGCTCAACGGGATCATCGAGAAGCCCGGCGACAACGACTTCTACACCTTCAAGGCCACCAAGGGCCAGGTCGTCGACATCGTCGCCTGGGCCCGCCGGCTCCGCTCGCCGCTCGACCCGGTCGTGCACGTCGCGAAGAAGGGCGGCGCCTACATCGCCGGCGCCGACGACTCGGTCGGCCCCGACAGCGTGATCCGGTTCACGGCCCCCGAGGACGGCGAGTACGTCGTGTACATCCACGACCACCTCCAGAAGGGCGGCCCGAACCATTTCTATCGGATCGAGCTCACCCCCGTGGCCCCCCGGCTGGCGCTCAACGCCCTGAGCGAGCAGGCGGCCGTGGGCGTGCCGAACATCACGGTGAACGTGCCGAAGGGCGGTCGCGACGCCGTGCTCGTGTATGCCACCCGCACTGACTTCGGCGGCGACCTGGCCGTGACCCCCGAGGCCCTGCCGCCGGGCGTGACCGCGACCAGCGACGTGATGCCCGCCAGCCAGCCGGTCGTCCCCGTGCTCTTCAGCGCGGCGGCCGACGCGCCCGTCGGCGGCCTGCTGACACGCATGACCGGCAAGCCGACCGACTCGAAGCTCCAGATCCCGCCCTCGGACTTCAGCCACCAGAGCGTTCTCGTCTTCGGCGCCAACAACGTGAACTTCTGGTCGCGGACCGTCGACCGCATGGCGGTGGCCGTCACCGAGCCGTGCCCGTTCGAGATCGAGGTCGTCGAGCCCAAGGTGC
The DNA here is from genome assembly GCA_964624465.1 of uncultured Isosphaeraceae bacterium. Lineage (GTDB taxonomy): Bacteria > Planctomycetota > Planctomycetia > Isosphaerales > Isosphaeraceae > CAZUZD01. Next base: position 1,819 of record CAZUZD010000430.1, read on the forward strand.
CGCTGGTCAATGGCGGCAGCATGAACCTCAAGGTCGTCGCCAAGCGGGCCGAGGGGTTCAAGGCGGCGATCGCCGTCACGTTCCCCTGGCTGCCGCCGGGCGTCGGGGCCTCGGGCGGCGTGTCGATCCCCGAGGGGCAGAACGAGGCGCTCATTCCGATGAACGCCGGCGGCGCCGAGGCCAGGACCTGGAAGCTGGTGGTCGTCGGCAACTCGACGATCCCGAGCGGTCCGGTGCGGGTCTCGTCGCAGCTGTTCAACCTGGCGGTCGCCCAGCCGTACCTGGCGTTCGCCTACACGAACACGACCTGCGAGCAGGGCAAGGACGCCGTCCTGGCCGTGAAGGTGACCAAGGCCAAGGACTTCCCCGGCGAGGCGACCGTGACCCTGGTTGGCCTGCCGAACAAGGCGACGGCCGAGGTCAAGAAGATCACCAAGGACACGACCGAGCTGGTCCTGCCGATCAAGACGGCCGCCGACACGCCGGCCGGCAACCACGCGAGCCTGTTCTGCCAGGTGGTCGTCACCGAGAACGGCGAGCCGATCGTGCACAACCTGGGCACCGCCGCCCTGCGGGTCGACGTCCCGATCCCGCCCAAGCCCAGCGCCACCCCGATGCCCGCCGCCGTGGCCGAGGCCCCCAAGCCGGCCGCCGAGCCCGCCAAACCCCTCTCCCGCCTGGAGCAGCTCCGCAAGGACGCCGCCGAGAAGGCGAAGACCCCTGCTGGAGCCAGCAAGTGAGCGCCGGCGCGGCGGGTGCCGCCGCCGCCGCCGCTGCGGCCCAGATGCGGCAGGAAGAGGAAGAGATGACCGGGTACACGAGCGACGACCTCGGCGGCGAGTGGGAGTTCAAGATCCTCCGCTCGAACTTCGCCACCTTCGGCAAACCCGAGAAGCTCCGCGAGATCCTCGACGAGGAGGCCCGTTCCGGCTGGGTGCTCCTGGAGAAGTTCGACGACCAGCGGATCCGGCTCAAGCGGCCCATCTCCGCCCGCGCCCTCGATGCCAAGCACGAACTGGACCCCTACCGCACCACCGTGAGTGGCGACACCGCCAAGGTGGCCATGCTGCTCGTCGGCATCTTCGGGGCGATGGGCATGATCCCGCTGGTGTTCCTCACCATGCGGGGCGTGGCGGCGGGCGGACCGGCGGGCCTGATCGCGGGCATGGTCCTGCTGGGCGTCTGCATCGCGCTGCCGATCTTCATCCACACGATCCGTCAGCAGGGCCGGGCCCGCACCGCCCGCCGGCGCGACGACGGATTCGATGGCTTCTAGTCCCCGATCCTCCGCCGGCCGGTGGGCCCGACCGACCGCCCGCCGGCCCGACCCGCTTCCCGACCGCTCCGCGAGGGATTGACCACCATGCGACTGCCACGGCTCCTGCTCCAGGCGACTGCAACCCTCCTCGGCGGCCTGCCGCTGCTGGTCACGGCCCCGGCCCGTGCCCAGGACCAGCCGGCCGCCCCCGCGGCGGCCCCAGCTCCCACGCCGGCCCCGGCCCCTGCGCCCGCGCCGACCGAGGGGCTGGCGAAGCTGGAGGTCTTCCCGCCCGACGTGCAGCTTGGCGGCAGCCGCGATCGCCAGCTCGTGGTCGTGCAGGCCACCTATGCCGACGGCCTCACCCGGGACGTCACCGCCGAGGCGGCCATAGCCCCGGCCGCGGCGAACCTGCTGCGCCGGGAGGGGAACATCTTCTGGCCGGCGGCCGACGGCGAGACGACGCTGGCAGTGAGCTTCGGCGGCCAGAGCGTGACCGTGCCCGTGAAGGTCACCGCCGCCGCCGCGCCGCAGCCGCTCTCGTTCCGGATGGACGTGATGCCCGTGTTCATGCGCACGGGCTGCAACACCGGCAGCTGCCATGGCGCGGCCCGCGGCAAGGACGGCTTCCGCCTGAGCCTCTTCGGGTTCGACCCCGACGGCGACCACCACCGGCTCACCCGCGAGCTGATCGGCCGCCGCGTGAACCTGGCCGTGCCCGCCGACAGCACCCTGCTCGAGAAGGGCGCCGGCCTGGTGCCGCACACCGGCGGCAAGCGGTTCGACCCCGACAGCGAGCTGTACCAGACCGTGCGCGACTGGATCGCCGCCGGCGCCCCCAACGACGACGCCAGCAAGCTGCCGAAGGTCGTCGGCGTCGAGCTGTATCCCCGCACCGCCGTGCTCGACGGCCCGGGCGCGACCCAGCAGATGACCGCCCGCGCGAAGTACTCCGACGGCACTGACCGCGACGTCACCGGCCTGGCCGTCTTCCTCACCAACAACGAGAACTCCGCCGCCGTCTCGCCCGACGGCCTCGTCACCGCCGGCGCCCGCGGCGAGGCGTTCATCATGGCGCGGTTCGAGACCTTCACCGTCGGCTCGCAGGTGCTGGTGCTCCCCAAGGGCCTGAAGTTCGAATACCCGAGCGAGCCCGAGGCCAACTACATCGACGCCCTGGTCGCCGGCAAGCTCAAGAAGCTCCGGATCACGCCGTCGGGCCTCTGCTCCGACGAGGACTTCGTCCGTCGCGTGTACCTCGACGTCGTCGGCCTGCTGCCCACCCCCGAGGAGATGCGCGCGTTCGTCGACTCGACCGCCGCCGACAAGCGGGCGAAGCTCGTCGACGAGCTGCTCGGCCGCAAGGAGTTCGCCGAGATCTGGGTGAACCAGTGGGCCGAGCTGCTGCAGGTGCGGCAGATCCCCAACCAGATCAGCCAGAAGGGCATGTTCCTCTACTACAACTGGCTGGTGGAGAAGCTCCAGTCCAACACGCCCATGGACAAGTTCGTGCAGGAGCTCTTGAGCGCCAGCGGCGGCACGTTCGCCAACCCGGCGACGAACTTCTATCAGACGACCAACGACCGCCTGCTGCTGACCGAGAACGTCGCCCAGGTGTTCATGGGCATGC
>CAZUZD010000431.1:0-4644 GCA_964624465.1 uncultured Isosphaeraceae bacterium
ACGGCCGGCATGGCCGCGCCCGGGCGCGGCAGGCCGACGAGGTCGAAGCCGTTGGCGTTGTCGAACGCCCCGGTCGCCACGGTCGCCTGCCGGCGGGCCTTCGGGGGCAGCGCTCGCCAGACCGCCCGCGCCAGCGCGTCGATCGGCGCCGAGGCCTCGATCGCGACCCGCTGCCCGCGCGCCAGCAGACCGGCGATCGACGCCGCCCGGCCGTCGGGCCCGCCGCCGGGGTCCGGCTCCCCCTCGGGGTCGACGGCGAGCGTCAGGCGCTCCAGGGTCGTCGTCGCGGGATCCCACTCGCCCTGGTGAAATGCCGCCAGCGGGAACGGGCTGGCGCCCAGGCGGCGGTAGTCCTTCGCCTCGACGAACAGCGCGTGGAACGCCAGGGCCCCGGGACGGCCGCGGTCGTCGCGACCCTGGCCGCTCACGCCGACGATCATCCACGGGCCGTCGGCGATCGGCAGCGCGAACAGACCGCCGGCGTCGGCCACCCCGCGCGGCCGCTCGCCGAACCGCCCGCAGGCGGCGCGGAAGGCGTCGAGCCAGGCCGGGGCACATCCCGGCGACTGCGCCAGCAGCGCGTAGCCGCGATCCCAGAACGGGAAGCTGCCGAAGACCGCCTGCTCGGCCGTGATCTCGACGGCGGTCGCGCGACTCATGGGTGAGGCACCTGCGAGGGTCGACGCCCCGGGCCGGCCCTCGAGCGGGGGACGGCCGCCCGGGGCGGTGGGAGGGCGGGCGAGCGGGAGCCAGGCGGGATCGAACGGGGAACGGTCGCGGCGGAACGCGGGCCGATCACTCGGGCTTCGGCAGCGACGGCTCCTGGAAGTCGGAGGCGAACACGAGCTGCGTGCTGCCGCCGGTCGCCGGCCGCAGCGGGCCCGAGAGCATCCGCAGGGCCAGCTTGTCACTGGCCGTGCTCTGGATCGTGTACACGCCGCTGACGGACCAGTCGTTGTCGAGGATGCGGACCTTGATCGGGTCGCCGTACTTCCAGCGCACGGGGGTCGGGAACGACCAGTCCCAGATCGGCGTGTGCGAGTCGCGCACGACCGGCGACGGGCCGTAGTCGACGCCGGCGACCGTCACCTTCACGCTCAGGTCGGGCCCGCCGCCGTTGAAGTACTTGTCGACGCCCGGCTCGACCCGGCCGCGCCGCAGCACGACCTTGTACGTCCCCGGCACCGAGATCCGCTCCCACCAGGCGATGTACCCCTTGGCCGCGGCCGCGAACCGGCCGGCGGGGTTGGCCTCCAGGTAGGTCCGCATCCGCGCGGCGATCGCCGGCACGTCGTCGGGGTGGGCGACGGCGTGGTCGTACGCCTGACGGTACAGGTACACGTCGCGGTCGCGGTCGATCTGGTCGAGCGCGGCGGTCGCCTCGGCGAGGAACCGGCCGCCCTCGGCGTGGGCCTTGAGGTAGTCCTGATACTTCTCGCGGCGGACGACGAAGTTGGTGGGATGCTCGCGCGAGAAGCTGCGGGCGCGGTCGATGTCGGCCTCGTCGAGCCGGCGGACGAAGCCGGTCAGCAGCTCGTCGACCTCGCCCTTGTAGCGGCTGTCGGGGTGCTCGGTGAGGAACTGCTCGGCGCGTTCGATGAGGTCGCGCACCGGCACGTCGGGCAGGCCCGAGGCCCGCACCAGGGCGTCGACGGCGTGGCGGTCGGTGCGGTCGCGGTCGGCGGCGACGAGACTTTCGAGCCCCTTCGCCAGCGAGACGGCCTCGGGCGTGTGGCGGCCCTCGGGGTAGTCGCGGAGGAACTGCCGGACCTGGGACAGGTGGCCCTGCGGGTCGTCGATGGCGACCAGGTCGGCGACGTCCAGGGCCCGCCAGCGGCGCTCCTGCTCGGCGAGGTTGCCGGCCTGCTCGACCCGCTCGATGTCGGGGGCGAGCTCGGGGGCCTGCTCCTTGAGGTCGCGCATCGAGGCCACGACCTCGGCCCCGCCCGCGCCGGCGGCGAGCCGCGCCTCGGCGGCCTTCACCCGCCAGGTGCGCAGGTGCTTGCGGCCCTGCTCGGCGTCGCGCGGGAAGAACAGCGGCAGCGTGGGGTGCCAGGTGAGCAGCCGGGTCCAGCGGGCCTCGACCGCCGGCGCCGGCGGATTCGAGCGCTCGAAGGCCAGCGCCGAGCGGTAGCCCCAGGCATCGTACCCGGCCAGGCTCACGCCGAGCGCGGCCAGGCCGGTCGTGGCCAGGAGCGCGCGGCGGACGGTGCGGCGGCGGCGGATGGCGGTCAGGCGGCGGCGGAAGGTGTCGGTGTACGTCGAACGGGGGTAACGCCGCTCGAAGGCCTGGACGCAGCGGGTCAGCCGGGGCGCATCGGTGGGGGCGAGGTCCCAGAGCCAGTCCAGGGCCTCGCGGTCGAGGTCCTCGAGCTGGCCGGCGAGCCACGCCAGCGGGCCCTCCAGGCCCATCGGCTCCAGCTCGGCCGGCGGCCGGCCGGCGGCGTCGGCCTGAGGGCCGTAGGCGCTCACCGCGAAGACGGCGCTGCGGGGGGCGTGCTGCGCCAGGGCGTGCCGGGTCATGCCGTACCGCGACTCGACCAGCCGCTCGACCTCCTCGGGCGGCGGGCCGCCGCGCTCGATCACCCGGTCGTACTTGGTGACCAGCAGGGCCACCGGTCGGCCGGCGGTGCCGTCGTCGGCGACCTCGATGTAGCGCTCGATCAGGTCCTCGACCTCCTGCTGCCGGCGGCGGCGGGCGGCCGCGTCGTCGACGGCCGGGTCGAGGCACAGCAGCACGGCGTCGCAGTCGGCGAAGAACTCGCGGATCGGGGCGTCGGAGCCGAGGGCAACATGTTCCCCCTGGTAGTCCTTCACGATCAGGTCGAGCCGCGCCAGGCCGTGGTACAGCCGCAGCCGCAGCGGGGTCTCGGCCAGGGTTCCGGCCGGCGGCTCGCCAGCCTCGATCTGGGCGATCTTGTCGGCCAGGTACTCGGCCGTGATCGGGTCGCCGGCGGCCAGCCGCACGCCGGGCACGCGGCCGGCGGAGGCCTCGCGGTAGAACATCGCCAGCAGGGTCGTCTTGCCCACCGCGCGATGGCCGAACAGCGCCACCCGCTTCGGGCCCGTGAGGCGGGCCTCGAGCGCATCGAGCGTGGCCAGGCGGCGGGCGGGGTTGGCGTTCGGCTGCGGCATGGCTCGCACACCCTGCGGAGTCGCGGGACCGGGGATCGGGACCAAGGGGACGACGCGGGAGCGCTCAGGCCGCGTGCGGCCGTCGCAGCAGCCAGCGGATCGGCCCGGTGATCGGCCGCAGCGCCCAGCGGAGCGGCAGGCCGACGAGGCTCATCAGCGCCAGCAAGGCAACCAGCGCCGCCACCGCCATCACCAGGCCACGCAGCGGGCCCGAGTCCAGGCCCAGCGAGGTGAGCAGGCCGCCGGCCGCGGCGTCGAGCCCGCGGACCACGCCGCCGCCGATGGCGATGCCGGCGCGGGCGAACTGCTCGACGGCGTACTGGGTGGCGCGGCCGGCCGAGTCGACGAACTGCTCGGGGTTGGCCAGGTAGAGGGCGAACACGCCGGCGGCGGCGAGCTTGCCCTTGTGCGGCAGGACGGTCTCGGTGAAGAACTTCCAGCCGGGGCGGCCGGTCTTGCGGAGCACGTCGACGGCCTCGGGGCCCTCCTTGACCAGGACCTCGGCCACGTCGTCGCCGAAGGCGCGGGTGGCGGCCAGGCCCTCGACGCCCAGGCGGCGGATCATCGTCTCGGCCTGGCCGGGGTAGCGGCGGGCCAGCCCCTGCGCGGCCTCGCCCATCTCGACGACCAGCCGCTTCTCGGCCGGCGCCAGGTCGCTGAAGGTGCGGGCCAGGCCCGCGTCGGCCCTGAGCAGGCGATCGAACCGCGCGTGCAGGGCGGCCTCGGCCGGCTCCTCGGCGCGGCGGGCAACGCGGGCCAGGTCGTCGGAGCGGCGGGCCAGGGTGGTGAGGCTCTGGTCGGCCTCGCGGGCGAACAGGCGGCTGGCGGTGCGGGCCGTGACCGCCTCGGCCCGGCCGGCGGCGCGGGCGCCCAGCTCGGCCTCGCGGACGACCTGCTGCACGACCTCATCGAGCCACGCCACCTGGCCGGCCTGCGCGCCGGCCGGCATCAGGGCCACCACGGCCGCCAGGGCGGCGGCGAGGGCTCGGGCGGTCCGGTTCCGCAGGGTCGTGGGCATCGGGCGGGTTCCTTCGGGCGTGGGCGGGGCCGGCGTGCGAGCGTCGGACTGAGGGTTCTTCGTCATGACGGCCTCGGTTCTTGGCAGCGCCGATGGCGGGACGGCGGGCTCCGGATCACTCCGAGCCGCGGCGGCCGCCCAGGTACTCTTCCATCTTGTGCATGGCCAGCACGCCCACGCCGACCTGCGCGGCGTTGAGCGCGGCGTACTTCACCAGGCGGTCGGCGGGGACGGCGAGCACGACGGCCTGGCCGTTCTTGAGCAGCCGGCGCGGGGCCCAGGTGCTCAGCCGCAGGCCGGCCTTGCGGGCCATCGGGCGGCCGAGGGTCGTGAGCTGCTCCAGGGACATCTGCCCGACGGCGGCCGGGAGCTGCCGCATCAGGGCATACGGGCCGCCGGCCGACCGCACCGCCCACCAGCGGGCCAGCCGGCCGCCGTCGCTACCGAGCGATCCGGCCGCCCCGGTGCCCTGGCGGGCGAGCCCGGGCGCC
>CAZUZD010000432.1:0-4633 GCA_964624465.1 uncultured Isosphaeraceae bacterium
CGGCTGGCCGAGGGCCGCGACGCGGCTCCCGGCGCCGGCTCGGCCGAGGACGCCGCCGGGGCCGCCTCCGACGCCATGCAGCGCGCCGCGAAGGGGCTCCGCTCGGCCGCGCAGCAGGCCCGCTCGGCCCTCTCCGGACCCGGCGGGCCCCCGTCGCAATCGCCGTCACCGCCGGGGTCGGACGCCGAGGGCGGCCCGCCGCAGGTGGCCACCAGCGCCGATCCGAAGGGGGGCCCGGGCGCGGCCGTCGAGCCCCACACCGATCCGCTGACCGCCGCGCTGCGGCCGGGGTCGGGGCGGATCTGGGGCGAGCTGCCGGGCCACCTGCGCACCGAGATCCTCCAGAACGCCGGCGGCCAGTACCGCGACGACTACGCCCGGTTGATCCAGCTCTACTTCCGCGAGATCGCCGGCGCCCGGCCGGAGCGCTGAGCCGATCTCGCCACCATCCGCCGCCCGACTCCTTCAGAGGGACCCGATCCATGCCCGCGGGGCGAACGCTGCTCAGGACCCTCGTGCTCGCCCTGCTGGCCCACACGGCCACGGCCCCCGGGTCGGCCCGGGCGCAGGACCTGCCGGACGTGGAGGTCGCCACGCCGGCCAATCCGAAGGCCGACGCCGCGGTGCGGCGCGGGCTGGACTGGCTCAAGGGCTCGCAGCAGGCCAGCGGGGCGTGGACCCTGGGGGACGGCCGCGAGGCGACCTCGGTGACCAGCCTGGCGGTGCTGGCGTTCCTGGCCGCCGGCCACCTGCCGGGGGAGCCGGGGCCGTACCGCGAGGCGATCGAGCGCGGGGTGCGCTACGTCGTCTCGCACCAGGCGGCCAACGGCCTGCTGGCGACGAACACGATCAACGGCCCGATGTACTGCCACGGCATCAGCACGCTCATGCTCGCCGAGGTCGTGGGCCTGGCGCCCGACCCGAAGCTCGCCGCCGAGGTGCGCACGGCGCTGGCCCGCGCCGTCGACGTGATCCTGCGGGCCCAGGCGGCGCGCAAGCTCGACGACGGCCAGGCCGGCGGCTGGCGGTACCAGCCCGACTCGCCGGACAGCGACCTGAGCGTCAGCGGCTGGCAGGTGATGGCCCTGCGCGCCGCCCGCTCGGCCGGCTGCACGGTGCCGGCCGAGGCCATCGACCGCGCCGTGGCCTACGTCCAGCGCTGCGCCGTGCCGGGCGGCGGCTTCGCCTACCAGCCCGGCGGGGCCCCCAACAACCCCCGCACCGGCACCGGCACGCTGGCGCTGGAGATCTGCGGCACCCACCAGAGCCCCGAGGCCGTCGCCGGCGCCGAGTACCTGAGCAAGCCCGAGAACGCCCCGCGCTGGGGGGCCCCGTACTTCTTCTACGAGGTGTACTACGTCCCCCAGGCGCTGTTCCAGGTCGGCGACCGCTACTTCCGCCCGTACTACCCGAGGCTCGTGACCCTGCTGCTGGAGCACCAGGACCGCGACGGCAGCTGGCTCTCGGGCGACGGCAACGACCGCACCGGCGGCCGCGGCTACTGCACCGCCATGGCCGTGCTGGCGCTGGCCGTCGAGTACCGCTACCTGCCGATCTATCAGCGCTGACCGGCGCCAATATCCCGAAATCGTCGGATTCGGGTCGGTCTCTGGTGGTTACTGGGTATCCGGCCGGATAGGCTAGGCCCGAACTCGCGTGTGGGGCGCCGGTGTTCCCAGCCAGCTGGGGGCGGGCCCCGGTGTGGGGATGGCCCGTGCGGTCGACGTTGACCGTGGCGGCTCGCGATGCCGCGATGCCGCGAGGCCCGTGTCCTTTCTCCGTGGCGAAGACCTCGAGCGATGAGCTACGAGATCATCAATCAGCTCGTCTCCGAGCTGGAGCGGCTCACGCGCGAGCGGGACCAGCTCCGGCAGCAGGTGCGGACGCTGGTCGAGTTCCCTCCGGGGGCCCCGTCGGCGCCCGCTTCCGCCGCCGACCGGCCGGACCCGCAGGGGGGCGACGCCTCGGTGCTCGTGGACCGGCTCCGGCACGAGAATCACCGGCTGCACCGCGAGCTGGCCCTGGCGCGCATCGAGGTGCTGGAGGCCGGGCAGGTCAAGTCGGCCTTCCTGGCCAACATGAGCCACGAGTTCCGCACCCCGCTGAACACGATCCTCGGCTACTCGGAGATCCTCATCGACGACGCCGGGCCGCAGCCAACCGAGCCGTCGCCGCTGGTCGCCGACCTGCGCAAGATCCACGACGCGGGCCGGCACCTGCTGGCGCTGATCGACGGCGTGCTCGACCTGGCCCAGATCGAGGCGGGCCAGATGGTGGTCGCGTCGGAGCCGTTCGCGATCCGGCCGGCGGTCGACGAGGTGATCGCGACGGTCGAGCCCCTGGCGGCCCGGACCCGCAACCGGCTCACGGTCGAGTGCCCGGAGGCGATCGGCCAGCTGGTGACCGACCGGGTGAAGTTCCGGCTGGCGCTGTTCCACCTGCTGGCCAACGCGGCCAAGTTCACCGAGGACGGCCAGATCGGGCTCCGGGTCTCGACCGCCGTGCGCGACGCGGTCGACTGGGTGCGGTTCGCCGTCAGCGACACCGGCATCGGCCTGGAGCCGGAGCAGATCGGCCGGCTCTTCGGGGCGTTCGTCCAGGCCGACCCCTCGACCACCCGGCGGCACGGGGGGGCCGGGCTCGGCCTGGCGCTCACCCGGCAGTTCTGCCACCTGCTGGGCGGCGAGATCCGGGTCAGCAGCCAGGTTGGCCAGGGGTCGACCTTCACACTGGAGCTGCCGCGCCACCCCCGCCCGGACCTGGGTCGGCCGGCCCCCTCGGTGTGACGGCCTGAGCCGGTCGGCGGGGCCGTCGCTCAGCGGGCCACGGCGGCCCCCGGGAGCAGGGCGGCGTGCTCGTCGAGGATCCGGGCGACCTCGGCGATGACCTGCTCGTTGTAGTAGAGCTTGGTGTGGATCGAGCGGACCCGCAGCTCGCTGACGGTGCCGTCGATCGAGGCGCTGTCGATCGGCACGATCGTGTCGCCGCGGGCCAGGAGCGACTCGGGCCCGACCGGGCCGGTGCCCAGGATCGTGTGCTGGGTGACGGCGGGGTTCACCGGCAGCCCGGCCATCACCGCCAGCAGCGGGCTCTTGCGGGCCAGCATGTCGACGCTGCTGGGCTGGCGCCGGAACTCCGGGTTGATCACGCCGGGGTTGTCGGCGCGCACCTGCTCGATGCTCTGCACCTCGGCCGGGTCGCGGCGCACCAGCGAGTTGGCGAACCGCCCCAGCGCCTGGGTGGCCAGGGCCGAGCCGCCGTGCGGGGCCCCCAGGTAGATGGCCCGCTTGACGGTCGGGACCGGCTCGAACTCGGTCAGCTCGTGCAGGATCTGGCGGATCCGGTCCTCGGCCACGAGCTGGTCGATCGGGCGGCTGGAGACCAGCGACCGGATCGCGTCGCCGCTGCTGATGACCTGCAACCGGGTGAGCAGGCCGCCCATGCTGTAGCCCAGCAGCACCATGTTCTGCACCCCCGGGTCGGTGCCCGCCGGGTCGAGCGTGGCGGCGCACTCGCGGAGCTGGCGGCGGAGGACCGCGCCGGTGCGGAGGAAGTTGCCGCCGGTCGGGTACCGGAAGGTCGCCAGCTGGAACCGGTCGACGAACCCCGGCTGCTCCCGCAGCTCGGTGATCATGTCGGCGAAGATGAACGGGTTGTCCAGCAGGCCGTGGATCATCACGACCACCGGCTTTCCCGGCTGGAACGGCTCGGCCAGGTAGAGCGCGGCCCCGTCGATGTTCCGGGACGGGAACAGGAACCCTTGCCAGGTGAAGTCCTTGGCGTTGATCTGCGAGGCCATCTCGGCGATCGGAGCGTCGAGGTCGGCCGCCACCGGCACGGGCCGGCCGCCGGGGCCGGCGACCTGGCGGACCCGGAGCGGATCGACCAGCTCGAGCGTGTCGCCCGCCCCCGGGCTGCCGCCGGGGCCGCCCAGCCAGGCGGCCAGGTCGGGCCGGAGCACCGCGGTCGCCGCGAAGGCGTTCTTGGGGCGCTGGAACCGGTCGGCGGGCGTCTGCTGCGGGTTGGTGTACCGGACCACCTGGGGGGCGCCCAGGCCCTCGCGGCGGTGGCGGCGGTGCTGGTTCTCGTCGGGCTCGATGTCGTCGGGGTCGATCAGGCCGTGGAAGTCGGCCGGCGCCCAGACGAAGCCGCGGTGCGCGATCGGGATGGTCTGGGGGCCGATCGGCGTATTCACCGTCAGGTGCGAGCGGGGGTCGACCCGCCCGAACGCCGTCGCCGCCCGCAGGCAGCGGCCCAGGCTGGCGTTGTGGAGGTTGCGGGCGCGGGCGCCGCAGCGGAGGTCGCCCGAGCCGCAGCCGGCGGAGTCGGCCGTCAGGGCGGCGTAGGCGTAGACGGCCGCGGCGTAATAGCCGTCGACGCAGTCGTCGGTGCCCCGCTTCTCGGCCCGGCGGGCGTCGCGGCACGCCGCCTCGGCCCGGTCCAGCAGCGCCCGGCAGGAGGCTCCGACAGGGACGAGGCCCGAGGCGGCCGTCGGTTGCCGCTCGCGGCCGCCGGGGTGGCACGCCGGGACCGCGACGAGGCCGGCCAGCGCGAGCGCCAGCAGGGCGATCGTCGGGCGGGGCGCCTGCCAGCGGTCGCAAGGGCGGGGGGCCCGGACCATGCGCGGTCAATC
>CAZUZD010000433.1:0-4600 GCA_964624465.1 uncultured Isosphaeraceae bacterium
GTGCATGGCCCAACGAGCCGCAAGTCCCAGACCGCTTTCTCAACCAGTTCTCAGGGTCAGGTCGGACGCGAGCCCGCCGGTCAGGGCCAAGCCGGCGCGCAGCACCCGGTTGGGCAGGTTGTCCTCGATCCTCGGGTGGTGGTTGCACGGCAGCGTGACGCCGAGCTGGCCGCCTCGACGGGCCATCGGCACGACGGCGATCTGGCCCCGGGGCGACCCCAGTCTCTGGGTGCTCGGCCTGGAGGCGCGGTGCCAGCTTCCGGCCGGATCGCCCGCCAGCCTTCGATGGCCCGCCTCCCGCCGTGCCAATTGATCGACCCCGGCGCGAGCGAGGACCACTGGTGCTGCGGAATGCCATCACGGTCGGTTTGATGACCCGGGCACGCTGGCCAGTGCGACTCGGAGTGACGACGGCCACCCATTGGCTTTCGGCGGTGGCGTTACCGATGAGGATCCGGCTCCCCGGATCGATCGCTTTCAGGGCTGGACCGGGCCGGGCCGTTGACCGGCGAGGGTGCCGGGTGGATCAGTGCCTGGGCTTCGCGGTGGGCCATCGCGGCGATCCGGAGGTTGTGCCAGCCGGCCCCGACATCCTTCTGGGCCGCCCGGTCGGCGACCAGCTTGCCGGCCTCCACGAGCAGGACCTCGGAACGTTCGGCGTGACCCAGGCGGTGCTCGGCCATGGCGGAGTACGACTTGCAGGCACTGGCGTGGTCGGGCCCGAGGTTCGACCGCCCCGCCTTCTCGAGCCAGTCGAGGGTGGCGGCGAACTCGCCGGTCCGGTAGGCCGCCATCCCCCGCGCCAGCAGGCACCACGAGAAGATCCCGCTGCCTTCGCCCTCATCGACCGCCCGCTGGGCGAATCGCAGCGCGCGGCCCAGGTCCTCGGCCGGCGGAGCGGTGAGCAGATTCACCTTCGCGGTGGTATCGGCCACGGCCGGATCCTTCGAGCCGGCGAAGCGGTCGAGCATCGCCTGCGCGAGACGTCGATGGCCCTCGTGGTCGCCCGACTCGATCAGGACCACGGCGGAGTCCAGCGCGAAGATATTGTCGAAGTCCGCCTCGCGCCAGCCTCCGGGCGGGTTGAGTTCGAGCGCCCGCCGGAAGTCCGCCCGCGCGGGGGCCCACGCACCCCGACGGGCAAAGAAGTCGCCGCGCGCCCGCCAGGCCCAGGAGGACTCCAGATGCCGCTCGACCTGCTCCGACAGCTCGGAGAGCTCGGCCCTCTCGCTCGGGGCGAGCGACCCGACGACGTCGACGGGGAACGTCTGGGCAAACGGGTAGCGGGGGAAGGTCGTGTCGGCCACCAGGCCCTGGAAGTCGGAGCGGGCGCGCAGCGGATCGAGGTCGTGGTCGCCGGCGAGCAGGGCGGCGATCCGGGGACCGTCGGCTGCGATGGCCCGTCGGAGCGCCGCGACGCTCTGGACCTGGAGCCGCTCGCGATCCGACGGGCCGGCACGGTCGTTCAGGCCGGAGATCATGGCCAGACCGCAGGCGGTGTTGTACAGATCCCTCGGGTCCGGATCGCTCAGCGACTCATACGCGGCGAGCGACCTCCGGGAACTGGCCAGGGCCTCACCCCGGCGCCCCAGCTCACGCAGCGCACCGGCCAGGAACCCGTCACATTCTCCCTGGCGCCTCGCCACCATCGCCCCCTCGGGCCCGGCCCGTCGAAGCGATTCAAGCCGATCGCTCGCCTCCTGGAGAATGACGACGCCGTCGGCGAATCGGCCCTCCTGGACGGCGATGACGCCCGCCCGCAACAGGCCCGTCGACCGCTCGAGATCCGCCGGGTCCAGGCTCCCGGGCACCGCGACCGATTCGACGGAGGAGGGCAGTCGGGTCGTGGGTAGGCCCATGGCAAGCTCCACGGTGGCGAGTTCTTCCTCGATCAGGCCCAGGTCCCAGAGCCGCACATGGGCGTCGCCAAAGGCGAGATAGCGGCCCTTGGGATCAAACTCCAGGAACGCCACGCTGCCGGCCTCGAGGCCCGGCAGATGCGCCCGGGGCTCCAGGGTGCGGGCGTCGAGCAGCGCCACCAACCGATGTCCCTGGGTCGGCACGGCCAGCAGCGAGCCGTCCGATGAGATCGCCAGCTTCAACCGGCCTCCCGCGTCGTGAGCGATCCGCGACTGGGTGATCGTCAGGCTCGCGAGCTGCACCCGGTGGAGGGCCCCCTCGGTCGTGCCCACGATCGCCTCGGCGCCATCGGGGGTCAGGACCAGCGCCCCCACGTCCCCGGCGATCTCCAGCTCACGGAGCACCGCCCCATCGGGGATCGACAGCAGCAGGAGTCGGTTCGTCGTGGCGACGAGCAGGCGGGCGTCGTCGAGGAGCCGGAGCGCCCGCACCGTGTCTGCCATCGTCGTCTGGAACCGGAGGGTGCCGGTCCGGAAATCCCAGACATGGAGCTTGCTGTCGACCGAGGCGGCTGCGACGTGGAGCCCCGCAGGGTCGAGGTCGACCCAGGTGACCGAGGTTTGCGGCCCCTTCAGGGAGCGTGCGGCCAGGATGTCGACGCGGGATCGAACCTGGAGTGAGTAATCGGCTCCCGGCCCGGTCCGCATGTTCCTGCCATACCCGAGAACGAAGTCCCGCCCCCCGGGGCCGAGCTTCAGCGCGGACAGGTTCAGATCCACCCAGGGCGGCTGGATGAGCCGGACCTCATTCTCGCCCGGTCGCCAGGCGTGGATGGTGCCGCTCTCCCCGGAGTAGAAGATCCGGGGCTCCGCGGGGTCGAAGACCAGGGAGTTGGTGTTGTAGGTCTGGGTCGTATCCGTCAGGCGTTCGTGTCCGCCTTCGATCGTGAGGACGGAGGCCGACCCGCCACCGACCGCGAAGCGATCGCCGCGCGGCGAAAAGGCGACCGAGAGGCCGGCACCGACCCCGGCGGGCGCGGCGGCCAGTTCGCGGCCGGATCGGCTGTCCCAGAGCCGGCCCATCGCGTCGTCGGAGGTGGTGGCGAGAAACCGGCCGTCGGGGCTGAAGGCCAGGTCCCAGAAGCCCCGGTCCGCCGCATGGAGCCGGGTCCGCTCGGAGCGGCTCTCCAGGTCCCAGATGATCGCGAACCGTTTCCCGCACGCCGCGAGGCTCTGTCCGTCGGGGTGGAAGGCGAGGGCTGCGATGGGAGCATCCAGGGTGCCGAGGATCGCGGGCGGAGCTTCGGACTCCACGGGATAGATCCGGACATCCCGGCCGGTCCCGGTGACTGCCACGGAACGTCCGTCGGGGCTCAGAGCCAGGGCGACCTTCCAGTGGACCTCGATTCCGATTGGCAACGTGATCGTCCGGAGCAGCGCGCCGGTGGCGGTCGCATGCACCGTGACCCGTTCGAGGTTCACCGGGATCCCTGCGAGCCGCTCGTCGACTTGACCCCAGGCAATGGCCAGCCGCTCACCCGACCGGCTGAACGCCAGGTTGACCGCGTGTCCCTGTCCTTCGATCGGCGGGAAGGTGGGCTGCCCGGGCGCGAGGGCAAGAGAGACGACGCGTCCGCGTTCGCTCGGCTGCGTGAGCGCCCCTCCGGGATGGAAGGCGAACGGCGATCCTCCGAGCGGCTTGGGGACCGCGGGCAGGACCTGCCGGTTCGCGAGGTTTCGCAGATAAATCTGGGACTTATGGGTATCGCTGACCGCCAGAACCTGGCCGTCCGGGCTGAACTGCACGCGCCAGGCTCCGAGGTTTCCGGGACGGAAGTTCGACTCGACCTTTAGGTCAATCTCGGCCAGGCAGGCGATGGCATCCGAGCGGAGCGCCTCACGGTCGAGATTGCGGCTGCCCAGGCGGGTCAGGCCGCGAAGCCGCTCCAGGGCTCCCGACCGCCATCCCGGTTCATGGGCAAGCCGCATTGCGCGGACTTCGTTGCGGGTGGCGACATAGGTCTGATCGATGGCGTCGGCCAGCGCCGACACGGCCCCCCGCTTCGCCTCCGATTCTGCCTTACGCGCGGCTTCGGCCTCGAAGCGAGCCCGGGACTCGGCCTCGGCCAGTCGATCCGAGTCCAGGCGGGCCGCACGCTCGGCGGTCGCCGAGTTCCCCTCGCGCTCGGCCAGGTCGGCGAATCGGGCCGCCATCAGCGTCGAGCCGACCGTGACCATCACCAGGATTGCCGTCAGTAGGCCCCCCAGCGTGGCGACGACCGGGTTGCGCCGTGCCCACCGCCAGTACCGCTCGGTGGTGCCCACCTGACGCGCCAGGATCGGCTCATCGGCCAGGAACCGGCGCAGGTCCTCGGCCATCGCATCGGCCGTCGCGTATCGGCCCTCGGGCGCCCGGTCCATCGCCTGCAGGACGATCGTCTCCAGGTCGCGCGGGATCCGGGCGTCGATCGAACGCGGCCGGGGCGGCTCCTGGCCCTGGATCTGCTCGATCAGCTTCAGCCGGTCGGGCGAGCTGTACGCCGGCCGCAGCGTCAGGAGCTCGTAGAGCGTCATGCCGAGCGCGTAGAGGTCGGCGCGGGCGTCCCCCTGGCCCCGGAACCGCTCGGGCGCCATGTAGCGCAGCGTGCCCAGGATGTCGCCGGTGGCCGTCAGCCCGTCGTCCTCCGATTTCGCCAGGCCGAAGTCGGTGATCCAGACCACCCCGGCGGTGTCGAGCAGCA
>CAZUZD010000434.1:0-4597 GCA_964624465.1 uncultured Isosphaeraceae bacterium
GGCGGCGGCGCGGGGGCGGGCTTGCGCGGCGCCGGAGCGGTCCGGGCCGCCTTCTCCTTGGCGGCGGCCGGCTTGGCCGCGGCCACCGGTGCCGGCGCCGACCGGGCGTCCTTCTTCGACCGTGGCGCGGGCGTGAGGGCGCGGATCAACTGATCCTTCCGCATCGCGTGCCAGCCGACGATCCCCTGATCCTTCGCCATCCGGGCCAGGATCTTCTTGTTGCAGTCCTTGAGCGCTTCGACGGTCATGCGGGCCACTCCGTCTCGGCCCGCGCAGGTGCGGGGCCGTCTCAGAATTAGAGAGGCTCATCCGTGAGTGGGCCGATCCGGAACTATCCCTACCGTCCGGACTGCGACAGCTTTGGAAGTCGAGGCGTGAGGTCGCTGCAGGACGCAGCGCTGCGGGCAGGAGAGACCGTCAACTGTACAGAACGACGAAGGGCGACCGAGAGGCTCGCTCGGAGCCTCAGGCCGCCCTACGATAGGAGGGACACGTCGCACGAGTTAGCTGGCATGGGCACGCTCCAGCTCGGGTCGCCTCGTCTCACACCCTGTACAGTCTCCAGCGTCAGGGAAACTACCAAATCCCGCCCCGCTTGTCAACAAGCAACTCCTCGGGAGTGTCCGCCGCCGGACACCACGCCGCCACCGTTACGGCGGTTCGCGGTCCGCGATGCCGCCGGGGTCCGGGTCGTGGGGCCGACTTCGTGAAAAAATTCTCAGAGTCTCCGGCCGGGGTGTTGACAGGGCCCGAGGCGGCTCGTAAATAATGTTCTCCTGGCGCCGTGCGACGCCTCCAACTCTGCCCGCCTGCCCTGGCCCTCCCGGCTCGCCGCCGTGAAGTCGCCGGGCTGGCTGAGCGACTGCGGTGCTCCTGCCCGAGGGCTTGCTCCGGTGGCTGTCCAACCCCCCGGGGACCCGCTCTCGATCGGGATGATGTGGGCCTCGCGGGTCACGAGCCTGGCGCTCGGATTCGCATTGCCCCCGACGCTGGGGGCGTGGGTCGACAACCGTTACGGCAGTCGACCCGCAGGGGTCCTGGTGGGCACGGCGATCGGGATGGTGGTCGGATTCGTGCAAGTGTTGCAACTTGCCCGGTCCTCCGCCCGGCCCCCGCGGCGCTGATCCGAGCCCGCCGGCGGTCTCGTGGTGTGGTTCGCGGCCCGGGCCCGGAATTCCGGGTGGTCCAGACTGAGCTCACAGGGTCGAACTTATGGCTGCTGGTCACGACCACAACCCCCTGACGCACGTCCTCGACCACAACACCCTCGAGGTGCCGATTGTGGGGCGAGAGATCGCGCTGCCGAACATCCTCGGCTTCCAGGTCACCCGCTTCATGGTCATGGAGCTGATCGTCGCGCTGCTGATGATCGCCATCCTGATCCCGCTGGCCCGTCGGGTCGGCCGCTCGCAGGTGACGCGGGGCCGGTTCTGGAACCTGTTCGAGGCCATCGTCCTCTTTATTCGAGATGGGATCGCCCGGCCCGCCATCGATGGCGCCACCGATCATGGCGATCACGGCCACGGGGCGCACGGCGAGGGCCACGGTCACGACCAGGGGCACGGCCACGCCGCCCACGGTCGGCTCTCCGACGCCTTCCTGCCGTTCCTCTGGACGGTCTTCTTCTTCGTGCTGTTCTGCAACCTGCTGGGCATGATCCCCGGCGGGGCGTCGGCCACGGGCAACATCAACGTCACGGCGGTGCTGGCCCTGGCCACTCTGGGCGCGGTCATCACCGCGGGCGTCAAGCAGGCCGGCCCGGCCGGCTTCTGGATCAACCTGGTGCCGAAGCTGGACGTGCCCGGGATCCTGAAGCCGATCCTCTGGGGCCTGATGTTCGTCATCGAGGTCGCGGGCCTGCTGATCCGGCACTTCGTGCTGGCGGTGCGGCTCTTCGCGAACATGCTGGCCGGACACCTCGTGCTCGGGGTGATCCTGGGATTCATCGGGCTTGCGACCGGCTACGTGACGTTCGTGGTCACCCCCGGCAGTCTGCTGATGGTGCTGGGCCTGAGCATGCTGGAACTCTTCGTTGCCGTGCTCCAGGCCTACATTTTCACGTTCCTGGCGGCCCTGTTCATCGGGATGGCGGTGCACCCGCACTGATCGCCCGGTGCGTGGAGCGCCGCGAGCTGGTTGACCTGAGGATCGGGCGCTGAGTTGGCGTCCGGTTCCCTTGCGGGACGCCCCGTCCCGCCTTCCCCACCGTGCCCCAGACGGGGCGTGCCGAAGCCGAGAAATCGAGGGTGCGATGAAGCTCGTCAAGACTGCCGTTCTGGCTCTGATGGTCCTGTTCGTCGGCCAGGTGTCGCAGGCCCAGGAGTCCGTGGCGGATCGGGCCCGCGTGGCCTACGCCGGCCAGCCCAGCCACGCCTTCGCCGACCTGCGCCCGCTGGGCGCCGGCCTGATCATCATGGGCGCCGCCATCGGCATCGGCTGGCTGGCCCGCGCCGCCGTCGAGAGCATGGCCCGTCAGCCCGAGGTGGCCGCCAACATCCAGACGGCCATGATCATCGCCGCCGCCCTGATCGAGGGTGCGACCTTCTTCGCCCTGATCATCGTCATGCTCTTCAGCAACCCGTACTGATCCGGGTCGTTCGCCGCGAGCCGGCGGGCGGGGCCATTGGCCCGCGCCCGCCGGCTCGCCTGGCCCCTCCGCCCCGCCGCGTTGACTCGATCTGACCAGGGTCGCAGCCCTGAGCTCGCCCCCACCCTAGGCCGCTGCCGTTCGAGGCCCCCGTCATGACCCGGCATCTCTTCGCGGTTCTCACTCTGATCGGCCTGGCCTTCGGGACGGGCTCGATCGCGTCGGCCCAGCACCAAGAGCCGGCCACGGCCACGGCCCCGGGACATGCGACCGAGGGTGCCGGGGCCCCCGCCGCGACCGCCCACGCCCCCGAGGGCGAGCATGGCGGCGGCGAACCGAACATCCTCGAATTCAAGCCCTCGCTGGCGCTGGCCACCGCGGTTGTCTTCGGCCTCCTGCTGGTCATCCTCTGGCGCAAGGCCTGGGGCCCGCTGGCCAAGGCCCTGGACGACCGTGAGAAGCACCAGGACGACCTGTACAAGCAGGCCGAGCGCGCCCGTGCCGAGAGCGAGCGACTGCTCGCCGAGCACCGTGGCCTGATGGCCGAAGCCCAGACCCAGGTCCGCGGCATCCTCGACGAGGCCCGCCGCGACGCCGACAGCACCGCCCAGCAGATCCTCCAGAAGGCCCAGACCGAGGCGACCGCCACCGCCGAGCGGGCCCAGCGCGACATTCACCAGGCCCGCGACGAGGCCCTCGCCGACATCTGGACCCGCACCGCCGACCTCGCCGTCAGCGTCGCCGGCAAGGTGCTCGACCAGGACCTCAAGCCCGAGGACCGCCGGCGCCTGAACGACCTGGCCATCAGCCAGCTCCCCAAGGACGCCGCCGCCAATGGCGCGGGGAGGCCCCGCTGATGAGCGATCACGCCACCCTCGCGGATGCCGCCAAGGTCCGCACCGTCTTCGACGACCGGGAGTCGGCCGGCGCCCGCACCTACGCCGAGGCCCTGCTGGCCGCCGCCCGCAAGCAGAACCAGGTCGACACCGTGGTCGGGGAGCTCGAGGAGTTCCTCCGCGACGTCTTCGACGGCCAGCCGCAGGTCGCCGAGCTGCTCACCTCGCCGGCCGTCGGTGCCGAGCAGAAGGACCGCCTGCTGGTCGGGATGACCGAGGGCCGGGCCACGCCCACGCTGATCCAGTTCCTCCGGGTGGTCAACCGCAATGACCGGCTGGCCCTGCTGCCGACGATCGGCCGCGAGGCCGCCGCGATCCGCGACCGGATGCTCAACCGGCGGCCCGTGATGGTCCGCTCGGCCGAGGCCCTGACCGGCGAGCAGCTCACCGAGCTGTCGCGGAAGATCGCCCACCTGATCGGCGGCGAGCCGGTGATCCAGGTGGTGGTCGACCCGAGCCTGATCGGGGGCCTGATCATCCAGGCCGGCGACGAGGTCTACGACCTCTCGGTGCGGTCGCGGCTGCAGCAGATGCGCCGTCGAATCGTTGAGGAAAAGGTCCACGAAATCCGCGGCCGCCTGTCTCAGGCCGTGACCGCCTAACCCCATATTCTCGGGGATCGCTCCATGAAGTTTCGTGCCGACGAAATCACCTCGGTGATTCAACGCGAGATCGAGCAGTTCCAGGCCCAGGCGACGCGGACCGAGGTGGGCCGGGTCCTCGAGGTCGGCGACGGCATCGCGCGGGTTCACGGCCTCTCGGGCGTGATGAACAACGAGATGGTCGAGTTCGAGAACGGCGTCCGCGGCCTGGCCTTCAACCTCGAAGAGTCGTCCGTCGGCGTGATCATCCTCGGTGACTTCACCGGGATCCACGAGGGCGAGTCGGTCAAGGCCCTCGGCGAGCTGCTCCGCGTGCCGGTCGGTGAGAGCCTGATCGGTCGCGTGGTCAACCCGCTGGGCGTGCCGATCGACAACAAGGGCCCGATCCTCACCGAGTTCAGCCGCCTGGTCGAGTCGGCCGCGCCCGGCGTCGCCGACCGCCAGCCGGTCGACGAGCCGCTCCAGACCGGCATCAAGGCCATCGACGCCATGACGCCGATCGGCCGCGGCCA
>CAZUZD010000435.1:0-4589 GCA_964624465.1 uncultured Isosphaeraceae bacterium
GTCGCCGGGCTTCGGGGTTTCCGGGCGTGCGCCGCGTGCGCCGGCGGCGAGGTGTCGAGACACGGCGACGGGATAGCACGAGGCGCCTCCGAAGCGCTGCAGGAGCTCACGCGCATCTTGATAGGTCGACGGATCGGGGACGGTGGGTCCCGAGCCGATGACGCTCAAGTCGTCGCCGATGACGTCGGAGATGGCCCAGGTTGTCACCCGCGACTTGGCCACAGCGGCCAGCCAGCGACGGCGGGAGCAGACGGGCCGGGCGGGGCGGGGCAGGTTCATGGCGGGCTCGGGACGAGTCGGCGCGGGTCGGGTCGGGCCCGAGGGGCCCCCGGGCTCCAGGCTGACACGACTGCCGGTCGGTGCCAAGCCCCCGGCCCTGAACGTCCGATTGACCGCCGGGGGGAGCCCGGTCACACTGGGTCCGACACCGGCCGCCCACAGCCGGCAGGGCCGTGCATGCCCACATCTCCCCCTTGTGACCGTCGAGGCAGTTATGAGTGACGCAGGGCGCCGCCCGCCCTATTTCCTGGGGATCGACCTGGGCGGGACGAACATCAAGGCCGGCGTGGTCGACGACGACGGCCGTCCGATCTCCTCGGTGAGCCTGCCGACCGAGGCCGATCGCGGGCCGCACGTCGGCCTGGCCAACCTCGCCGCCGCCGGCCGTCGCGCCGTCGAGGCCAGCGGCCTGGGCTGGGACGACATCGCCGCCGTCGGCCTGGGCTCGCCCGGCACCATGGACATCCAGGGCGGCCTGCTGCTCGACCCGCCCAACCTGCCGGGCTGGGTGAACTGGCCGATCCGGGCGAAGCTCTCCGAGGCGCTCGGGCACGCCACCGTGCTCCAGAACGACGCCAACGCCGCGGCCTTCGGCGAGTTCTGGGGCGGCGCCGGCCGCGGGGCCCAGAGCCTGGTGCTGTTCACCCTGGGAACGGGCGTCGGCTGCGGCATCGTCGAGGGGGGCCGGATCGTCGAGGGCCGCCACAGCCATGGCGGCGAGTGCGGCCACCTGATCATCCAGATGGAGGGCGGCCGCCAGTGCTCGTGCGGCCAGTACGGGCACCTGGAGGCCTACGCCTCGGCCACCGCGCTGGTCAAGCGGGCGCAGGAGGCCCTCGAGGAGGGGGAGCGGTCGTCACTGGCCGGGCTCGTGGGCGACCAGCTCACGGCGCAGGCCATCGACGAGGCCGCCAAGGCCGGTGACTCGCTCGCCCGCCGCCTGATGCACGAGACGGCCCGCTACCTGGCCGTCGGCGCCACCAGCCTGATGCACACGATCGACCCCGACGTGGTCCTGTTCAGCGGCGGCATGATCGCCGCCGGCGAGCCGTTCCTGGACGACATCCGGGCCCACATCCAGCAGATCGCCTTCCCGGTGCCGGCGCAGCGGACCCGCGTCGCCTACGCCTCGCTCGGCGGCGACGCCGGCTTCATCGGCGCCGCCGGCTGCGCCCGCCAGGCCCGGGCCACCGGCTCGGTGCCCCCGCTCGGCACCTGAGCGGAGCGGGCGGGCCGTCACGTCCCGGAATGAGCCGAGGCCCGGCCGATCCCTCGCGGGGTCGGCCGGGCCTCGTCGATTCCGGCGGAGTCGGCAGCGGGGCTCAGCGGCTCACTTGCCGTCGCCCTTCTTGAACGAGTCGAGGCGCTCGCGCATCGACTTGACCTGGGGGCCCAGGCTCTCGTCCTTCTCGGCGAGCTTGACGGCGGTCTCCTGGATCTCGATCGCCTTGGTCTTGTCGCCGTCGAGGTAGCAGGCCAGCGCGTAGGTGTCGAGGATCGCGGCGTTCTCGTGCTTGGTCAGCTCGGCGGCGCGGGCGCTGGCCTTGCGGGCGGTGGCGATCTCGGCGGCCGAGGGCTTGCCGCCCTTGCGGTCCGGGTCGATCAGCGGCCAGGCGATCGCGTTGAGCGCCTGGGCGTTGTCGCCCAGGAGCTTGATCAGGGTGCCGGCGTAGTCGGCGGCCTTCTCGCCCTGGCCCGACTGCACGAGCAGGTTGTACTTGGTCAGGCCGACGACCTCCTCGAGGCTCGGCTCGTCGGCGATGGCGGCGTCGAGGACCTTGACGCCCTCGGCCGGGCCCTTCGACAGGGCGGCGCGGAACTTCTGGGACAGGGCCATCAGCTTGCCGTCGCGGGCCTTGGCGGCCTTGCGCTCGCTGGCGGCCTTCTCGATGTCGTAGTCCCCCTTGACGATGGCCGCCAGGGGCTTGTCCATCGACATCGGGTGGCCGATCCAGGCGACCGTGCCGTCCTTGACGATGAACGCGGCCGGGATGCCGTTCTCGCCGGCGGCCTGCATCCAGTTGACGGCCATCTTGCCCTTACCACCGTCGGACAGGTCGTCCATGGTGACGGTGTAGTCCATCTTGTCGCCCATCTCCTTGACGAACGGCTCGACGGCGTCGGTGTCGTTCTCCCAGACGCTCACGCCGATGAAGCGGACGTCCTTGTACTCCTTCTGGAGCTCGGTCAGGTGCGGGATGCTGACCCGGCACGGGCCGCACCAGGTGGCCCAGAACTCGACGACGTAGACCTTGTCGGCCTCGAACTTCTCGACCTTCTCCCCCTTGACCGTCTTGGAGAAGGCGAGGGCCGGGGCCTTGTCGCCCACGTTCAGCCCGGCGTCGGCCTGGGCAAAGACCGGGGAGGCGATGGCCGTGGCCAGAAGGCCGGCCAGGGCGAACAGACTCTTGCGCATGGACAGCTAGCTCCACCCGAGTTCGCGGGACCGCGAAACCCCGGACTCCGTTCCCCGTTTTGCGCGGCCCCGCCTGGGCTCGCGCCACGCGTCCGACACGTGCTGAAGCGTATCAGAGGCGCACCGCGAGCCGCAACGGAGCGTTCGGTACCCGGGACAAGTCCGGATCGGAGTTCGCCAGCCAGCCCGGGCGCGGCGGCGGTCGCCGCGCCCGGCCCGGCGGCGTTACTTGCCGGCCTTGCGGTACTCGGCCAGGCGGGCCTTCATGTCGTCGCCGGCCTCGTCGCCGGCGAGCCGGATGGCCTGCTCCTGGGTGGCGACCGCCTTCGCCACCTCGCCCAGGAGGAACTGGGTGCGGGCCTGGGTGTCGAGGATCGCCGCGTCCTTGCCGCCCGAGGCCTTGACCCCCTTCTCGGCGGCCAGCGCGGCGACCTTCAGCAGCGCGGGGGACGGCTTGCCGGGGCGCTCGGGGTCAACGATCGTCCAGGCGATGTTGTTGCAGGCCTGGTCGTTCTCGCCGATCGGCCCGGCCAGCAGCGTGCCGGCGGTCCTGGCCGCCTGGTCGTCGAGGCCGGCGCCCAGCTCGACGGTGAACCGCATCAGGGTGAGCTGGGGGGCCAGCTCGGCGTTGCCCTGGATCAGCGTCTCGAGGTCGGGCAGCAGCGCCTTGAGCTCGGCCGGCTGGGTGGCCTGCTGGAGCCGGGTCATGAGGTCGGTGAGCCGCTTCTCGGTGGCCTGGGCGGCCTCGCGGGCGGCGATCGCCGCCTTGAGGTCGTAGGTGCCGGCGACGACCTGCTCGAGCGGCTCGTCCAGCTCCATCGGGTGGCCGATCCAGGCGATCCGGCCCTTCGGGTCGATCAGGAACGCGGTCGGGATGCCCCCCTGGCCGGCGGCGTCCATCCAGGTGCGGGCCATGGCGCCGTCGGTGGGCGGCTTGCCGGCGGGCACGCGGTCCAGGGCGACGGCGTAGGCCATCTTGTCGCCCATCTCCTCGACGAAAGGCTTGACCAGCTCGACATCCTCCTCGAAGGCGTCGACGCCGATGACCGTCACGCCCTTGCCGGCGTACTGCTTCTGGAGCTGGCTCAGATGCGGCGCCGTGGCGCGGCAGGGGCCGCACCAGGTGGCCCAGAACTCGACGACGTACGTCTTCCCGGGCTCGAACTTCGTGACCGGCTCGCCCTTGACGAACTTGCCGAGCGTTAGCGGCGGGGCCGGGTCGCCCAGGCCGAGCAGCTTGGCCTCGGTCGGCGCGGTCCGGGCGGCGGCCGGGGCCTCCTGCCGCTCCTGGGCCCGGGCTCCGGGGCCGGCGGCGACGACGAGGCCAACCACCAGGGCGAGTGAACGCGTGCGCATGGGCAGGCCCTCCGGCCGTGCTGAGGCGGGCCCCGACCGTCCGGCGGGCCGCGCGGGGATGCGACGGCTCCGGGGGGCCCCGATGGCGCGAGCCTACCAGGGCCGGGGGCCCGCCGGCAATCGCAGCCCCGCCGGCCCGGGACCCGCAATCCGCACCCGCGCCCCGCAGGTCGACTCCCCGTGCGACCGTGCGACTGCTATGATAACTCTCTAGACGCGGTGATCCGGGCCGCTGGTCCGGGCCCGGCCCGAAGACCTCCCAGATCGCTGAATCGGCCGCGTCTCGCGCAATCGCCCAAATCTCCCGATCGATCTTCCTGCCTGGCCCGGTCTCCCGCCGCCCGGCCTTTCCCCGGACCCCATCGCCCCATGGCCCTCGACCCGAAGTACATCCGGAACTTCTCGATCGTGGCCCACATCGACCACGGCAAGAGCACGCTGGCCGACCAGCTCCTGCTCCAGTCGGGGGCGATCACCCAGCGCCAGTTCCGCGAGCAGCTGCTCGACGACATGGAGCTGGAGCGCGAGCGCGGGATCA
>CAZUZD010000436.1:0-4558 GCA_964624465.1 uncultured Isosphaeraceae bacterium
GGCAACCGGTGGGCCGCGGCGCTGGCGAGGGTCTCGGGGCCCGCCGACCCGGCGGCGCCCGGCGGGCTCCGCCTGGCCGTCTTCGGGATCCTGGCCGCCGACCAGGCGCTGGCGGGGCTGCCCGACCTGGCCGGCCTGCCCCCGGGCCTGGACCGGCCGCTGGGCGTGATGGACTGGCCCGGCGTGGCAGGCCTCGCCGCGGCGCTGCGGGCCTCGCCGCCGGCGCTGGCGGGGTTGCAGTGGGCGGGCGTCGTGGTCGGCGTGCTGGCGGCCCTCGGGTGGCGATTCCGGCTCACGGGGCCGGCCGCACTGGCCCTGGCGCTGCTGGCCGGCGGGCTCGAGCGCCAGGTCGGGTATTACTCGGTGGTGGGCATGCTCCCGAGGCTCCTGGCCGCGCTGCTGCTCGTGCTGCCGGGCGCCGGCACCTGGCCGATCCGGCTCCGCTCCCGACCGGACGATCCGGCGCCCGCCAGCGACCGCGACGGCTGGAGCCTGACCCTGATCGTCACGATGGTGGCGGCGGTCTACGTGAGCGCCGGGGTCGCCAAGCTCCGCAACGGCGGCCTGGCGTGGTTCGACGCCGGCAGCCAGCGGCGCCTGGTGGTCGAGTCGCTGCTGATGCACCCGTTGCCGTACCCCCCGCCCTGGGACGGCCGGCTGCTGCTCGGCCTGCCCGACGCCGTGGTGACCGGCCTGGCGCTGGCGGTCGTCGCCCTGGAGCTGGCCGCGGGGCTGATGGTGGTGAGCCGGCGGGCGCGGGTGCTGATCCCGCCGCTGCTGCTGGGCTTCCACCTGGCGGTGCTGGTGCTCCAGCACGTCAACTTCTGGGACGCCCTGGTGCTGCAACCCGCCCTGGCGCTGGTGGCGTGGCGCGGCCGGCGGTCGGCCGGCTCGACCGCGCCGATTCCGGTCCCGGGGCACGATCGCCGGGCCAGGCGGGGGGCGGCGGCGGTCACGCTGCTGCTGGGCGTGATGGCGGCCATCGCCTGGGCGCGGCTGGAGGCGTACCCGCTGACGGCCTGGCAGATGTACAGCGCCTCGGACCGTTCGGGCCGGGTGCGGACGATCGCCCTCTGGGGCCGGACCGCGGCCGGTGCCGGGGTGTGGCTCGATCCCGAGGCCGCCTGGCCCGGCCTGGGCCGTGGCCGCTGGCGCGAGGCCGCCCGGCGCGCCCTGGAGCGGCCCGAGACCGTCGGGTGTGCGCTGCTGCGCTACGGCCTGGCGCACGCGGCGCCCGAGTATGTGGCCCTGGAGCTGCGCGAGTCGGTCTGGGACCTCCGGCGCACGCCCGCGGCGACGGCCGCCCCCGGCGCGCTCCGGACCCGGCTGATCCTGGCGCGGTCGGCCGCCGGGGCGGCCGGCGCAAGTGCCTGTGAGGGCCTCACGATCGAGCGTGCGCCGGGGTCCGCCGCGGCCATCCCCACCCCACTCCGGGCGAGCGGCGGGTCCCACGTCCCCCTTCCGGTCGAAGGGGGGTTGGTGTTTAATCCGGATTGACGCCGATCCATAGATCGGCCGAATCGACAGATCGGGAGACGCCCGGAGTTTTCCAGGCGCTCGAGGCGCCACAAACCCGCCTCCCGCACGGTCAGTCACACGGGCGTCCCTCCGGTCGGGTGTTCAACGGAGGTTTCACCCATGCCTTCCGCCCGTCTCCTCACGACCCTGGTGGCCCTGCTCGGGCTGCTGGGCGGCACGGGGTCCGCGCTGCTCGCGGCCCAGGCCGATCCCGCCGCGGCCCTGCCGGCCGCGACGGCCCCTCCCGCCCCGACGCTCGCGGCGGTCACGACCCCGGACACGACCGAGGCGTTCGAGTACTTCAGCTTCCTGTCCGATTCGCACTACGGCACCGGCGAGCGGGTGGCCCTCTGGGTCGTGCTCGCCGTGGCGATCGCCGGCCTGCTCTACGCCGGCGCGCTCGTCGGCCAGGTGCTGGGGGCCGACCAGGGCACGCCCAAGATGAAGGAGGTCGCCGCCGCGATCCGGCAGGGGGCCAACGCCTACCTGGCGCGGCAGGCGCGGGCGATCTTCGTGCTCCTGATCGTGCTGACGGCCCTGCTCTACTTCACGGCGCAGTCGATCGAGGCCGTGCGCGTGGGCCGCGCCGCGGCCTTCGCCCTGGGCGCGATCTTCTCGTGGACGGTCGGCTTCGTGGGCATGAGCCTGGCGGTGCGCGGGAACCTCCGCGTCGCGGCGGCGGCCCGCACCAGCTACGGCGGGGCCCTGCAGCTCGGCTACCGCACGGGCACCGTCACCGGCATGCTCACCGACGGCCTGGGCCTGCTCGGCGGCACGCTGATCTTCATGATCTACGGCGAGAAGGCGTACGAGGTCCTGCTCGGCTTCGGCTTCGGCGGCACCCTGCTGGCGCTGTTCATGCGGGTCGGCGGCGGCATCTACACCAAGGCCGCCGACGTGGGCGCCGACCTGGTGGGCAAGGTCGAGGCGGGCATCCCCGAGGACGACCCCCGCAACGCGGCGACGATCGCCGACAACGTGGGCGACAACGTCGGCGACTGCGCCGGCATGGCCGCCGACATCTTCGAGAGCTACGAGGTCACGATCGTCGCGGCGATGATCCTGGGCTACGCCAGCTTCGGCCACAAGGGGGTCATCTTCCCCCTGCTGGTGCGGGCCATCGGCGTGGTCGGGTCGATCATCAGCACGTACACGGTGAAGGCCGGCCCGAACTCGACCTCCGACGAGGCGCTGCACTCGGTGCACCGCGGGTTCGTGATCGGCTCGTACATCAGCGTCGTCGGCTTCATGCTGCTGGGGCTGGGCTACCTGCACTTCGACAGCAACTACATCCGCGATTACCCGCAGGCGCTGGGAGGCTATACGCTCGACCCGACGTTCGCCGCGGCCCGCGACGCCTTCGAGTTCGGCCACCGCGACTCCGGCCTGGCCGGGGCGCAGCAGGACGGGGTCTTCCGCGAGTGGTCCAGCGGCTACGCCCGCCAGCACCGCGACGGCGGCGTCGACCTGGCGGCCCCCGCCGTCCGCACCGCCTTCGACGCCGGCGTCACGGGCCAGACACTCAAGCAGTGGCTGGCCACCTGGCCGGCCGACCGCCCGATGCTGGGCGCGCAGCCCTGGTGGGCCACGTTCGGCTTCGGCGCCAGCTTCGGCCTCGACATGCGGCCGGCGCTGACCTGCCTGATTGGCATCCTGCTGGCCATCATCCTGAACAAGGTGACCAGCTACTACACCCACACCTCGTTCGCGCCGGTCAAGGGCATGGCCAAGGCGTGCCAGACCGGGCACGCGACCAACATCATCCAGGGGTTCGCCGTCGGCTACGAGTCGGCGGTGGTCTCGACGCTGGTCATCGGGCTGGCGATCCTGCTGTCGGTCCTGATCTACGCCGGCACCAGCCCGATCTTCGTCGCCTTCGGCGTCGCCATGTGCGGCATCGGCATGCTCACGCTGACCGGCAACACGATCAGCATGGACGTCTTCGGCCCGGTGGCCGACAACGCCAACGGCATCGGCGAGATGGGCTACGACGAGAAGGAGATGGGCGAGGTCAACTACAAGCGGGCCCGCCAGATCCTGGCCGACCTCGACGCCGTGGGCAACACGACCAAGGCCGAGACCAAGGGCATCGCCATCGGATCGGCGGTGATCGCCGCCGTGAGCCTCTTCGCCAGCTTCATCGCCGTGATCGCCGTCGGCAGTGAAGACAAGATCGGCGAGATGACCCTGAGCCAGTACACCACCGAGGCCGGCCGCCTCTCCGTCGCCTACCCGATGGTCTTCATCGGCGCCCTGGTCGGCGGCGTGGTGCCGTTCCTGTTCAGCTCGATGCTCATCCGCGCCGTGGGCCGCGCGGCGTTCCTGATCGTCAAGGAGTGCCGCACCCAGTTCCGCGACAAGGCGATCTGGGAGGGGACCAAGACCCCCGACTACGCCAAGGTCGTCAACATCTGCACCACGGCCGCCCAGCGCGAGCTGATCGGCCCGGCGCTGCTGGCCCTGCTGATGCCGATCCTGGTCGGCTGCTGGCTGGGCACCCAGGCCCTGGGCGGCTACCTGGCCGGCATGATCATCGTCGGGCAGCTGCTCGCCGTGTTCATGTCCAACGCCGGCGGCGCCTGGGACAACGCCAAGAAGCTGATCGAGGACGAGCCCCGCACGGCCACCACCGGCAAGGGCTCCGAGCGCCACAAGGCGGCCGTCACCGGCGACACCGTCGGCGACCCGCTCAAGGACACCGCCGGCCCGGCGCTCAACCCGCTGATCAAGGTCATGAACATGGTCGCCCTGCTGGCCGTGGGCGCCATCATCTCGGCCCGCAACAGCGGCTACGAGTGGGCGCTCTGGATCATCGGCCTGGTCTGCCTGGTGGGCATCGCCTGGGCCGTCTACAACAGCAAGACCGAGAGCAAGGCGCTCCGCGAGATGGAGGAGGAGCTGACCGGCCTCGGGGGTGGTACGATTGACTCGACCCTCGAATCCGTCGGCGCCGGCCGCTGAGCGAGGCTTCCGGTTCCCGCGTGCCGACCGGCCCTGCCCCCCCCCCCGCGCCCGGCCCCCCCCGGGACGCACCCCGACC
>CAZUZD010000437.1:0-4541 GCA_964624465.1 uncultured Isosphaeraceae bacterium
ACGTCCGCCGGCGCGCCTGGCTGTCCATCGCCGCCGGCGGTGCCAATAGTCTGCCCGCCCTTGACACCGGCACCGGCTTGCGTCGTAATCTGCGCTAGACCGGCGTAGATGGACTGCCCCCATTCGTGGCCAAGCAGCACGACGGATCGACCTACCTGTTCTCGGTCGCCATGCGGGAGGGGGAGACGACGGCCACGTTCACGGTGCCCGGCACGGGCGAGGCCCGAGTCGAGGTGCTGGGCGAGGGTAGGACTATCGAGGCCGTCGGCGGCAAGTGGGAGGACCGCTTCACGGGCTATCAGGTCCACCTCTACAAGATCTCCCCGAGCCGCCCAGATTGACCTGCGGGCGGGTCGCCGTGCCGCAGCGAGGTCCGCCGGGACATCCCTCGACGAGGATGATCGGGGTGGGTGCGCCGATGATCACCGCCTTCATCGCCGTTCCTCTGCGGGGGCCGGTGTCCCGTCCCCGACGATGCGGACCCGCTTCAAGCCCTCCCTCCACTAGTCCGTCAGCGGCCCCCGGCCAAGTCTCTTGTGGGCGTTGGCCGCCGTCGCCCGGCTCAGGTCCAGGTCGGCCACGACGACCTCCTCGCCGAACATCGACGCCTCCTGGACGATGTTGCCGTCCGGGGCGACGACTCGGCTCTGGCCGTGCGAGCCGGTCAGGTCGTCGTTGGCCGGGGCGTTGGCGTGGACCACGTACACCGTGTTCTCGACGGCCCTCGCCTGGATCTGAGCCCGGTAGGGGCCGAGCTTGGCCTCCTGCCGGACGCCCGACTCGTGCGAGACGTAGAAGACGACCCTCGCCCCGGCCAGGACGGGCAGCCGCACCAGTTCGGGGTAGCGTTCGTCGTGGCAGATGAGGATCGAGCAGGGCACCCCATCGACCTTGAAGACCGACAGGTGGTCGCCGGGGATGGGCCAGGGCTCGGCGAGTTGGACCTTGTGATACCTTTCTATGACCTGGCCCGAGGGGTCGATGACTGTGGCCGAATTGACAAGCTTCTCGCCATCCCGATGGGGCGTGCCCACGACGGCGTAGATCCCGGCCTCCCGGCAGGCGTCGGCGACCTTTCGCTCGGCTTCTACCAACCGTTCGGCGGAGGTCGCCTTCACCACGTCCTCGAAGTAGCCGGTCAGGGCGCACTCGGGGAAGACGGCGACCCGGACGCCTTGCCCGGTGAGGCGGCGGATGTGGGCGGTGATGCCGGCGACGTTCCTGTCCAGGTCACGGCAGGAGCGGAACTGGACGGCGGCCACCTTCAACGACTTCGGCGGTCCGGTGACGGGCTCCGAAGCCCTTGGCCCGAAATCCTGGGAGTCGGCGTGGCTGGCGGACAGCAAGGCGAAGAGGGCGACGATCGCCCTGGCGACGACGTGGCGTGACGGCATCGGAGACGGCTCCCCGGCTCGGGACGGAAACCCAGCCCCACGATAGCATCCCCGTGCACCCCGACCAGGGGGCGGCCACTCGTCCTCTCGGACCTGCGTGCGCTCGAACAGCAGTAGCAGCCGCTCGCTCGATGGCCCCGCCCGCCGGCCGAAGCGGCGTATCAACCGAGGCGTCGAGGACAAACGCCGGGTCGAGCCCGAACTCAAGTGATCGGCGTCGGTGGCCGATAATGACAGGAAGGAGTTGCCCAGGGCACGGCCGCAGGATTCGTCACCGCAACGTCCGGGGTCGGGACACCATGCTCAAGAACATCACGCTCGACAGGCCGCTCGCCGTGCTCGACCTGGAGACGACCGGCACCGACACCAAGACCGACCGCATCGTCGAGGTCAGCGTCCTCAAACTCTCCCCCGGCGGCCAGGCGGACCACCGGACCCGGCGGGTGAACCCCGGCGTCCCGATCCCGCCCGAGGCCACCGCCGTCCACGGGATCACCGACGACGACGTGGCCGATTGCCCCACCTTCCGGGCGATCGCCCCGGGCCTGGCCAGATACCTCGACGGCTGCGACCTGGCGGGCTTCAACATCCTGAAGTACGACCTGCGGCTGCTGGCCGCCGAGTACAACCGGGCCGGGGTCGCCTTCCCGGTCGCCGGGCGGAGGGTCATCGACGCCTGCCACATCTTCCACCAGCGGGAGCGGCGTGACCTGACGGCCGCCTACCGGTTCTACTGCGGCCTGGAGCATGAGGGGGCGCACGGGGCGACGGCCGACGTGCTGGCGACGTTGGCGATCCTCGACGCCCAGGTCTCCCGGTATGATGACCTGCCCCGGACGATCGACGGCCTGCACGAGCACTGCACGGACCCCAAGGCGCTGGACCTGAGCGGAATGTTCGGGCGGTGCGAGGAGGGGACGGTCGTCTTCATCAAGGGCAAGTACAAGGGCCGGTCGCTGGAGGACATCGCCCGGACCAAGCCCGATTACCTCCAGTGGATGCTCCGTGACGACTACTTCGACGACACCAAGGCGATCGCCTCGGAGGCCCTGCGGCAGGCGGGCTGAAGGGGCGAGGGCGAGCCCGTCCGAACGGGACACCTGGGCGGGTCGGGCTCATAATACGAATCCACGGCGGGCTGTCCGGTGTAGTTGGGACCGGCTCGGTCGTCGGCACCGATGTAGCGATAGGGCAGGTCCACGATCCTGCGACCCCGGCAGGTCACCAGCCGCCGCCTGCGATCGTACTCCAGGCCGGCACGTCGAAGGTCGGTGATCATCCGCCGCCCCGACGGCCTGCCGTCGGCGAACTTCAGGTTGTGAAGATCGAGGCCGGCCACGAACAGCCCGTACTCGGTGGGCCACGAGGCGGCACGGGCGACCAGCCGGAGCTTGTCGCCGACGTAATGCAGGCCGTGAACGCAGGTGATCAGGTCGAAGCGGCGCTCAGGTCGCCAAGAATTCAGGGACACCTCGACCAGCCGCAGGCCGCACAGGTCGGTCCCTGGCTGGTGGAACTCCCGATCAGATCGAGCCCGACGATCTCCCTTTCCAGCCGCCATGCGTGGACGGCCTCCGCCGCCTGGACCAGCGCCTTGCCCGAGCCGCAGTAGAGGTGGAGCCAGGCCACTACCCGATCGTCCGCCGACCGGTCTGAAGGAAGTCGAGCGGGCCGAGGCCAGGCTCCTCGGCGTAACCGTTGGAGCCGGCGAAGCCACGCTCAAGACCCGTCCGGCGGTTGGCGACGACCGCCCCCTGGCAGCTTGGCGTGAGACGATAATCGTTGCCGTATCGCCAGAACACAGCCCGCACTCATCCCTTGCGTTGGGTCCAGGGCATGTCGTACACTCTGGCCAGGGCGGACCGAACTCCGCCCCATTCCTTTACAATAAACTTTACAAATTTTCAACGAAAGGACTTTACAAAAACACCGATCATAACTATTGTGCTGGAGAGAAGTTAGAACACGGAGAGGTGACCGAGAGGCCGAAGGTGCGGCACTGGAAATGCCGTGTACGGGTCAAACCGTACCGAGGGTTCGAATCCCTCCCTCTCCGCTCCGCAATCAAGGCTCGTCGTAAGTCCCGAAATCTTCGGGGGTTGCTACGAGCCTTTTTCGTTGGCACACCCGACTGTCTCAAAGCTGTGCCAACCACCAGGTCGTCCTGACGATCCCGGGTCTTCCCAGGAACCGCCCGCCCAGTTCCTCCTGAAGATCGGAACGTGCAGCCGGACCGTTGCCAGTCGCGATCCAGAGGCACGGAGCGGCCGGGTTCAACCTCATCGCCGACAGCTCCTGCTGCGTGATGATGCTGCCGAGACCGGGCTAAAAGCAGTCGTGGGCCCGAGCTCGATCCTCGGCGAGGTGAGCGTTGGCCAGGGCCTGGCCGAGCGCCGGGTCGGGGGACAGTTTGAGCCCCCCGCGGAGGAACCGCTGGCCGCGTCGTACCCGCGCAGGAATCCCCCGGGCCATCGCCAGGCCCGAGCGGACCGAGAGGTCATCAGGCTTCCGGGTGAGTTCCCAACCGAAGGCCTCGGCGGCCTGGCGAGCGGCAAACCCGGCGGCGTCCGCCTCTCGCGAAACGTGACGCAGGGCCGCCGAGAGCGAGGCGGTCGGCCTGGTCCGAGCCAGGACGCCATCGCCCGATCGAGCAAACTCTGGCTCGCAAAGCCGCGGGCCAGTTCCTTCCGGACCTGGGGATTATTCAGGCTGTGGCCGGCGAGCCGATCCAGATGTGCCTCGGCCGCTCGCAAAATCCTCGGGGGTGAGTCTGAACTTGCTGGCAAGCAGCCCGCGGAGCAACCAGAATCGGGCAGCCTGCTCGGTCGGTGAGTTCCCACGACCGAGTTCGGACCTGTGCGATGCGGCTCGTCGCCGAGGTGAGTGCTGACCAGACCAAGCTGAGGCGGGTCCCAGGGGTTGAGATCCGCAGCGGTGAAGCGAACCGCCGGGTCGCAGCCGGCTCCGAGCTCACTGGCTGAAAATCCCTCCAGGATTTCAAGGGCGAGCGCGGCCTCATCCTACGATGTTGGAGGCCGAGGACGCGGGATGCGCCGTCCGACCGCACTCGCTGGTGTCCGTCCCGATCCAAGGGTGACAGATGCCAGCGAGTGCAGACGGAGGATTCGTTGGCCCGGAGTTTCACGC
>CAZUZD010000438.1:0-4541 GCA_964624465.1 uncultured Isosphaeraceae bacterium
CGTCGGCCAGGTAGGCGAGCAGCTCGGCGGCCGACAGCGCGGGGTAGTCGATCCAGACGGGTCGACTGCCCATGGCAGCCACCAGCCGATGGGCGAGCAATGTCTTGCCTACGCCCGGCGGCCCCACGATCAGGGCGGCCCCGGTGCCATCCTCCAGGCCGTAGCGGAGCCGGTTGGCCACCGCGACCGCCTCGGGCAGCGGCACGAAGCCGTCGGGATCGAGCGACTCGGCGAACGGCCGGGTGTGCAGGCCGAAATGGGTCTCGTACATCGCGGACTCCCGCCCTCCTGGCCGGCCGGCCTCCCTGGCCCCGCCCGCTCGTCTCCGCTCCTCTTCGCCCGGCTCCGCGGCCGACCGGCTGCGCAACGCTCAGCCCACGAACGTCTCGGCCAGGCCGAGCAGGGGAATGCCCGCGCCGGCCAGGGCGGAGCGGGCGCGCCGCAGGGCGCGCTCGCCGCTGACGGCCCGATGATGCACCAGGACGGCGGCATCGACGCCCGCCGGCAGCCGGGTCGAGCCCAGGCCGGTGAACAGCGGGCTGCCGTCGACGAGGACCAGGTCGAAACTCGACCCGAGCCGGCCCATCAGCCCGGTCCAGGCGGGGCTGCCGATCACCTCCCGCGGTCGCGGCACGGCGGCCCGCAGCGGCAGGATCGCCAGGTTCCCCTCGCCGGGGTCGACCAGGGCGTCGGCGATCGCGTGCTCGCCGGCGAGCAGGTCCTCCAGGCCGATCCTCGGGCGCAGGCCCAGCAACCGGGCGAGCATCGGGCCGGAGAGGTCGCCGTCGACCAGCAGGGTGCGGCCGGGCCGGCGGGCCAGGGCCCGCGCCAGGGTCAGGACCAGGGTCGTGCGGCCCTCGGCGCGGTGGGCGCTGGTGAACAGCAGCACGCGATACCGCCGCTCGGCGCTGACCTGGCGCACGGTCTCGGCCAGGGCGTGGAACCGGGGGCCGTGCGCCTGCTCCAGGGCCAGCACGGTGGCCGGCCATTCCAGGTCGACCCGGTCCACCGGGCCGGCCGGACCCGGGGGGCGGGGCGGCACGGCGAAGTGGGGGCCGGGGCGCGACGTCGCCGGCCGCGACGGGCGCCGGCTGGCACCCCGCGGGGCGGGCGACGCGGCGTCGTAGTGTCGGGCCAGGGCCTGGTCAATGTCCCGCATCAAGCGATCCCTCGAAACCCAGGGTCGGAAGCGCGAACCCCACCGCAGAACTCGCCGCGGCCTGGGGTTCCGTCGCGGACCGGACCGCGTCCGGGGGCGGGCCGGCCGATTCGTCGACGGGGACCACCGAGAGCGTCGCCCAGGCGGCCGTCGGGCCGGGGTCCGGGGCCGGAGCGCTCGCCTCGATGGCGGCGGGCAGCGGCCGGAACAGCCGCAGCGCCGGCTCGGAGAGCGTGAGCAACCCCCAGCAGAGCGGCACCCCCAGGGCCAGGGCGGTGGCCGCCAGCCGGACCTCGCGCCGCAGCCGCCGGCGTGGCTTCGGACGGCCTGGTCGCGCCGAGGCGCGGCCACGGTTCAGGGCCGCCCGGGTCGTCGGGTGCGGCACGGTCGGCACGCGGATCAACACCGGCACGAACGGGGACATGGCAGCGGTCCGCGCCCGCGGCGCGGTCCGGGAAGCAGTCTGGGTGGTCATGGTCATCCTCCAGCCCGCGCAGCTCAGGTCGTCAATTCCAGAAGGTGCGGGAGGGGCAGGCGGCTCCGGGCCCGATCAGGCGGCCCTCACCCCCACCCCGCGATCGTGAGCGGCCGGCGCGATGGCACCGACCCCTCTGCTCCAGGAGATCGACCCGCCCGCCCCCTCGACTTGAGCGACTCTGCCGAAAATGTGGAATTAGGTGAGCTGCGCGGTCGGGGAATTTGGCGGCGACCTTGCTGGTCCGGGGTTTCGGGCGGTTTCGGGGTCGGTGCGGGAATGCCGACGCCCCCCGCACGCTCGGGCCCGGGGGAGGGGCGGGAGGGTGCGGGGGGCGTCGGGCGGATCGGAGGGCAGGGGCGGGGCGGGGCCGGGCGGGCCCGGCCGGGTCGGATCAACGGCCGAAGAAGCGGCCGAAGAGGCGACGGCCGCCGGTGCTGGGCTGGTTGTCGGCGCCGTTGCCGAAGGCGCCGTTGCGGTTGCCGAGGGCGAACTGGGGCCGGCCAGCCTCGTAGGTGCCGACGGGGCGGAACTGCGGCGGGGTGCCGGCGAACCGGCCGTCGTAGCCGGCGCCGTTGGCCAGGTCGATGGCCCGGATGTTCGACTCGGTGATCTCGGGGTTATGCCCCTGCCACCGGCTGTTGACGACCTCCATCACGTTCAGCGGGCAGAACAGGGCCTCGCCGCCGACGCTGATCCAGTCGCAGAGGTTCGCCTGGCTCTCGTCGACCTTGCCGTCGAGGCCGTAGACGACGATGTAGGAGTACTTGTTGACCCGCGGCTTGTTGTCGCCGTTGTTGAGGTTCGAGCCGGTGTTGGCCGTCAGCTCCAGGTCGACCCGCACCGAGCGCTCGCCGCGGCCGGGGACGGCCGAGACCTTGGCGGTGTACTTGCCGACGCCGTGGTTCCAGACCTCGTTGTTGGTGCCGTTGGGCGGGAAGCCGCGGAGGTTGGCCAGCACGGCCTTCTTGTTGCCGCGGATGTGGGTCTCGATCATGGCGTGGAACCGCGGCACGAACGGGTCGGTGGGGTCCATGCCGGCGCGGGGCGGGCCGGGGGGGATGTTGTTGGCGTTGTCGCCGATCTGGTGGTTGAGGTGGTTCTCGCCCAGCTCGGCCCAGAGCGCCTTGAGCTCGTCCTGGCTGACGCCCGAGCCGGGGGCCGGCCGGGGCTCGCTGAGCATGATCGAGGCGACGGCGCCGCCGAGGCAGTGGCCGGGCCAGCGGTTGATGTCGCGGTTCTGGGCGTAGGCGGCCTCGTAGGCCCGGGCGCCCCGGCCGAAGAGCTGGTCGTACTTGAGCATCGGGGCGGGGGTGGCGAACAGGGTGCCGTCGGCGCCCCGGAAGGTCAGGTCATCGTAGAGGTTCGGGAACCAGGTCGAGGTGTCGCCGGGGGCGACGGCCGACTCGAGGATCCCGTTGGCGCCGGCGCGGACGACGTCCTGGCCCGGAGGGGCGGGCATGCCGACGGGGATCGCCTGCTCGTCGTCGCCCATCGCCTGCGAGCGGGCGATGCCGTCGCCGGTGCCGTCCCAGGGCTCGTGGATCGCGTCGCTCTTGGTCGGCCAGTAGTAGAAGTTCCAGGGCAGCTTGGTCGCCTGGGCCACCTGCACGAACTCGGTCGAGACGGTGTACGGGCCCTCGGCGCCCACCACCTTGAAGGTGTACCAGCCGTGGGCGTCGGTGCCCACCTCGTCGCCGTTGGTCCGCACGCGGCCGTCGGGGCCGGTGAGCTTCTCGACGGTGCCGGCCGAGGCCTTGATGCTCAGGTTACCGCCGAAGCGGGTGGGCACGTACACGCCGAAGCTCTTCTCGCCGCTCTGCGACGTCAACGAACCACCCAGCGGCACGGGGGTCACCCGGTCGGCCGGCGGCGTCGCTGCGCCCATCGCGGTGATGCCGGCGAGCATGGCCAGTGCCATCCACCCGCCACGCCAATTGCCCTTACGCATACATCCTCCCACGTCTGGCTCTGTTTTCGCCGCCGCCTCGACCGACCCATCGCCCCACGGGCGGCCCTCGGTCATTCCTTCAATCCATTGCACGGATGCCCCTCTTAGCTCGGCAAGGGGTCAGTCATCAGTGGACCCAATTCGGACTGCTTCATCTCCCAGATTTCGGTTCTTCGTCAAACCCCCCAAACTTTGCCGAGACGGTAGCCCCTCCAATTTTTCGAGGGGATTCAGGCCGGGGCCGGGGCGAGCCGATGAATAAGCCCGGCCACCCCACAAGAGGGTGCGGAGTGGGCCGTTGGCCTTGGAGGACCGCCGCGAACGACTTTTGAGGACGCTTCCGGCCGCTCGCAGACTGCTGCGGGGCGGCACCCGGCGCAGTGGGGGGACAGGGTGGTTCCTCCCGGCGAGCGGTGATCCAGGATGCGGCCTCGCGGGTGGCATCGGTGGGGGGCAGGGCGCGTCGTTCGACGGCCGCGTGGTCTCCTCGTCCGGGTTGCTCAGGTCGGCGTGGTCAGGACCCATTCCGCAGCGATCGAGTCGTCCGCGACTCACGGTCCCATCCTGGATTGAGGGATACGCGATGATCAGCTCTGCCGTCGTGATGCTGGCGCTCGGTCTCGGGCACGGGTACGATTCCCAGCCCTCGGCCCAGGTCGCCGCCGCTCCGCAGGCGCCGGGCAAGGCTCTGCCGGCTGCCGCTCCTGCCAAGACTCTCCCGGCCGCTCAGGCCGCCCCCGCGGCTCCGGCCAAGGCGGCCCCGCAGGCCATCGCCCCGGCTCCGGCCAAGGTGATGCCCGCCCCGCAGGCTCCGGCCAAGGCGGCCCCGCTGGCCGCTGCCCCGGCTCCGGCGAAGGCGGCCCCGCAGGCCATCGCCCCGGCTCCGGCCAAGGCGGCTCCCCAGGCCATCGCCCCGGCTCCGGCCAAGGTGATGCCCGCCCCGCAGGCTCCGGCCA
>CAZUZD010000439.1:0-4531 GCA_964624465.1 uncultured Isosphaeraceae bacterium
TTCGCCGCCAACTGCCCGAGCCGGCTGCGGGCCGACCAGATCTTCGACGCCCTCACCCAGGCGCTGGAGATTCCCACCGCCGGCCTGCCCGGCCGGGTGGCGATGCGGGGCGCCGGCGGCGGGGCCGGGGCCGGGGCCGCCGCCCGGGTGGGCGGGCCGCGGGGGCAGTTCAACGCGCTCTTCGGCATCGACCCGTCGGTCGCGCCCGACGACAGCCTGGGCTCGATCCCCCAGGCGCTCTCGTTCATGAACGGGCCGCAGATCAACCGGTTCATCCAGGCCAGGCCCGGCACCATGCTCGGCCGGCTGCTCCGCGAGCACCCCGAGAACCCGGGCGCCGTGCAGGCCCTGTACATGCAGGTGCTGGCCCGCCGCGCCAACCCGGACGAGCTCCAGACGAGCCTGACCTACATCGCCGGCGTCGGCGAGCGCCGCGAGGCATTCGAGGACCTGCTCTGGGCCCTGATCAACTCGACCGAGTTCGTCAGCCGCCGCTGAGCCGGGCCGGGTCCACGCCCACGCCCCCGCGAAATCTCCTGTCCGCACACCGCAATCCGCCGCCAGACCCGGCCGGGGCGCCTGACGCCCCGGACCGTCGAAGGAGTCTCTCGCGATGACCGAGACCGCGTTCGTGAACGTGGCGATGGACGGCCGTGGCGTGCTCCGCCGCCGCGGGTTCCTCCAGGCCCTGGGCCTGGGCGCCGCCGGGATGAGCCTGGGCCTGGGCGGCTCGGGCCTGACCCGGCTCATGGCCGCGCACGCCGACGACCTCCGCGACCGCAAGATGTCCTGCATCCTGCTCTGGATGGCCGGCGGGCCCAGCCAGCTCGAGACCTTCGACCCCAAGCCCGAGCACGCCAACGGCGGCGGCACGAAGGCCATCGACACGGCCGTCCCCGGCATCCAGGTCGCCGAGGCCTGGGAACGCACGGCCGCCCAGATGCGCGAGATCGCGCTGATCCGCTCGATGACCAACAAGGAAGGCAACCACCAGCGGGCCAGCTACCAGCTGCACACCGGCTACGTGCCCACGCCCACGGTCAAGCACCCGAACTTCGGCTGCAACATCGCCGCCGAGCTGGGAGACCCGAAGTTCGACCTGCCGCAGGTCGTCAGCATCGGCGGCCCCACCGCCGGCGCCGGCCTGCTGGGGGCGAGCTTCGAGCCGTTCGTGGTCCAGGACCCGACCAAGCCGCCCCAGAACCTGGCCCCGGCCGTCGAGGCCAAGCGGTTCGGCCGCCGGCTCGGCCTGCTGTCCGACCTGGAGCGCCAGGGCTTCGCCCGCTCCGGCGGCGGCGACCGGGTCCGCGACCATCAGGCGCTCTACGCGCAGACCGCCGGCATGATCCTCTCGCCCCGGGTCAAGACCTTCGACCTGGAGGACGAGGACCCGACCCTGCGCGACGCCTACGGCCGCACCCCGTTCGGCCAGGGCTGCCTGCTCGCCCGCCGGCTGGTCGAGGCCGGCACGCCGT
The DNA here is from genome assembly GCA_964624465.1 of uncultured Isosphaeraceae bacterium. Taxonomy (GTDB): domain Bacteria; phylum Planctomycetota; class Planctomycetia; order Isosphaerales; family Isosphaeraceae; genus CAZUZD01. The sequence goes on from CAZUZD010000439.1 coordinate 1,476, forward strand.
TCGTCGAGGTCCGCTCCAACGGCTGGGATACCCACGAGAACAACCACGACCGCGTCGGCACCCTCGCCGGCCAGGTCGACCCGGGGTTCGCGACCCTGATCAGCGACCTCAAGCAGCGCGGGCGGCTCGACCGTACGCTGATCGTCTGGATGGGCGAGTTCGGCCGCACGCCCAAGGTGAACCCCAAGGCGGGCCGCGACCACTTCCCCCGCGTCTTCAACGTCGCCCTGGCCGGCGGCGGCATCACCGGCGGCCAGGTGCTGGGCGCCTCGACCGACGACGGCTCCGCCGTGAAGGACCGCCCCGTCGGCGTCAACGACCTGCTCAGCACCATCTGCACCACGCTCGGCATCGACCCGACCCGCGAGAACATGAGCCCCATCGGCCGCCCCATCAAGGTCGTCGACGGCGGCACCCCCATCTCCGAGCTGCTGGGCTGATCGGCCCCCCGCCCCCCGGAGGCTGGCCCGCCCGACGGTCGATCGGTTTTGCCGGAAGGCCGGGTGCCCGGGTTCCGCCGTGCGGAGCCCGGATCCCCAGCCCCGGCCTTGAGGGCTTGTGCCAGTGTGCCGTGGCCTGAGCGCCAGCGTGGCCACGACGACGATGCGCCGGCCGCCGGATCCGGGCTCCGCCCGGGCGGACCCCGGGCACCCCTCGCAATTCTTCCGGCCAAGAACCGGAGTGCCCAGGTTCCGCCGTGCCGAGCCCGGGTCCCCAGCCTCGGCTCAAGGGCCGGGCTCGTGTGGCGTGGCCTGAGCGGAGCGTGGCCACGACGACGATTCGCAGGCCGGGGACGACGATCGGGCACCAGGCGAGCGGAGGCTCCCGAAATCGTGGCCACGCTCCGCTCAGGCCACGCCACACCAGCAACCGGGGAACCGGACCGAGCTTCGGCTCCCGTCCGGTCGTCGATCAGGGAGCCTGGTTGACGCGGACGGGCGGGGGGATGACGCCCGAGGCCGAGGCGGTGGCGGGGCGGGCGGGGGCCGGCGGGACCGGGCCGATGGTCTCGCGCTCGGCGGCGGTCAGGCGGCGGTAGCGCTCGACGGTGGGGGCGTCGGCGACCTTGGGCAGGTTGGCGGCCAGGGCGACCGATTCGAGCCGCTGCACCAGGCGCTGGCACTTCACCCAGATGCGGTCCTGGTCGAGCTGCCTGGCCTCGACGGCGGCCAGCTGCTGGCGGGCCTTCTCGAACTCGGCGTACTTCGGGTGCGACTCGATGGCCTGCACCACGGCGTCGGACTCGGTCGTGAGCAGCTCGGCGACGCGGGGGTTCCAGCGGTTCTTGAGCTCGGGCCAGCGGGAAAAGAGGGCCCACTGGATCGGGCCGGCGGCCTGGTTGCAGCGGCGGGTGGCGTCGCGGAGCTCGCGCTCGAGCTTCTTCTTGGCCTGGCCGGTCGCCTCGGCCTTCGCCCGCGCCTGGGCGGCGCGATCGGGGCCGGTCAGGCCCAGGGCCTTCGAGAGGCCGTCGATCACGACGCGGTCGATGGGCGCGGCCACGGCCCGCAGCGAGTCGACCGGGTCGTCGGCGCCCCGCAGGCCGTCGCCGGCGCGGCTGTACTGGCGCAGGAAGGCGTCGGAGGACTTGACCGGGATGTCGACGGTGACCGATTCGAGCAGGGTGTAGGCGTGCGCCTCGGCGAACGTGACGCGGCCGTTGCCGTCGAGGTCGGCCCGGCGCTTCAGGGGCTGGCCGGTGCGGGTGCGGCCCCGGATCGCCTCCCAGAAGTAGCTGGAGTACTCGTGGTAGTTTTCCTCGTCGATGTCGGGCGTGCAGCCGGCGGCCGGGCGGTCGAAGGTGGTGGCGAAGAAGCCGCAGACCTCGCTGCCGGGCGGCCGGTCCTCGAGCGCCAGGTCGGCGAACCCGCCGGCGTAGCACTGCACCATGACCATGACGACCTTGACGCCGGGCGGCAGGGTCCTGAGCAGGCTGCCCAGGTCCTTGACCGGCAGGCCCTGGTGGCCCCAGAGCATCAGGGTCGTGTTGTGCGGGTCGTCGTTGGGGCCCTTCGAGCCGTGCGCGGTGGCGTAGACGATCAGGCGGTCGCCGGCCTTGAGGGACTTCCCCTTGGTGGCGAACCACTGGTCGAGGTTGGCGCGGTTGGAGGCCCCCTGCACCGGGGTCACGGCGTGGGTGCGGTACGACTCGCCCAGGTCGTTGGTCTGGCGCAGGACGCGGGCCAGCAGCAGGTTCACCCGCGGCAGCTCGGCCTCGGGCTGGTAGAACTGGAGGTCGCGGCCGGGGTCGTCGCCGTCGCTGAAGTACACGTCCTGATCCACGCCGCTGGGGTACTTTTCCCCGAGCAGGGTGCGGAACAGCAGGACGTTCTTCTCGAGCGAGACCTGGTTGGCCGACGGGTCGGCGCCGCCGCCGATGACGAGGAAGTGGTCCTCGGCGCGGGCGGTCGACCGGGTGGGCTGGCCCACCGTCAGCAGGGCGCCGGCCAGGGCGCAGGCACGCGCTCCGGTCCGGAGCAGGGTACGGCCCGACATCGCAGGTCTCCTCGGGTCAGGCCCAAGTTCGCCGTCAGCCGCCGTCACAGCCAGTGGCATTGTTCCCGGTCCCGGGCCCCGCGACAACCGCCGGGCCGCGCAAACGGTCCTGGCCGCCATCGCATCCGGCACGACTGCCCGTGGCGCGGGCAGATCCCGGGCGGCGGCGGCCGGCGCGGCCCCGCCCGCCGGCTCCCCGTGCACATGGCGAGCCGAACCCCGCGGGCGCACCGCGCCGACCCCTGGTTCGCCGCTCGGGCCGGTTCGGTTCGAACGGCGTGCGGGACGGGCCGCGATCGGGGGTCAGGGCGCCGGCCGGGCCCCGCTCAGGCCGGCGGCGTGCCGGGGGTGGACCCGGGCTCGGGCCCGGACTCCGGCTCGGGTCGGGGCCGGGACCCCTGGCCCCGACGCTTGCGGTAGGAGAGGAAGGCGGCCTGCTTGGTGCCGCCGGACAGGTCGCCGGCGTCGATCAGGTCCTTGAGCCGCTCCAGGCCCGCGGCGTCGCTCGACCGGGCGGCCGACGGGAAGGCGGCGGCGAGGATCGCCTCGGCCCGCGCCACGCC
>CAZUZD010000440.1:0-4516 GCA_964624465.1 uncultured Isosphaeraceae bacterium
GCGCGGGGCGCCCCGCCCTCGACGACGACCGCCACGCGGCCGGCCCGGGGGGCCCAGACGCGCACGTGCACGCCCTCGGGCGTGACCTCCGCGCCGACCGTCGGGGACCGATCCGTCGCGATCGCCATGCGCCGTCACCCTCCTGCCGCGTCGCCGCTCGCCCCGCCTGGGCGTCCGTCCGGAACTGACCGCCGGTCAGTCCACCCACAAACGCTGTGCCACGCCCGCACGGGTTCACGGGCTGGCGGCCAGGCACCCCCGCCGGGATACTGGCCCCGGGGACCGCGACCAGGGACCGGAGGTCACGCCGTGAACGGGCTGCGCCAGGGATTCTTCGACTGCGGCGGGCGCATGGGACTGCTCCTCATGTTCGGGCTGGCGATGGTCGCCACAGCTCACGCCGTCGAGGACGATCCGGTACGGGCCGACGTCGTGCTGCGCAACGGCCGGCTCATCGACGGTTCCGGCGCGCCCGAGCGGCGGGCCGACGTCGCGATCCGGGGCGACCGCATCGTCGCCGTGGGCACCTTCGCGGCCGCCGAGGGCGCCCGGGTCATCGACGCCAGCGGCCTGATCGTGGCGCCGGGGTTCATCGACCTGCACTCGCACTCCGACGGCCCGATCCTCCAGCCCGCCACCCGAGCCAACCGCAACTACCTGGCACAGGGGGTGACCACGGTCGTCACCGGCAACTGCGGCAGCGGGCCGGTCGACACCGCCCGCTACTTCCGGGCGATCCGGGAGCAGGGGGCCGGCACCAACGTCATCCACCTGATCCCCCAGGGGGCCCTGCGGTCCCAGGTCGTCGGCGACGCCAACGTGAAGGCGACCCCCGCGCAGCTCAAGAGGATGGAGGCCCTCGCCGCCACTCAGATGGAGGCCGGCGCCTGGGGCCTCTCCTCGGGCCTGATCTACGTGCCCAGCCGCTACGCCAGCCGCGCCGAGCTGACGGCCCTCATGAGAGTCGTGGCCCGCCACGGCGGGATCTATGCGAGCCACATCCGCAGCGAGGGGGACGCGCTGCTGGAGGCCATCGACGAGGCGATCGCCATCGGCCGCGACTCCGGGGCGCCGGTGCAGATCTCGCACCTGAAGGCCAGCGGCCGCCGCAACTGGGGCCGGGCCAATGCCGCCCTGGAGCGCATCGAGGCCGCCCGCGCCCAGGGGCTGCGGGTCACGGCCGACCAGTATCCGTACACGGCCAGCAGCACCTCGCTGGGGGCCATGCTCCTGCCCGACGCGGTCCAGGCCGTCACCGGCGAGGCGTTCGCCCGGATCGCCGCCGACCCCGAGAGCGGCCCGCCGCTGCGACGCGCGATCGACGCCGCCCTGGCCCTGCGCGACGGTGGCGCCACGGTGCGGATCGCCCGCTACGGGCCCCGGCCCGAGCGCGTGGGCCACGACCTCGCCGCGATCGCCAGGACCGAGGGCGTCAGCGCCACCGACGTCGTCCTCGACATCCAGTCCCACGGCGGCGCCGCGGCGATCAGCTTCGGCATGAGCGAGGAGGACGTCCGCACGATCCTGATGCGCCCCTACGTCGCCACCGCCTCCGACGGCTCGGCGCACGCCCCCGGCGGCGGCGACAAGCCGCACCCGAGGGCTTATGGCACCTTCCCGCGCAAGATTCGCTACGCCCTGGACGACGGCGTGATCTCCCTCGAACAGGCGATCCACGCCGCCACCGGCCTGCCGGCGGCCATCCTCGGCCTGAGCGAGCGCGGGACGATCCGGACGGGGGCCGTCGCCGACGTGCTCGTCTTCGACCCGGCCACGTTTCGCGACGCCGCCACCTACGACGACCCCACCCAGCTCGCCCCCGGGGTGCGGCACCTCCTCCTCAACGGCCAGGCCGTGATCCGCGACGGAGGCTTCACCGAGACGCTCGCCGGCCGGGTGCTCACGCCCGCCACCGACGGCCCGGCCGACCTGATCGTGACCGCCGGCCACATCTGGACCGGCGATCCCGACCACCCCCGGGCCGAGGCCGTGGCCGCCCGGCGGGGGCAGATCGTGGCGGTTGGAACTCGCGCGGAGATCGAGCCGTTCCGGGGGCCGCGAACGCAGGTCGTCGACCGGCCGGCGGGCCTGGTCGTGCCCGGCCTGATCGATGCGCATGGCCATCTGAGCGGCCTGGGCGCCTCGGCCGATCAGCTCGAACTTCGGGGTCTGACCAGCCCCGGGGCGATTGCCGATCGGGTGCGGCAGCGGATCGCCGAGCAGCCGGGGCCGGGCTGGATCCTCGGGCGGAGCTGGGACCAGTCGCTCTGGCCCGACATGACGTTCCCGACGGCCGCCGTGCTCGACGCCGTGGCCCCCGACCGGCCGGTCTGGCTCCGCCGCGTCGACGGCCACGCCGGCTGGGCGAACGGGGCGGCCCTGAAGCGCGCCGGGATCAGCCGCGACACGAAGGCACCCGCCGACGGCCAGATCCTGCTCGATGCCGAGGGGAATCCGACCGGCGTGCTCGTCGATGGCGCCATGGAACTGGTCGATCGCGTCGTGCCGCCGCCCACCGAGGCCGAGCGGATTCGCCGGATCCTGGCCGCCCAGGAACTCTGCCTCCAGGTCGGCCTGACCGGCGTGCACGACGCGGGCGTCGACCGGGCCACGGCCGAGACGTTCCGGCTCCTGGACCGCCAGGGAAAGCTCAAGCTCCGCGTCTCCGGCATGGCCAGCCCGCCCGCCGGCGAGGAGGTCGCGTTCGCCTCGCAGCCGCCGATCCCGCGGCAGCCTGGCCGCCGGTTCGAACTGCGGGCGATCAAGCTCTTCGCCGACGGTGCCATGGGCTCCCGGGGCGCCTTGCTGTTCGAGCCCTACGCCGACGAGCCCGGCAGCACCGGCCTGCGGCTCATCGACCCGACCGTGCTCCAGCAGACCACCGAGGCCGCGCTGCGACATGGCTGGCAGGTTTGCGTGCATGCAATCGGAGACCGTGGCAACGCGATGGTCCTGGACGCGTTCGCGGCCGCACGGGCGGCGGTGCCGAAGGCGGCGGACCCGAGACTGCGGATCGAGCACGCCCAGGTGGTCCGGCGGGCGGACGTCGACCGGTTCCGGGCGCTGGGGGTGATCGCCTCGATGCAGCCGTCCCATGTGGCCACCGACCAGCGCTGGGCCGACCTGCGGCTCGGGGCCGGCTCCGAGCGGGTCCGGGGGGCGTACGCCTGGCGCTGGTTCCTGGAGGCGGGCGTCCCCTTGGCGTTCGGCAGCGACTTCCCGGTCGAGATCCCAGACCCGGCCTGGGGCCTGTTCGCCGCCGTCACCCGCCAGGACGCCGACGGCCGGCCCGAGGGCGGCTGGCATCCCGAGCAGTCACTGACCCTGGCCGAGGCGCTCCGGGCGTTCACCCAGGGCGCGGCCGTCGCCGGGTTCGCCGAGGACCGGCTCGGGACGATCCGGCCCGGCCTGGCCGCCGACCTGACCGTCTTCGACCGCGACCTGTTCGCCGTCCCGCCGGCCGCGATCCGCTCGGCCCGCGTCACCGAGACGGTCATCGACGGCGAGCTGGTCTACCGCCGGGCCGACTGACCGGAGTCCGCCCGGAGGGCCCGGATCGCGGTCCCGGGACGGCAGGGGCCGATTTCTGGCCCCCGGGGCAATGTCCGATAATGAGTCTTATGGTCCACTCCAGGCCTCGGACCCGGCCGGTGGTCCGGATGGGCCGGCCGGCCGGCGATCGGGATCAGAGTTCGAGCCAGTCGCCGGGCTGGAGGATGGCCGGCTCGGCGGCGGTCTCGCGGCGGACGCGGTCGGCCCAGGCAGCGGCGTCCTGGGCGATCAGGCCCCAGGTGTTGTAGTGGATCGGGACGACCCGCTTCGGCTTGAGGAGCTTCAGGGCGCGGATCGCGTCGTCGGGGCCCATGGTGAAGTTGTCGCCGATGGGCAGGCACGCCAGGTCGACGCCGTCCTCGCCGATCAGGGCCATGTCGCCGAAGAGCGCCGTGTCGCCGGCGTGGTAGATCCGGGTGCCGTCGGCCAGGAACAGGTGCAGGCCGGCCGGGTTGCCGCCGTAGGAGCCGTCGGGCAAGGCCGAGCCGTGGAAGGCAATAGTGAGCTTCAGGCGCCCGAACGGGAACGCGTGGCTGCCGCCCAGGTGCATGGCGTGCACGTTCCGGACGCCGCGGGCCTGGAACCAGTTGCTGATCTCGAAGTTCGCCACCACGGTGGCGCCGGCGCGGGCGGCGATGGCGATGGTGTCGCCGACGTGGTCCTCGTGGCCGTGGGTGACGAGGATGAAGTCGGCCTTCAGCTCGTCGGCCGTGGCCGCGGCGGCCGGGTTGCCGGTCAGGAACGGGTCAATCAGGATCGACCGGCCGTCGGACTCGATCAGGAGGCACGAGTGGCCCAGGAAGCGGACGCGGGTGCTCATGGTGCGGACCCTGGATTTCGAGGCACGGAGGGCGCCCCGGCGAACGCCGGTCGCGATCCTCACGAGCCTAGCGGCCCGCCCCCGGTCTGGCCACTCCGCCGGCCCCGGGTTCCCGGTTGCTGAGCGATTGTTCAACAATCGGTT
>CAZUZD010000441.1:0-4452 GCA_964624465.1 uncultured Isosphaeraceae bacterium
GCCGGCAAGACGATCGGGGTCTGGGGCCTGGCCTTCAAGCCCCGCACCGACGACGTCCGCGAGGCGCCCGCCCTGGTCCTGATCGACGCCCTGCTGGTGGCCGGGGCGGCCGTGCGGGTGCACGACCCCGAGGCGATGCCCAACGTCCGCGAACTCTACGGCGACCGGATCACCTTCTTCGACCGCCCCTACGGCTGCCTCGAAGGCGCCGACGCCCTGGCCATCGCCACCGAGTGGAGCGAGTTCCGCAACCCCGACTTCGAGGTCATGAAGCGGCTGCTCAAGTCGCCCGCGATCTTCGACGGCCGCAACCTCTACGACCCGGCCCGCATGGCCAGCCTGGGCTTCACCTACCACGGCATCGGTCGCATCCGCCCCGGCCGCTGAGGCGAGCCCCCGCACCCCGGACGCCCCGATCCCGGACCGACCGCGCCGGCCGCCCGCCCGCCCCGGGCAGGCCCGCGCGGTCGCCCCATTTTCCCTCGCCAACGGCGCCACCGCCGGGGTATGGTCGTGGTGCGGCGCCTGCCTGCGACCACGCGGTGATGCATGACGGGAGCAGGCCGTGTCGGGGCCGAACCGGGCGCCGGCGGTCGAGATCGACGGCGCGGATGCCGATTCCTGTGCTAGAGAACCACATCCAACCTCCAGGGCCATGCGGGCCCCGGCGTCCGGCCCGCCCGGTCGGCGGGGCCGGTCGGGGTCGCCTGCCCGTGCGGCGGGTCGGCCGATGGCCCCTCAACCTCCTGGGCGTGCCCCGGGTTCGAGGCTGAACCAGATGCACCATCTCGCGCCGCCCGTCCGCCCGGACTCGACCCGACCCGCCCGCCCGCGCCCCCGCCGGGCCGCCCGCCCGCTGGCCGAGGTCTGCGAGGCCCGCGCCCTGCTGGCGACCGTGACCCTGAGCGGCCCCGGACCGATCACGGCCCTGACGCTGGCCGACGACGGCACCTTCCAGGTCCGCCGCAGCGGCTTTGGCAACGGCCAGGTCTTCCCGGCCGAGGGGGCCCCGGGCGACGCCGGGATCTTCGTTCGCACCGCCGACGGCGCCGTCTACGGACCGAACCTGTCCTTCCGGCCCCGCACCGCGATGGGCCCGACGAACGCCCAGGGCCTGACCCCGACCGAGCTGTCGAAGTCGGCCGACGGCACCAGCGCCACCCTCCGCGCCACCAACGGGGCCGCCGCCAGCCACCCGTTCGCGATCACGCAGGTGACGACCTACCACGCCGGCGACGAGCACTTCCGGGTCGACACCACCCTGGCCAACCCGGGCCCGAGCCCGCTGGTGATTGACGTCTTCGCCGCGGCCGACCTGTACCTGGCCAGCAGCGACAAGGGCGTCGGCTACCGCGACCCCGCCACGGGCGCCGTCGGCGGCGAGGACGTGACGGGCACCTACCGCATCTTCGTGCAGCCCGAGACCGCCGGCGGCGGGCTCGCCCCCACATCGTTCCAGGAGGCGAAGTTCAGCGCCCTCTGGCAGGCGATCGGCACCGGCGGCCACCTCGACGGCACCATCCTCGGACCCGGCGGCCCCGCCCCCCACGACGCCGACCCGAACTACCTCGACAACGGTGCCGGCCTGGAGTGGCGGTCGATCACCATTGCCCCGGGCGCCGAGGCGAGGCTCGCCTACTACTGGTCGTTCGGCGGCCAGCGGTCGGTCGACCCGTCCGCACCGCCGGTCGACCCGGCGATCGACGCCAGCCCGGTGCCCGACCTGGACGCCCGCGCCGGCGTCGCCTTCACGGCGCCGGTGGCCACGTTCACCGTCACCGGCGACCCGGGCGCCATCATCGCCGGCATCGACTGGGGCGACGGCACCAGCGGGCCCGGCACGATCGCCTCCGACGGCCAGGGCCGGCAGCAGGTGATCGGCACGCACACCTACGCGACGACCGGCAGTCGCAGCGTGGTCGTGAGCCTGACCTCCGCCAGCGGCACCTCCGCCACGGCCACCTCCACGGTCCGGGTCTCGGCCGTCGACCCGACGACGCCGCCCACCGTCGCCGTCACCGGCGCCCTCGACCCGGCCAGCGACAGCGGCGCCTCGAACGCCGACGGGATCACGAACGTGACCCGGCCGACCTTCCGGGGCCGGGCGACCCCCGGCGCCATGGTCGCGCTGACGGCGACGCCGGCCGTCGGGGCGGCGGTGCCACTGGGTACGGCCACCGCCGACGCGGCGGGCGCCTGGGCCGTCACGCCGATGGCGGCCCTGGCCGACGCGACGTACCAGGTCCACGCGGCGGCCACCCTCGGCGGGACCACGGCGACGGCCCACCTGGCGCCGCTGGTCATCGACACCGTGGCGCCGACGGCCCAGAGCCTGACGGTCGACCCGCGCACCGGCCGGATCGGCCTGGAGCTCCGCGACGCCGGCGCCGGGCTCGACCCGCGCACGCTGGCCGAGCTGGCGAACTTCCAGCTCGTGAGGGCCGTGAGCCCCCGGCCGGTGCCCATCGGCCTGAACCTGGCCGACGCCGGCGTGCAGGCCGCCGGCACCTCGGCCATGGTGCGGCTGCGGACGACCAGCGGCCGGATCGGCCACGGCCTGCGGTACCAGTTCCGGGCGACCTCGGGTGGCACGGCCGGCGTGCGCGACCTGGCCGGCAATGCCCTCGACGGCGAGTACCGCGGCCGCTTCGCCAGCGGCAACGGCCAGGCCGGCGGCGACTTCCGGATCGGGATCGCCACCGACGGCGTGAAGGTCCTGCCGTACCAGACCGTCCCGTCGGCCCCGACCGGCCCGGCGCGGGTGGCCCGCCGCCGCGGCCGCTGAGCCGGGGCAGGGGGCGGACGCCACGCCCCTTGCGAGGTCGGGGGCGGTTCGACGATCGTGGAGCCAGCGGGCCGGACCGGGTCGGGGCGAGTGCCCCGATCGGTCGGCCCGGAGGTTCCCGGGTCTCGCCGCATGCCCAGCCCCAGGGCCGTGGAGCCTGACGCGGCCGAGGTGATCGGCCCGCCGTTCGACGTGGCGATCGCCGGCGCCGGCCTGGCCGGCGGCTCGCTGGCGCTGCGGCTGGCCAGGGCCGGCGCGCGGGTGGCCCTGATCGACGCGGGCACGTTCCCCCGGCCCAAGCTCTGCGGCGAGTACCTCAGCCCCGAGGGGGCCGCGGCGCTGGAGCGGCTCGGGCTCGGGCCCGACGTGCAATCGCTGGGCGCCGAGGCGATCACCCGGGTGCGGCTCACGACCCCACGCGGTCGTGAGCTCGTCGCCGACGTCGCCGGCCCCGACGGCCGCCCCGGCCTGGGCCTGAGCCGTCTGGCGCTCGACGAGTTGCTCGTGACCCGGGCCGTCGCCGCCGGCGTCACCCTGCTCGACGGCCACCGCGTGCTCGGGCCGGTGCTCGACGGCGATCGGGTCGTCGGCGTGCGGGCCCGGCCCGAGGGCCAGCGCGAGGCGGTGGCGGTGGCCGCCCGGATCGTGGTGGCGGCCGACGGCCGGGGCTCGGCCCTGGTCCGGCAGACGGGGACCGTGCGCCCCCGGAGCCGGCTGGCGACGCGGCCGGGGCTGTTCGGCCTCAAGCGGCACCTCGACGTCCCGGACCCCGACGCCACCGAGCCGGCGGGCATGGTCGGCCTGCACCTGGTGGCCGGCGGCTACGGCGGCACCTGCCGGATCGAGGGCGGGCGGACGAACCTGTGCGCCCTGCTGCCCGAGTCGGCCCTGCAGGCGGCGCGCGGCGACCTCGATCGGGTGGCGGCCACCGTGCTGGGGAGCAATCCGGTGCTGGCGCGGCTGCTGGCGGCCTCGGCGCCGGTCGGGCCCTGGAAGACGGTCGCCGGGGTCCGGGTCGAGGTCGCGACCCCCCGATGCGCGGGCATCCTCTACGCCGGCGACTGCCAGGGCACCGTCGACCCGCTCGGCGGCCAGGGCATGACGATGGCCCTGCTGGGCGCCGAGGGCCTGGCCGTGGCGGTCCTGGAGGCGCTCGGGCCGGGCGCCGGGGGCGTCACGCCCGCGACCCAGGGGGCGGTGCAGGCGGCCTGGCGGCGGCGGTTCGACCGCCGGGTGAACCTCTGCCGGCTCTACCACCACGCCCTGGTGCGGCCGACCCTCCTCGACCTGGCCAGCCGCGCGCCCCGCCTGTCGCGGCGCGGGCTCGCCCTCGCCTTTCACCTCACCCGCGACCCCGCGCCCCGCGATCCGGTGCCGATCCCGACGGGCCGGGCCTGAGCACAGCCGGGCGCAACGCGACGCCGGCCGGACGGCGACGCCGGGTGGCATTCGCGGGTCCGACCGGCGTCGTGGTGGAGTGGTGCGGCAGGGGCCCTCGGGGTGGGGCCGATCGGGGCGAAGGGGCGCCGGCTCAGAGCCGCGGCGTGCTGCCCGAGCCGCCAGGGCCGCCGGGGCTGCCGCCCGGCTGGCCGGTGCCACCCGGGGCGCCCGCGCCGCCAGGCCGACCAGCGCCGCCGGGGGTGTTGCCCGGCTGGCCGGCACCGCCC
>CAZUZD010000442.1:0-4425 GCA_964624465.1 uncultured Isosphaeraceae bacterium
CGAATCGCCAAACTGTATAACCACGTATCCAGAAGGCCGCAGATCGTTGCTTGCTCATCCACAGCGACGAAGACCTTCGATCCATCACAGCAACAATTCGGAACACACGAGGGAGATTCCTCACATGACACCTCCGAACGAGACCAGGGTCAGTCGTCGCGGTTTCATTGGCACGTCGGGTGCGACGGCGCTTGCCGCATCGACGATCGCCCACCCGGCGATCGGTGCCGTCAAAGGCGCGAACGAGCGCGTGAACGTGGCCATCATCGGGCCTGGCGGCCGTGCACAGGAGCACATCCGCATCCTGCGCCGGATCAAGGAAGCAGGCGGCAACGTCGAAGTGATCGGCGTCGCGGACGTTTGGGACGGCAACGACCAGGTCGGTCGCGGTCTGTATCCTTCGGCCAAGAAGATCGGTCTGGACGCGAACGACAAGAACGCGGTGACGAAAGACTATCGTCGCCTGATCGACAACAAGGACGTGCATGTGACGCTGGTCGCCACGCCCGACCACTGGCACGCCAAGCAGACGATCGACTCGCTGGACGCCGGCAAGGACGTCTACTGCGAAAAGCCGATGACGCACACCATCGACGAGGCCCGTCGGGTCGCCGAGGCGGTGCAGAAGAGCGGCAAGGTCATGACCGTCGGCGTTCAGTCGACGGCCGATCCGCGCTGGAAGATGGCCAACGATCAGATCATCAACGGCAAGATCGGCAAGGTCCTCCAGGGCCAGACCAGCTACTACCGCAACAGCAACATGGGTCAGTGGCGGTACTACCCGCTGACCGAGGACATGAACCCGAAGACCGTCGACTGGAAGATGTTCCTCGGCACGGACTTCGGCCTGGCCCCCGAGCAGCCCTTCGACCGCGCCAAGTACGCCCAGTGGCGCTGTTACTGGGACTTCGGCGGCGGCATGTACACCGACCTGTTCGTGCACCAGCTCACCCACCTGATCCAGGCGATGGGCGTCACGTTCCCCCGCCGCGTCGTCGGCGCCGGCGGCCTGTACATGGAGTATGACGGCCGCGACGTGCCCGATGTGGCCACCGTCGTCGCCGACTACAACGAGGGCTGCCAGGTCATCATCTCGGCCACCATGTGCAACGACGTGCAGCTCGGCGAGGTCATCCGTGGCCACACCGGCACCATCCGCTTCGGGGGCAGCCCCACCGACGGCTACCGCGTGGCGGCCCAGAAGATCGACGGCCGCCCGGCCCCTCCGGGAGCCAACACCGGCGAGGGCGGCGAGCTGGTCAACCCCGAGCAGCCCCGCAACGACACGCTGGCCCTCTGGGAGCACTACCTGGGCTGCATCCGCTCCAACAACCAGGAGACGCTCTGCCCGGCCTCGCTGGGCTACGCCGCGATCGCCACGGTGAACATGGGTGTGCAGTCGTACCGCGAGGGCAAGGCCCTGTACTTCGACAAGGACTCGGGCAAGGTCTCCGAGGCCGACGACCAGTGGGCCAAGCGCTGGGAGAAGGTCAGCCACGAGCGCGGCAAGCCCGTCCAGGTCCAGGGCTGGAAGGCCGATCCGCTCGAGGGCTCGACCCTCACCCCGCCCGACTACCAGAAGCTCGAAGGCGACTGGGTCGACGGCAAGGATCCGGCCGCCAAGGCCTGAGCCATTACTCGATGGGCGGGCCTGCCTCCGGGCAGGTCCGCCTCGACGCCTCCAGACGGCCGTCCCGGGATCGTTCCCGGGGCGGCCGTTCGCGTTGCGGTCCCCCGTCTGTCCGGCCGATCAGTCGACCGGAGCGAACCGGCGACCGTCGATCCAGGTTTCCCGCACCCGTACGTGGGTCGTGCCATCGGGGCCCGTGGCGAGTGTGAGCCGCACCAGACTCGCCGGCTCTCCGACCGCCAGCCGGGGCGGGAGCCGGTCGAGCAGCCGCGCGGGATTCGAGGTGACCGTCCCGATCGCCGTGGGTGGCGCCCAGCCGGTGGCGTCGATCAGGTGCCCGAGCCCGACCGCGAGCGGCTCGTTGGCACCGGCCAGGTACGGCGTGCCGGCGACGTTGATCCGCCGGTCGGCGCCGATCTCCCAGGTGCCATACCGGCCCGGAGGCAGGCCCGCCAGCGGGCTGAAGTCGCTGACCAGGATTACCCGCTCGGGTCCCTTGGCGCGGGCCAGCACCCGGAGCGTCTCGGGCCCGAGGTGGGGGCCGTCGGCGATGAACGAGGCGCTCAGGTCGTCGCAGGCGGCCTGGTCCCAGATCGGGTTCGGGTGCCGGGGCAGTTGGGCGACGATCCCGTTGCCCAGGTGCGTGCTCAGCCGGGCCCCGGCGGCGGCAGCGGCCCTCAGCGTCGGGCCGTCGGCCGCCGTGTGCCCGAGCGCGATCTGCACGCCCTCGGCGACGGCACGCCTCACGAAGGGGATCGAGCCGGGCCGCTCGGGGGCCAGGCTCATCAGGGTGATGAGTCCCCCGGCGGCCTCCTGGAAGGCCCGGAATTCGTCCCAGTCGGGGTCACGCAGCACCTCGGCGGCGTGCGCCCCGCGGTAGCCGTCGAGCCCCGAGAGGTAGGGGCCTTCGAGGTGGATCCCGAGGACCATCGCCGCCACCTCGGGGTAGCGCCGGCAGGCCTCGGCGATCGTCCGGACCCCGTGCAGGGTCGCCGCGCGGGGGGCCGAGATCAGGGTCGGGCAGAGCCGCGCCGTACCGAGGCTGGCGTGCGCCAGCACGATCTCGGCCACCTGCTCGACCGTGAGGCTCGTGTCCGAGAACGAGACGCCCCAGCGGCCGTTGGTCTGAAGGTCGAAGAACGCCGGCACCAGCCAGTCGTCATCGTTGCAAGCCGGCCGGCCCAGTGGCTCGATGGCCGCGATCCGGTCTCCAGAGACGCGAATCCGCACCGGCGGGCCGCCATCGACCAGGCGGCCTGTCATCTCGGGCTCGGCCATCAGTGTGCTCGTGCGGGGAGTGGGCCCGGTCAGGTCTGGCGCACCTCAGCGTCCGACCGCGCCGAGTCGCGGGCCCGGAGCGCGGCGCCGACGAAGTCGCGGAACAGCGGATGGGCGGCCGTCGGCTTCGACTTGAACTCGGGGTGGAACTGCACGGCCAGGAACCAGGGGTGCTCGGGCAGCTCGACGATCTCGACCAGCTCGCCCGAGGGGCTCGTGCCGCTGACCGCCAGCCCCGCGTCCTGGAACGCGGCGCGATACTGGTTGTTGAACTCGTAGCGGTGCCGGTGCCGCTCCGAGATCTCCTGAGTGCCGTAGGCCGTCGCCGCCAGGCTCTCAGGGGTCAGCACGCACGGGCACGCCCCCAGCCGCATCGTGCCGCCCCGCTCGCGGACGCTGGCCTGCTCCTCCATCAGGGCGATGACCGGGTGCTGGGTCGACTTGTCGAACTCGGTGCTGTTCGCGTCATCCATGCCCAGCACGTTGCGGGCGTACTCGATGGTGGCGCACTGCATGCCGAGGCAGATCCCGAAGAACGGCATGCCCTTCAGGCGGGCGTAGCGAATCGCCTCGATCTTGCCCTCGATCCCGCGCATCCCGAAGCCGCCGGGCACCAGCACGCCGTCGACGCCGGCCAGGATCGCCTGGGCGCCCTCGCGGTCGACGTCCTCGGCCTCGATCCGCTTCACGATCACGCGGGCGTTGTGGGCAAACCCGCCGTGATCGAGGGCCTCGTAGACCGACTTGTAGGCGTCGCGGTGCTTCATGTACTTGCCGACGACGGCGATCGTCACCTCGCGCGCCGGGTGGATCACCCGCTCGAGCAGGTCGCGCCAGTCGTCGATGTCCAGCTTCTCGGTCTTGAGCGACAGCCGCTTGACGATGATGTCGACCAGGCCGTTCTGGAGCAGGCTGACCGGCACTTCGTAGATGCTGTACTGCCGGTCGCGCTCCTCGATGACCGCGCGGCGCTCGATGTTGCAGAACAGCGCGATCTTCTCTTTTTCCTCGGGCGGGATCGTGTGCTCGGTGCGGCAGATGAGCACATCGGGCTGGATGCCAATCTGGCGCAGGGCCCCGACGGAGTGCTGGGTCGGCTTGGTCTTGAGCTCGCCGGCGGCCTTGAGATACGGCACCAGCGTCAGGTGGATGTACAGGACGTTCTCGCGGCCGACCTCGAGCGCGTACTGGCGGATCGCCTCCAGGAACGGCAGCCCTTCGATGTCGCCGACCGTGCCGCCGATCTCGGTGATCACCACGTCCACGTCGTCGGTCGCCAGCGCCGTGATGCCGGCCTTGATCTCGTCGGTGATGTGCGGGATCACCTGGACCGTGCGGCCCTCGAAGTACGTGCCCGCCCGCTCCTTCTGGATCACCGACAGGTAGATCTTGCCGGTGGTGAAGTTGCAGTCCTTGGTCAGCGGGGCGTTCGTGAACCGCTCGTAGTGGCCCAGGTCCAGGTCGGTCTCGGCGCCGTCGTCGAGGACGTACACCTCGCCGTGCTGGTACGGGCTCAT
>CAZUZD010000443.1:0-4382 GCA_964624465.1 uncultured Isosphaeraceae bacterium
GGCGGGCGGCGGCCTGAGCCAGGCGCGTCGGCAGGCCACGGACGTGGCGAAGCCCAGGGTCGACGATGGCCCCCGTGTCCCACCCGGGGCGCGGCCGTCGGCCCGGCGCGGCCGGGGGCCCGGCTCGCGTGGCTCCGGCGTGAGCCGGATGCGGCCGTCCGTCGGCCGGGTCGGGCGCCGGGTCCGAAGGGGTGTTTCGAGGGGCGAGTGGCGGCGACCCGACCGGGCGGATCGGCGACGCTTGCCCTGGCCTGCCAGGTCTCTGGTACATTCACTGAGGTCCGGGGCGATGTGGCCCCGGGCCGGTTCGTGGTCGGGCCCTTGGTCCACAGATCCCGACGTCGGGGGGGCTGGCAGATGAGGAGGGTCGATCCCAGCACGGCGCCGAGCCTGCTCGGCCGGCTCCGGCGTGAGGAGACGCGGGACGCGGCCTGGCGGGAGTTCGTCGACCGCTACGGCTGCCTGCTTTACCAGTGGTTTGCGCAATGGGGCCTGCAGCCCAATGACGCCGACGACGTGGCCCAGGACACCCTGCTGATCATCCTGCGCACGATCCAGGAGTCGCCGTTCGAGCCGCAGACCACCCTGCGGGGCTGGATGCACACGATCGCACGGCGGACCTGGTCTCAGTTCGTCGAGCGGCAGCAGCGGACCCAGCGCGAGAGCGCGGGGGGAGCCGAGCGGCTGATGAGCCTGGAGGCCCGCGATGATCTGATCCGCCGGTTCGAGGACCTGGCGCGTCAGGAGCTCTTCGAGCGGGCGCAGGAGCTGGTGCGGCAGCGGGTCGGGCCCGACGCCTGGCAGGTCTTCGCGCTCACCTGCCTGGAGCATCGCTCCGCCGACGAGGTGGCGCAGGCCCTGGGCATGACCTTGAATCACCTGTACGTGACCCGGAGCCGGGTCAAGGCGCTGCTGCGGCAGACGATCCAGACGCTGGACCACGACTCATGACGGTCCCGGGCGATCCGGGTCCCGGCGGCGGCCCGACCGCTGACGGTCCGTGTCTGACCGACGCGCAGTTCCAGCAGTTCCTGGAGGCCGGGGTCGGGATCGACACCTTGCCCGAGGCGTACGAGGGGTTCCTGGTGCACCTGGAGCAGTGCGGCACCTGCCAGGAGCGGCTCGGGGCGCTCCAGAGCCTCGACCCGGCCTATCAGGACCTGATCCGGCACGGCCTGCAGCCGGTGGTGGTCGGGCCCGAGGTCGAGGCGTTCGTGCGGAACCTGCGGTCGGCGTTCCGGCATCCCTCGCACGCGGCGCTGGTGCAGAAGGCGGCGGCCCTGACCCAGGCGGCCGTGCAGGTCGGCGGCCTGGGGGGCGATCCGATCGGCCCGTACCGAATCGAGCGCTGCGCCGGCATGGGCGGCATGAGCGTGGTCTACGAGGCGTTCGACACCCGGCTGAACCGCGCCGTCGCCCTCAAGATGCTGCTGGTCGACGAGCCGGCGCCGGAGGGGGATCCGCGGCGGGAGCGGCTGGCGCGCGAGGCGTCGATGCTGGCCGCGCTGCATCATCCGCACATCGTGCCGGTCTACGAGCTGGGGGAGCATCGGGGCCAGCCGTACCTGGTGCTGGAGTACGTCGCCGGGGGCACCCTGGCGCGGTGGGCGGGCGGGCGACCCTTGCCAGCGGCCGAGGCGGCCGCCGCGGTCCAGACGCTGGCGCTGGCGGTGCAGTACGCGCACGAGCAAGGGGTGATTCACCGCGACCTGAAGCCCAGCAATGTGCTGCTCCAGCCGGTGGTGCCGCTGGCCAGCCAGCCGCTGACCCCACCGGCAGCGACCTTGCCGCTGTCGGCCTACCGGCTGATGCTCAGCGATCTGGGCCTGGCCCGCTGGCGCGAGCAGGAGTCGGCGCTGACCCGCTCGGACCACCCGCTGGGCACGCCAGCGTACATGGCGCCCGAGCAGATCGGAGGCCGTTCGAGTGCCAGCGGGGCGGCGGTGGACCTGTACGCGCTGGGGGCGATCCTCTACGAGCTGTTGACCGGTCGGCCGCCGCTGCAGGGCAGCAGCGTGGCCGAGACCCTGCGTTTGATCCAGGAGAGCGAGCCGCTGCCGTCGCGGCAGCTGCAGCCCGGTGTGCCGCTGGATCTGGAGACGATCGCGCTGAAGTGCCTGGAAAAAGACCCGAAGCGGCGTTATGCCACGGCGGGCGCGCTGGCCGAGGACCTGGGCCGGTTCCTGAGCGGTCGGTCGATCCGGGCGCGTCGGGTGTCGCTGCCGGGCCGGGCGGCGCGCTGGTGCCGGCGGCACCCCGGGCAGGCGGTGATGGGGACCTTGACGCTCGCCTCGCTGCTGGCGCTGGCCCTGGGCGGCGTCGGCTCGGCCTGGGTCCAGGCCCGGCTGCGACGCCTGGCCGAGAGCCGCGAGCGGCAGGCGCTGGCGGCCCAGCAGCAGGCCCTGGTCGCCCAGCAGGTGGCGAATGCCAACCTGCGGGACGCCATCGCGGCGTTCGACAACTTCGCCGCCAGCCTGAAGCGGCTCGAGCCGGCGCTGGATCCGCAGCTCCAGGCCCTGCGCCGGAGCAGCTCCGCGCACGCGATCCGCTGGTGCCAGCAGTACCTGACGCAGGCGCCCGACGAAGCGCACTGGAGTCCGGCCGACCTGCGGGTGGCGGTGATCCTGGTCAAGCTCCAGGTGTCGCTGGGTCAGGCCGGGGCCGCCGAGCCGATGGCGCATCAGGCCCGGCTCGCCGCCGACCGGCTCTCCCAGCAGATCGGCGACGACCCGACCTGGGGGCGGCTGGTGCACGCCACGTACCAGAACCTCAGCGACGTGCACACCGCCGCCGACCGACCGGCCGAGGCGATGGCCTGCCTGAGCCGGATCGGGCAGTTCCTGGAGGCCTCCCTGGCGGCGCGGCCCGATCAGCCCGAAATCCTGGCGCAGCACGGCTTCAACCAGGGCCAGATCGCCGACCTGGCCGAGCGGCTCGGCGACCTCGACGGCGCCCTGGCCGCGGCCCGGGCCAGTCTCGACGATCTCCTGAGCCTGCAACGGCTCCAGCCCGGCATCCCGGCGTATCAGACCATGGCCCCCGAGCAGGCGGGGCGCGTGGCGGCGCTGCTCGATCGGCTGGGTCGCCGGGCCGAGGCCAGGGCCCTGCTGGGCCAGGCCCTGGCCAACCTCGATCATTGCCACATCGTCGGCCTGGAAACGACCGCCGGGTTCCAGGCCGCGCGGCAGGGCCTGCTCCGCCAGTGGTGCCTGAGCGTGCAGCCGGAGGGGCCCGAGGCATTCGCGGCGGCGCTGCAGACCCTGCAAGCCCAGGCCGCCGACCCGGACCCGGCGCCGCCCCAGCCGCTGCTGCTCGACCTGGCGGCGCACTGCGTCCAGACCGGCCCGGCGGCGCGGGCCCAGGCCCTGGTCGAGCAGGCCGCCGCTGATCCCGACCTGACACCAGCCCAGGCCATCGAGCTGGCAGCCCTCAGCGCCACCCTGGGCCGGGACCCCGCCCTCGACCCGGCCGCGCGCCCGGGCTGCCTGGAGCTCGCCCTGGCCCTGCTCGACCGCGCCCGCGCCGCCGGCGCGCTCGACGAACCCGGGGTGTGCCAGGCCCTGGGCCAGCGGCCGGCGTTCGAGCCGCTCCGCGACCGGCCCGACTTCCTGCGGCTGCTCCGGCCCGCCGCCCCGCCCTCGGCCCCCTGAGCCGCAGCCAGCGTCGCGACCCGGACCGAAGGAAGGGGCCGGGGAACTTCCGTGCGGTCCGGCCGGTGCGGGCAACCGCCGGGTCGTGCCCGCGGGGTGCGGTCCGGGCGGTTGTCGCGGTCGAAGGGGCTGGGGTTGGTCTGGCCTGGCGGGATGACGGGATTGCGGGAAATTTCCGGGCCGGGCGCGCTGGGGATGCAGTACCATACCGGTCCATTGCGTGCCGGCCTGCGACGATGGCCGCCTGGCACGCCAGGGCCCCCGACGGTCCCTTGACCGACCCGAACCCCTCCCAGGCGCTGGCAACGATGGAGACGCCCACTCACACCCGGATCCCCTGTCCGAGCTGCGACGAGCGGCTCAAGATCCGCCTGAGCTTCCTGGGCCAGAAGGTCCGTTGCAAGCACTGTGGCGTGCCGTTCGTCGTCCCCACCACGGCGCCCGAGACGCAGGCCGGGTCCCCGGCCGCCGCCGCCACGGGGCCGGTATCGGACCCGATGGTGACGATCTCCGAGGAGCCGACGCTCGCGCTCGACCTGGCCGAGGCCGAGCGGCAGCGGGCGCTCACGGCCGCCGTCGTCGCCGAGCGTGACCAGCTTCAACTGGCCCTGGCCGAGGTCTCCGACCGCCTGGCCGACGCCCTGGCCGGCCGCGACGCGCACCAGGACGCCGCCCGCGCCGCCGCCGGGGTGGCCGCCGACCGCGACCGCCTGGCCGCCGAGCTGGTCGAGG
>CAZUZD010000444.1:0-574 GCA_964624465.1 uncultured Isosphaeraceae bacterium
GGCACCGCCGCGGCCTGTCGATCCGCGACTCGTCGATCGAGGCCGCCCGCCTGCGGTTCCGACCGATCCTCATGACCTCCTTCGCGTTCATCCTCGGCGTGTACCCGCTGGTCGTCGCCCGCGGCGCCGGTGCCGCCAGCCGCCAGGCGCTCGGCACGGCGGTTTTCGGCGGCATGATCGCCTCGACCGTGCTGGCCGTCTTCTTCGTGCCGGTGTTCTTCGTCGTCGTCCAGGGCCTCAGCGAGTGGTGGAGCCCGCTCAAGCCGCCGACCCCCGACCACGGCCTCAACGGCGGCCCCGCGCCCGTCACGACCGACCCGCCGCCGCCCGCCGACCACTGATCGCCGCCCGCGGCGGCCTCCCTCACGTGGCCACGCCACACCGACCTCCCAGCATCAGCCGTTTGCCATTGCCATCTGACTGAGAGCCGGAGTGCCCGGGTTCCGGCCCCGGAGCCCGGATCCTCGGCGCTGGCCTGAGTGGCTCCTGGTGTGCCGTGGGCGGAGCGGGGCGGGGGCCCCCCCCCGCTTTCGAGGCCCCCCCCCAACTTGCCACGCACCGCTCCGGCCCCCGC
>CAZUZD010000444.1:584-4374 GCA_964624465.1 uncultured Isosphaeraceae bacterium
CTTAGCGGAGCGTGGCCACGCCGACGATTCCGAGGCCACCGCCATCGTGGCCACGCTCCGCTCAGGCCACGGCACACGGACGGAGACGACGCCCCGACCTGCGTTGCTCGCGACGGCTCCCGGATGGGGGAGAATTGGGCTGTCCGGGCTCGGGGCGCGGAGCTGCAAACCTGGGACGAAGCTCCGGTGCGCCGGCCGCGTGGCAGGCCGCGACCTCGGGCCGATCAGGCCTCGGACCAGCGGAAGCTGCCCACGGCGAGCGCGCCGAAGCCGGCGCCGAAGCCGAGGAGCATGCCGATGGCGGGCAGGGTCTCCCGCAGGGTCGAGCCGCGGGCGAGCAGGCCGTCGAGGCCGTCGACGGCCCAGCGGGTCGGGATCGCCGGGGTGACGGTGTTGAGCCAGTCGGGGAACAGGAAGGTGGGCATCCAGCCGCCGCCGAGCATGACCATCACCAGCACGGCCAGCACGGCCACCGAGCGGGCCCCCTGCGGCGAGCGCCCGAGCGCCGCCACCAGCAGGCCGAACTGCGCGGCCATGAGCGCGAAGGCCGTCAGCAGCAGCACGAACGCAAGCCCGTCGCCCCGCACCCGGATGCCGAAGGCCAGGGCCCCGAACCCGAAGACGAGCCCGGCGATCAGCAGCGAGATGATGGCGCAGCTGAGCGCCTTGCCGGCCATGAGCGTGAGCCGCGAGACGGGCGCCGACCGCAGCCGCTTCCAGAGCCCGCGGCGGCGCTCGGAGAGCAGCCCGACGCCCCACTCGACGGCCGAGAACAGGATGAACTGCACGACCATGCCCGCGAACGCGTGCCCCGCCAGCGCGGCCCGCTCCCCCTCGGCGCCGCCGGCGGTGATCGACTCATCCCGGCTGGTGTAGGGGAGCGTCAGCCCGCCCGCCCGCTTCGCCGGGGCCAGGCCCTGGCGGTCGAGCGCCGCCGGCGCGTCGGCATCGGTCGTCGGCGTGGGCCCGATCAGGTCGCGGAGCCCGGGGAACGCCTCGGCCAGCGCCTCGCGATCGGCGGGCGCCTCGGGGTCGGCGTCGGCCGGGGCGTCCAGGCCCTCGAAGAGGCCGAGGAACGCGGTGCGCTCGACGTCGGGGGCGGCCTCGGGGCGGTCGAGACCGAGGTCGAGGCCGGCGACCAGGGTGTCGTCCGGCGCGTCGGCGAAGGCGTCGCCGGCGACCGATTCGAGCACGAGCCGGGTGAGCAGCCCGCGCACCAGGCTCACGTCGGAGGCGCGGGTCGGATCCTGCACCAGCACCAGTTCGGGCGGCGGGGCGTCGCCGTAGAGCGCGGCCGTCGCCGAGGCGCCGAAGCCGGGCGGGATCAGTACCGCGACGGCCACCACGCCCTGGCGCACGGCGGTGCGGGCGTCGGGCTCATCGGCCAGGGTCGCCTGGAGCCGGGGCTCGGCGCGGGCGGCGGCGGCGATGGCGGCGGCGACCGGGCTGCCGTCGGCGTCGACCAGGCGGATCGCGACCCGGCCGGGCGTGGTCGGGCCGGCGCCGCCGAGGATCGCGGCCATGAAGCTCGCCAGCGCGATCGGCGCCACGAAGGCCAGCAGCACCGAGTAGCGGTCGGTGAAGAAGACGAGCAGGTCCTTGCGGACGAGGGCGGCCAGCGGTCGGGGGCTCATGAGTCGCGGAGGCTCCGGCCGGTCAGGTCGAGGAAGATCGTCTCCAGGTCGGCCCGCTCGCTGGCCAGGTGCGTGACCGTCTTGCCCCAGGTGTCGAGGCGTTCCAGCACCGCCGCCGTGCCGTGCAGGTCGGTCAGGCTCACGACCAGCCGCTCGGCGGCCACCGTCGCGGCCGTCACCCCTGGCGTGCGCCTCAGGTCGTCGAGCCAGGGGCCGGGGCTGGGGTCGTCGAGCTCGACGGTCAGGCACTGGCCGGCCGGCGCCCGGGCGTTCAGCTCGGCGAGGGTGCCGTCGGCCACGACCCGGCCGCCGTCGATGATGACCAGGCGGTCGCAGAGCCGCTCGGCCTCTTCCATGTAGTGCGTGGTGTAGAGCAGCGACTTGCCCTCGGCCTTGAGCGCCTCCAGGCCCTCGAAGATCGCGTTGCGGCTCTGGGGGTCGACGCCGACGGACGGCTCGTCGAGCACGATCAGCTGCGGGTCGTGCAGCAGCGCCACGGCGAGGTTCAGCCGTCGCTTCATGCCGCCGCTGAAGGCCCGCACCGGGCTGCGGGCGCGGTCGGTCAGCTGCACCAGCTCCAGGCCGCGGCCGATGGCCGCTTCGAGCGCCCGGCCGCCCAGGCCCTGCAGGGCGCCGAAGAACTGGAGGTTGGCCCGCGCCGTCAGGTCCTCGACCAGCGCCAGCTCCTGCGGCACCAGGCCGAGCCGGCGCTTGTGCGGGTCGGCGTCGCCGCGGAACGGCCGGCCGGCGACCAGCACCCGGCCGGCGTCGGGGGTCAGCAGGCCGCAGATCAGGGACACCGTCGTGCTCTTGCCGGCGCCGTTGGGCCCGAGCAGGCCCACGGCCTCGCCGGGCGCGACCCGGAAGCTCACGTCGGCCACCGCCGTGAGGGCGCCGAATCGCTTCTGCAGGCCGAGGACCTCGAGCATGCGGACGGACTCCCGCGATCGTGGGCGCGCCGGACGGAGGACGATCTCCGAGCGGTTCAGTTTCCGGATCGGCCGCGCGCCTTCGGGTCACCGGCGGCGGCGGCGATCTCGTTCGGGGTCATCACCGAGGCGATCGGGTACCGCTCGCGGAGCCCCTCCAGGAACCCCTCGTACGACCCGCCCCGGCCCTCGCGCCGCATCAGCTCGGCGGCCAGGGCCCGGTTGCGGTAGGCCTCGCGCAGGGCCTCGATCGACTGGCCGCGGCCGGCGAGCCGCGCCGCCAGCGCCTCGACGTCGGGCACGCCCTCGCGGGCCAGGCAGCGTTGCAGCTCCTGCTCGTCCCAGCGGCCGTCGATCCGCGCCACCAGAGCCGCCACCGCGGCGTCATCCCCCAGCCGGGCCCGCGCCTCCTGGCGCACCAGCGACGCCTCGATGAGCCCCTGCAGGGTGCCACGGGCCAGCGTGATGATCTGCCGTCGCGAGGGCCGCTTCCCCTCGGGCAGCCCGGCGAGCCGGGCCTTGACCGCGCCGGTCAGCTCGCCGAGCGTGATCGCCTGCGCGCCGACGGTCGCCACCGTGCGGCCCGAGGCCGTCGCCGTGCCGTCCGGGGGCGTGGCCCCGGCGGCGGTCGCGCCCGGATCGGGTCGCGGGTCGGAGGGGGCCATCCCGAGCGCCGCGTCGATCGCATCGTCCTCCGCCCGAGCGGCCGGCAGGCGGCCGGGCAGGACGTCGACCGGAGCCGTGGCGGCCACCGACGCCCGTTCGACCGACGCATCCCGCGTCGCCGACGGGGCCGGGACCGGCGCCGGGGCGTCGAGCACCGGCGGGGTGATCGGGGGTGCGGGAGTCGGATCGGGCACGGGCATCAACTGCGGGATCGGCCGGCTGGCGTCCGGGGGCGGGGTCTCGGTGGCCGCAGCCGGCGCCGCGATTGCCGGAGCCGGTTCCGGCTCGGGCTCGGGCTCCGTCGCGATCCGCTCCGGGCTCTCGGCCGGCGGTGCCGGTCGGGGCTCGGACTCGGGCTCGGGATCGGGTACCGGGGTGAGCCGCGGCGGGGTCGATGCGGCGGGCGCGGCCGGGGCGCCGGTGAGGGCGGCGGCGGTCACGACCGGATCGCGCAGGGCGGCGTCGGCCGCCGTCTGCGGGGCGCGGGGCGGCGTGGCCGGCGATCGGGGGGGCGCCGTGGCGTCGGCGGTCAGGAGGTCGGCCCACGAGTGGTTGGCCACC
>CAZUZD010000445.1:0-4312 GCA_964624465.1 uncultured Isosphaeraceae bacterium
CTCCGCCAGCCGCTCGACGGCCGACACGCCCACCGCCAGCGTCGCCAGCACCGCCACGGGCTCGCCGCCCAGGACCTCCGCCACCAGGGTGTGGTCGCCGGCCGTCACGCCCGGCAGGGGCAGCGTCAGCGCCAGCGGCAGGGCCACGATCGGCTGCTCCAGGCGCGGCCCCTCCGCCCCGTCGGCCCCCGCCGGTCGGAGCGTGACCCGGACCCGGGCGCCGGCCGGCGGGTCGACCCCGGGCGGATAGAAGGCGTCGAGGGTCAGCCCCAGCTCGGGCCGGGTGGTGTCGAGCAGCCTGGATTCGGGTCGCACCGCCAGGGCGGCGGCCCAGCGCCGGTCGGGCGGGGCCTCGGGGTCGCCGTCGAGGGCGGCGCGGGCCCGGGTGATCGAGCGGCCGGCCTCGCCGAGCCGCATCCGGAAGAAGCTCTGCACGGCCGCGTCCAGCTCGACGGCCGCCCGCTCGCGCGCCCCGGCGTCCGGGTGCGTGTCCCAGGCTCGCTCGAAGTCGCGGACCCGGCGGCCCAGTTCGTAACGCGCCTCCTGCGCCGTCGCGACCGCCGGGGCCAGACCGGCGATCGCGGCCAGCAGCAGGACCACCCGGAGCCGTGGCCGCGGCCGTGGCCCCCGGCCGAGATCAGGACCCGGGACGCGGGTGGCCGCGGGCGGCGCGGCGGTGGGCATCGGCATCGGCGTTCCCCGGGGTTCGGGCGATCGGTCGAGTCGCGGCGGCCGGGGACCCCGGCCGCTGGGCTCGACCTCCATACCGCCCGCGCCGGCCCCCGGTTTCAAGGGCCGACTGCCTGCGGGAGTCCCCCCGGGCCGTCGCTCAGGCGCGGGCCAGCCGGCGGCGCCGGGCCATCCCCACCGCGCCCAGGGCGCCGGCCAGGCCCAGGCCCAGCGTGCCGGGCTCGGGCCCCGGCCGGACGCGGGCCACGCCGTCGACGGCGATCTGCTTGACCTGCTTCAGGTCGACCGTCGAGCTCAGCGTCAGCGACGTGATCAGCGAGCCGCCGTCGGCCAGGGCGTAGAATTTCGTCAGCCCCTGGCTGAGGTTGAAGATCCCGTCGGGGATCACCGAGCCGAACTGGTCCGTCGCCGCGATCGTCAGCACGCCGGCGGCGTCCGGCAGCACCGAGAACTCGAAGACCTGGGCGCCGTAGTCGCTCTCGAAGCGGCTCCTGAGGAACGTCAGCTCGGAGCCGCCGGCCGGGGTGATCAGGTTGTTCTGGTTGGCGTCGAGCAGCTGGCCGGGGGCGCCCTCGATCTGGATCTCGATCTGGTGGGCGTCGACGACCTGCGCCGTGTAGGCGAAGACGGTGCTCACGTCCTGCTGGTTGGCCATCTCGATCTCGGGCCCGCCGAAGCTGCCCTCGAAGAACAGGATGCCCGCCGAGCTGGTGCCGGGGGTCAGGGCGGCCAGGGTCAGCGCCGCGGCGCAGGTTCCGAGCGTGCGGCGCACAGTGCGAAGGTTCATGAATCCACTCCTCAATGCCAGTCGCTGTGAAGGCGGACCTCCATCCCGGGAGCGCGGTGCTCCATCCCGCGGAGCTACCGGGAACCTAGGTCCGCCCCCGGGCACCGTCGGTCCGGTGCCCGGAAGCTACAGGCGGCGCTGACGTGGGGCGACATCGGCGCGCAGCGGGGCCGCCGCCGTCGCGATCGGGTCGCGGAGGCCGTGGCGGCCGGGTCAGTCGCCGAGCTCGGCCACCCAGCCGCGCAGCAGGCCCAGGGCGCGGTCGACGGCCTCGGCATTGGCCGGCTCGTTGAGCCAGCGGCTCACGCCCGAGGGGTGCGGCAGCGGCAGGTACCGCACGCCGTCGCGCTCGACGGCGGTGCCGACGACGTCGGTCAGCGACCCCACCCGCCCCAGCGCGGTGCGGATCGCCAGCAGGCCGATCAGGAGCACGACCCGGGGCTCGACGGCCGCGATCAGCTCGTCGAGCCAGGGCCGGCAGAGCGCCTGCTCGGCCGGCGACGGGAGCCGGTCCCCCTTCGCGCCGGGCAGGCGGCCGGGGTAGCAGCGGGTCACGGCCGTGAAGTGGATCATCTGCCAGTACCGCTCGGGCGGGATGCCCCCGCGCGCGAACCACGCCTTCAGCTTGGCCCCCGAGACGCCCGCGAACGGGATGTCCTCGCGGGTGGCCCGCAGCCCGGGCGCCTGGCCGATCAGCAGGATCCGCGGCGCGGGGGCGTCGGGCTCGGGGTCGCGGGCGATCGGCCACGACTCCGCCGCATCGAGGTGCCCGTGGCCGTGGCAGAGCCGGCAGGCGCGGAGCCGGGCGTTGAAGGCCCGCAGCGCCTGGGCACGGTCCTCGGTTCCGGGGCGTGGGCGGCGCTCGGGCATCGCGAACCTCCGGCGTCGAGCGCGCGATCCTCGGGAGGGGGGAATCGATCGTTCGGTCAACGACGCCGGCCCGCCGGCCTCCGGTGAGGGAGACGGGCGGGCCGGTGAGTCAGCTCAGGTCAGGAGCGAAGGGGCGGGCGCCGTTGGCGACGGTCAGTCGCGGGCGCCGGCCTCCTCGCGGGGGTAGCGGGCGTAGCCGGGGCCCTTCTCGGCCAGGGCCTCGAGGGCCTCGGGCTTGATCCGGACCTCGGACTCCTGGTGCATCTTGAACCCGGTGCCGGCGGGCACCAGGTGGCCCAGGATCACGTTCTCCTTGAGGCCGACCAGGAAGTCGCTCTTGCCGGCCAGCGCGGCCTCGGTGAGGACCTTGGTCGTCTCCTGGAAGCTCGCCGCCGAGATGAAGCTCTCGGACTGCACGGCCGCCTTGGTGATGCCCAGCAGCACCGTGGTGGCGCTGGCGGGCTTGGGCCGCGACCACTCCGCCTTCTTGCCGCCGGCGGCCTCGACGCGCAGGTTCTCCTGCTCGAAGTGGTCGCGAGGGACGATGTCGCCCTGGCGGAAGTCGGTCTCGCCCGGGTCCTTGATCTTCACGCAGGCCATCAGCTCGACGTTCGTGCGCCGGAACTCGAACTTGTCCATGACCGCGCCCGGCAGCAGGCCGGTGTCGCCGACGCTCTCGACCCGCAGCTTGCGGAGCATCTGGGCGATGATGATCTCGAGGTGCTTGTCGTCGATCTCGACGCGCTGGCTGCGATACACGTTCTGGATCTCGCGGAGGAGGTACCGCTGCACGGCCTCCTCGCCCGAGATTCGCAGGATGTCGTGCGGCACCAGCGGGCCCTCGATCAGCGCGTCGCCGGCCTTCACGCGGTCGCCACCGTGCACCCGCAGGTAGCGGCCGTGGGGGACCAGGTGCTCGCGCTCGATGCCGCTCTCGTTGCGGACGATGATCGTGCGCTTGCCGCGGCGCTTCTCCTCGAGCAGGTCGACGCGGCCGTCGATCTCGGCGATGACCGCCGGCTCCTTGGGACGCCGGGCCTCGAAGAGCTCGGTCACCCGCGGCAGACCGCCGGTGATGTCCTGGGTGCCGCCCACCTCGCGGGGGGTCTTGGCGAGCAGGGTACCGGCGGAGACCTGCTGGCCCTCGTCGACCTCGATGCCGGCCCGCTCGGGGATGTAGTAGAAGTCGAGGATCTTGCCCTCGGCGTCCTCGATGATGACCTGCGGGTGCAGGTCACCCTTGTGCTCGATGATCGTGCGGCGGACGTGGCCGGAGGGGTCGACCTCCTGCCGCATCGTCTCGTTCTCGACGATGTCCTCGAACCGGACCCGGCCGCCGACCTCGGTGAGGATCGGGACGTTGTGCGGGTCCCACTCGCAGAGCACGGTGCCCTTGGTGATCTGCGAGCCGTCCTCGACCTTCATCTCCGAGCCGTCGGGGACGTCGTACTTCTCGAGCTCGCGACCCTTGGGGTCGAGAATCTGGATCTCGCCGTTGCGCGACAGGGCGATCTTGCGGCCCTCGTCGTTGACCACGACGTTCAGGCCGACGTACTTGACCTTGCCGTCCCGCTTCGACTTGACGTCCTTCTCTTCCATGCCACGGGTGGCCACACCACCGATGTGGAAGGTTCGCATCGTGAGCTGCGTGCCCGGCTCGCCGATCGACTGGGCGGCGATGATGCCCACCGCCATGCCGTCCTCGACGGTCTGGCCGGTGGCCAGGTCCATACCGTAGCAGAGCCGGCAGATGCCGAGCGAGGCCTCGCAGGTCATCGGGCTGCGGACCTGGATCTTCTCGATCTGCATCTCTTCGAGCTTGCGGGCCGCCGCGATCGAGATCATCTCGTTTTCTTTGACGACGACCTCGTCGGTGATCGGGTTGACCACGTTGACGCGGCTGACGCGGCCACGGATGCTCTGCGAGAGGCTGACCTCGACCTTCTCACCGCGGTAGATGACGCC
>CAZUZD010000446.1:0-4305 GCA_964624465.1 uncultured Isosphaeraceae bacterium
CGCCGCCGGCGCGGGGGCGACGTCGGTTCGCCGGCCTGCTGGCGGCCGCCCCGGCGCCGCCGGCGCCGACGGCGCCGGCGCTGCCCAGCGGCCGGCTCCGGGTGGCCGAGCTGGCGACCTCGATGCTCATGGCCGCGCCCCTGGCGGCCTTCGGGACCCTGCTGAGCGTGCCGCTGTTCGAGGCCTTCGACGGCCAGCAGCCGCGCGACGTGGGCCAGTTCGGCCTGCTCTTCTCGGCGCTGCTGCTCGGCACCTGGGGCGTGCTGGCCCCGCCCCGGCTCTGGGAGGGCCGGCCGCTGAGCCGGACCCAGAAGCGGCTGGTGCTGGGGTCGGTGGGCGTGGGCCTGGGCGTGGTCATCATGGCCCTGGCCGCCTTCACCCAGGCGAGCTTCCCCCCCGGCGGCGCCGGCAACAGCCCGCAGGAGGTGCTCCAGGCCGCCCGCGCCGGCTCGCCGCCGTTCGCCCCCCTGGCCGGCTTCTTCGGCCTGGCCCTGGGCCTGGGCGGGTTCTGGAACCTCGCCGAGCGCGACCGCCGCGCCCGGTTCCGGTTCGCCCCGATCCTCTGGGCCGGCCTGCTCGCCCTGATCCTGAACAACGCCCTGCCCACCCCGCGCCCCTGGGCGGGCATCGTCGTGGTCCTGATCGCCCTGCTGGCCCAGCTGGCCAGCCCCTGGAGCCGCCAGGCCGCCGCCTACGCCCGATACCGCGAGGCCGCCGGCCCCCGCCGCCGCGCGGCCTGAGCCGCCGCCGCCGACGTTCCCGGGTCGGTCGGTCGCAATCGCCGGCCCCGGCGCCCAAGATCGACCGACCACGCCCGAATGACTCACAGCTGGTGATGGTGGCCGGACCCGAAGCCCGTCGACCGACCACGCCCGACGGAACCCCGGGACCGGCCCGCTGAGGACCCCGAAGCCATGAAGCGCCTGATCCTGCTGGCCCTGGTGCTGATCCCCCTGACCGTCGCGGCCCTGAGCCGCGTCTCCGTCGAACAGGCGGGGTCGGGCCGCTTCCAGTTCTTTACCGTCGACGTCCGCCACCGCGACGCCGACTCCGAAGCCCACGGCCGCAGCACCGGCCCTCGCATCCGCCTCGCCCTGAACCTGTTCGGACACCAGGCCGCCGAGGCCGAGGCCGAGGCCGCCCACGCGGCGGACGGGCTGACGACCGCCGTCCACCAGGTCCTCGGCGAGGATGAGTCGGACGCCGAGGACGCCCACACCGAAGGGGTTGCGGTCGCCGCCCCGCCCGCCCCGCCGGCACCCCCGGCGATTCCCAGGGCCCGAGGCCTGGCCGTCCCGCCGGTGCCCCCGGCGCCGGCCGCCCCCGCCCTGGCCGTCGACGACGCCGTGGTGATCCACGAGATCCCGGCCCCGGCCCCGGCCGAGCCGCTGGCCGTCGTGACCAGCCCGCTGGTGCTCCAGATCCTGATCAACCGGGACGACGTGGCCGGCGCCGCGCACGGGGACCTGGCGCAGCTCCAGGGCCGGATCGCCGAGGCCGTCACCCGCGCCACGGCCGACGCCCGCCGCCAGGCCGCCGACGCCCAGGGCAGCCCCGTCCGCGAGCAGCTGCTCACCAGCGGCAAGCGCTCCAGCGAGGACCGCGCCCTGGCCGACCTCCAGAAGCGCCTGGAGGCCCTCGTCGGCGACTGGCTCGGCGACGCCGGCGTGCCCGCCGACTGGCAGCCGCCGGCGACCCTGGTGCAGGCCCTGCTCCGCGGCCGCCCCGAGGTCGAGCTGGTCGAGCGCCGCGACTACGCCGACCTCTACCAGGCGCAGGTCGCCGTGAGCCTCGACCCCGCCCCCCGGGCCCGGCTGGTGCAGGCGTACCGCCAGGAGGTGGCCGCCCGCCGGTTCTCGCAGCTCGGCGCCGGGCTCGTCTTCGTGCTCGCCAGCCTCGGACTGGTCGCCGGCTACATCCACACCGACGAGGCCACCCGCGGCTACTACACCAACCGCCTCCGCGTCGGCGTGCTGGCCGCCCTCGGCGCCGGCGGCGCCATCCTCTACCGCGTGCTGGCCTGATCGGATCGATCGCTCCTGACCGAACGGAGGCCCCCGATGGACTTCGCCCACGACCTGCACGGCGCCGCCCGCCGCCTCCTCCGCACCGCCCAGCGCACCTGGGACGCCTACCTCGCCCGGCTCCAGAGCTCCGAGGGGCCGACCTACATCGCCTACCTGGTGCTCGGCCTGGTTGTGGTCGGCCTGGTGCTGCCGCCGTTCATGGCCCTGGCCGGGGTGGCCCTGGTCGTCGCGTTCGTGGCGCTCTGGGTCCGCGAGTTCGTGGCCCTGATGAGCCGGCCCGACGCCGCGTTCCCCGGCCGGTACGACAAGCTCGTCTGGTCGGTGCTCCTGCTCGTGCTGCCGCCCGTCGGCCTGGCCGCCTTCTGGTGGTACCGCCGCAACCACGACGACCTCACCCGCGCCCCCCACGGCCCGGACGTCGCCGGCAAGCCCCCGCGCTCGGCTGACGACTGGTTCTGATCGGACTGCGCTCTGGACGCTCCGCCTCCTCAGCCCAGGCCGGCCGGGGGCGGGGCGCCGACGGGCTCCTCGGAGCCCTCGGGCAGGTCGGGCAGGCCGAGCTCCTTGATGCGACGGTAGAGCCTGGGCCGCGAGATCTCCAGGATCTCCGCGGCCCTCGACTTGTTGTGCCGGGCACGCATCAGTGCGGTCTCGATGAGCCGGCGCTCGACCAGCTCCAGGGTGGCGTCGAGCCCAGGGGCCGGGGCCCGGAGGGGGCCGGCCGGCGGGGCGTAGGCGCCGCCGAGATGGCCGCGAATGGCCGTGGGCAGGTCGCCGGGGCCGATCAGGTCGCCCTCCGCTCGGCCGTGCGCGGCATCGACGACGCGGGACAGCTCGCGGACATTGCCCGGCCAGTCGTAGCCGGCGAGCACCTCGAGCGCCTCGGGCGTGAACCCGTGCCGGCGGCGGTCGCCGCGCTCGTTGGCGCGGTCCAGGCAGTGCTGGGCCAGCAGCGGCAGGTCGTCGAGCCGCTCGCGCAGGGGCGCCAGGCGGATCACCAGGCCGGTCAGGGCGTAGTACAGATCGGGCCGCAGCCGCTCGTCGCGGCGCGCCTGGTCGGGGTCGCTGGCGCTCAGGCCGATCAGCCGCACCGGGCTCGACTCCAGGCCGGCGGCCAGGTGCGCCTGCAGGTCGCGCGGCAGGTCGACGACGTCGCCCAGGACCAGCGTCGTCCCCGGCGCCAGCCCCAGCGGCGGCCCGGGCTCGGCCGGGTCGAGGGGCCGGCCGAACAGCTCGCGCGCCAGCAGCTCGGGGGGCAGCACGGCCGGGTCGAAGTGCAGCCAGGCCCCCGGGGCGTGCCCGCCGCGCTGGTGGATCTGCCGCGCCACCAGCCGCTTGCCCGTGCCGGGCTCGCCCACGACCAGCACCGGCGCCCGCCCCGAGGCGGCCAGGGCGATCTGGCCCTGGAGCCGCGCGTGCGACGGGCCACGGCCCACCAGCGCGTCGGTGCCCCAGCGGTCGATCAGCCGCTGGCGGATCTCCAGCAGCTCGGACCGCAGCCGCTGGCTGTCGCTCTCGGGCGCGTGCGGCGGCTCGTGCGCGGCCCGCACCAGCACGAGCAGGCCGGCCAGGTGGCCGTCGCCGGGGTCCGGAGGGGGGTCGGAGGCGCTGGCGGTGGGGGCCTCGTGCAGGGGCCAGAACTCCAGCCGCCGCCAGAGCCGCTCGCCGTCGGGGCGCACGATCAGGGTGGTGCCGCTGGCCGGGCGGCCGTCGAGGGCCTCGGGCGGCGGACAGAAGCTGGCCGCCAGGCCGTCGCGGTCGCGGTCGCCGCCGGGGCCCGCCGGCTGGCAGACCAGGCCGATGACCGACTCGGCCGTGTGGCCGGTGAGCTGCTCCCAGGCGCGGTTGGCGAAGACCAGCCGGCGCGCGTCGTCGAGCAGCAGCAGCGGCTCGCGTGCCTGCAGCAGCAGCGCATTGAGGCGGCGGACGCTCACGGCCCGGGGGGTCGCCATGGGGGCACACGCGCCGCGACAAGGGGGGGCGGTCGGTTATGGTGGGGGCCTCGTTCGGCCCCGGCCTCGCACGCCGACAGGATCCCCCCTGGCCCCCACCAAGGCAAGGAAATTCACGCGATGCCCCCCGCGTCCCCCGCACCCGATCGGCCCGCCCACGCGATCGCCCTCGACGGCGGCACCACCAACACCCGCGCCCGCCTGGTGCGCCTGGCCGACGCCGCCGTGCTGGCCACCGCCCGGCGCGCCGTCGGCCTCCGCGACGCCGGCGGCGCCGACGCCGCGCTGGACGCCGCCGTGCGCGCCGCCATCGCGGCGCTGGAGGC
>CAZUZD010000447.1:0-4297 GCA_964624465.1 uncultured Isosphaeraceae bacterium
CGAGGGGGGCGCCGGCGGCGGCGTGGTGATCGCCGAGGGGACCCCCGAGCAGGTCGCCGCGGTGGCCGAGAGCCACACCGGCCGGGCGCTGGCGAAGGTCTTCGCCGGCCCGCCGGCTGTCACTCCGAAGTCGAAGGCCAAGGCCGCCGCCAAGAAGGCGGCCCGCATCGCCGCGGCCATTCACGACGCCAGGGCGCCGATCGTGGTCCGGGGCGCCCGACAGCACAACCTCAAGGGCATCGACGTCGAGCTGCCCCGGCACCAGATGACCGTCTGCTCCGGCCCCAGCGGCTCGGGCAAGAGCAGCCTCGCCATTGACACCCTCTACGCCGAGGGCCAGCGTCGGTACGTCGAGAGCCTCAGCTCCTACGCCCGCCAGTTCCTGGCCCCGTTGCAGAAGCCGAAGGTCGAGCACATCAGCGGCCTGGCGCCGGCGATCTGCATCGAGCAGAAGACGACCTCCAAGAGCCCGCGCTCGACGGTCGGCACCGTCACCGAGATCCAGGACTACCTGCGCATCCTGTTCGCCAGGCTCGGTCAGCCGCACTGCCCGGCCTGCGGCACGCCGATCGGCACGCAGTCGGCCGACGAGATCGTCGAGAAGATCCTGCACCTGCCCGAGGGTACCCGGATCTACGTGATGGCCCCCGTTGAGCGCGCCGACGGCGCCGAGTACGAGGAGCTCTGGGACGACCTGCGGGCCTCGGGCTTCACCCGGGTGCGGATCGACGGCGTGTCGCAGAACCTCGACACCCCGCCGCGGCTGACGCACCGCCGCAAGCACCGCGTCGAGGTCGTCGTCGACCGCGCCATCGTACGCCGCAAGACCCGCTCGCGGCTGGCCGACTCGATCGAGGCCGCCCTGGACCTGGGCAAGGGCGTGGTCCTGATCGCCCAGGTCGACGACGGCCAGGACGAGGTGCACTGGCACGAGACCCGCTACAGCCAGCACCGCTCGTGCGACGGCTGCGGCCGGAGCTTCGAGGAGCTCTCGCCCAACCACTTCTCGTTCAACAGCGCCCTGGGCTGGTGCCCGATGTGCGAGGGCCTGGGCCTGCAGCAGGGGGCCGACCCGGCCGCCCTGATCCCCGACCCGTCGAAGAGCCTGGTCGGCGGCGCCGTCAGCGTCTGGCCGGACTTCGCCGAGAACCCGGCGTTC
This sequence comes from uncultured Isosphaeraceae bacterium, assembly GCA_964624465.1. Lineage (GTDB taxonomy): Bacteria > Planctomycetota > Planctomycetia > Isosphaerales > Isosphaeraceae > CAZUZD01. Next base: position 1,160 of record CAZUZD010000447.1, read on the forward strand.
GCCCACATCATCGGCGCGCTGGCCGAAGGGCTGGGGCTCGACCCGAACGTCCCGTACCAGGACCTCGACGCCCGCCACCGCCGCCAGATCCTCCACGGCGCCGGCGACCGCTGGTTCCAGGCCCCGGCGGCCGGCGGCCAGCCGGGCTTCGCGTTCCAGTACAAGGGGCTGTTCCCGGCGATCGAGGAGGCCGGGCGGGTCGCGTTCCTGTACCGGGCCAAGCTCCAGGGGCTGGTCGGCGAGGTCGAGTGCGTCTCGTGCATGGGCGCCCGGCTCCGCGACGACGCGGCGGCCGTGCGGTTCCACGGCTTCACGCTCGACCAGATCGGCCGCTGGCCGCTCGGGCGCACGCTCCAGTTCGTCAAGGGCCTGAAGCTCTCGGCCGACGAAAAGCACATCGCCGCCGACCTGCTCCGCGAGATCCGCGAGCGGCTGGCGTTCCTGGTCGACGTCGGGCTCGAGTACCTCACCCTGGCGCGCGGCACGCCCACGCTCTCCGGCGGCGAGAGCCAGCGCATCCGGCTGGCCAGCCAGCTCGGCAGCGGCCTGACCGGCGTGCTCTACGTGCTGGACGAGCCGACCATCGGCCTGCACCCGCGCGACAACACCCGCCTGCTGGGCGCCCTGAAGCGGCTCCGCGACCTGGGCAACACGCTCGTCCTGGTCGAGCACGACCGCGAGGTGATCGAGGCCGCCGACCACCTGATCGACCTCGGCCCGGGCGCCGGCGACACCGGCGGCGAGGTGACGGCCGCCGGCACCCCCGCGCAGGTCAAGAAGTCCAAGAACTCGCTCACCGGCAGGTATCTCAGCGGCCGCGCCGCCGTGCCGGTGCCCACCAACCGCCGGCCCGCCGACGGCCTCAAGATCGCCATCAAGGGCGCGCGGCACCACAACCTGCAGAACATCGACGTGGCGTTCCCGATCGGGATCGTGACGGTCGTCACCGGCGTGAGCGGCTCGGGCAAGAGCACGCTGGTCGAGGACATCCTCATGAAGGCCGCCGCCCGCCGCCTGCACCGTGCCTCCGAGGCGCCCGGCGTGCACGACCGGATCGAGGGCCTCCAGCACGTCGACAAGGTCATCAGCGTCGACCAGACGCCGATCGGCGGCACGCCGATGTCGAATCCGGCGACCTACACCGGCCTGTTCGACCTGATCCGCGAGCTGTTCGCCAAGATGCCCGAGTCGAAGCTCCGCGGCTACGGCCCGGGTCGGTTCAGCTTCAACCTCGCCGGCGGGCGCTGCGAGGCCTGTGAGGGGGCCGGCCAGAAGCGGATCGAGATGCACTTCCTGCCGGACGTCTGGGTCACCTGCGACGCCTGCCAGGGGGCCCGCTACACGGCCGAGACCCTCGCCGTCACCTACCGCGACAAGTCGATCGCCGACGTGCTCACGATGACCGTGGATGCGGCCCTGGAGCTGTTCGCCGGCGTCTCGAAGATTCGCAAGATCCTCCAGACCCTCAGCGACGTCGGCCTGGGCTACGTGGCGCTCGGGCAGGCCGCGCCCACGCTCTCGGGCGGCGAGGCCCAGCGGGTGAAGCTGGCCGCCGAGCTGGCCCGGCCCGACACCGGCCGCACCCTCTACGTGCTCGACGAGCCGACCACCGGCCTGCACCTGGACGACATCAAGAAGCTGCTCGCCGTCGTGCACCGGCTGGCCGACCTGGGCAACACGGTGATCATCATCGAGCACAACCTGGAAGTCATCAAGACCGCCGACTGGCTCATCGACCTCGGCCCCGAGGCCGGCGCCGGCGGCGGCCGGATCGTCGCCGAGGGGCCGCCGGAGCTGGTGGCGCTGGCCCCGGACAGCCTCACCGGCGCGATCCTCAAGGACGTGCTGGCCGCCGGGCCGCACGAGGAGCGCCCGACCTTCGACGCCAAGGCCGCCGCCCGCAAGCTGCTGGAGGAGACCCGCGCCGCCGCCGGCAAGGACCCCGGCCGCGACGTCCGCATGCCCTGGGAGCTCGACGGCCGCCGCTGGCACACGATCGACCGCGTCACCCGCACCGGCAAGAAGGTGCGCTGGGACGGCGCCATCCTGGAGCGGATCGCCGAGCGGATCGAGGCCGCCGGCGGCTTCGGGCCGATCGACTGGACCAACCGCGCGCTGGTCCGCGTCGGGATCGAGGCCCCCGACCTGCCGCCGTTCCTGGAGGCGGCCACCGGGCACGAGTGGGTGCTGACGCTCCAGTTCCGCGTGCCCCGCCGCACGGTGACGACCGACGTGCTGGAGCGGCAGCTCGGCCTGGCTCCGTTCCACGAGGCCAGCCCGCCGGTGCTCTCCGACGCCGCCCGCGTGATCGTGCGGAACCTGGGCACCCGCGGCCAGGAGGTCGCCCTCTCGGTCCACAGCGCCGCCGAGCTGCAAACCCCCGGGTTCGCCGCCTTCCTGGACCGGGCCATTGACGCCTACCGCCGCTGGGCCGGCACCGCGGCCCCGGTCGCCGCCCCCGGGACGCCGGCGTCCGCTCCTGATGTTGCCCCCGAGGCCGATGGCTTCGGGCCCGACTGGCAGGCGAAGCTCGCCGTGGCCAAGACCCGCAAGCGACCGCGCTGAGCGGCGGCCGTCGCCGGCCCGCGCCGGGCGGCAAATCGGTCCACGATCCGGGGCCGGCGGGCCTGGCTCCCGGGTCGGTTGTGGCGTATGATGGGGTGCCAGGAGTCGCTCTGCCATGCCGGTTTTTCATCGTTCCCGCGACGGTTCGGACGCGACGGTCGAGACCGTCCAGGACGGACAGTCCCGCACCTTCCGGCTGGGCCGCGAAGGGGTGATGTTCCTCACCGAGATCCTGCAGCTTCGCGACGGCGACGAGTGCCGTCCCAGCGACCTGCAACTGCTCATCGACCGCGGCTGGGCCGAGCTCGCCCCCGAGGTGCCCGAGCCGGAACCCGAGCCCACCCCGGCGCCCCCGCCCCGCCCGGCCGCCTCGACGCCGGCCCCCCCGGCCCCCCCGGCCCCGCCAGTGCCCTCGGCCATCACCCGGCCGGTGGTGCGACGGCCCGCGTCGAGCCCCGCGCCCGTGCCGCCGCCGCGGACCGTGCCGCCCCCGCAGCGGGTGAGCACGCCCGACCCGAACGCTGGCCCGCCGCTGGCCCGCCGCACCCGGGGCCGCGAGGTGGCGCTCCAGGT
>CAZUZD010000448.1:0-4285 GCA_964624465.1 uncultured Isosphaeraceae bacterium
GTGCGGGTGCACTGGGTGCCCGTGGCGGGCCGCGGCGACGCCGGCCCGACGGCCAGCGCCGACTGGGGCCGGCCCACCGTGGCGCCCTGGCCGCTGCGGCTCCAGCGGCTGGCCAAGCGCGGGCTCGACATCGTCGGGGCCCTGATCGGCCTGCTGCTGCTGGCGCCGCTGTTCCTGGGCGTCGCCGTGGCGATCATCGCCACCGACGGCGGCCCGGTCTTCTACAGCCAGGAGCGCATCGGCCGCGGCGGCCGGACCTTCCGGATCTGGAAGTTCCGCAGCATGCGCCGCGACGCCGAGGCCGTCACCGGCCCGATCTGGGCCGAGAACCACGACCGCCGCTGCACCCGCATCGGCGACTGGCTGCGGCACACCAACCTCGACGAGCTGCCGCAGCTCTTCAACGTCCTCTGCGGCGACATGGCGCTGGTCGGGCCCCGGCCCGAGCGGCCGATGTTCGTGGCGCAGTTCGCCGCCGAGCTGGCCGACTATGACCTGCGGCACGCCGTGCCCGTGGGCATGACCGGCTGGGCCCAGGTGCACGGCTGGCGCGGCCGCACCTCGCTCCGCAAGCGCCTGCAGTACGACCTCGATTACATCCACCGCTGGAGCTTCTGGCTCGACCTGAGGGTCCTGGTCATGACCGTCGAACACGTCCTGTTCGCCCGCACCAGCTGGCGGCCCGCGCGACCTGCGCCGCGGGTCCGGCCATGACGCCCCGGGTGGCGGAGTCGCGGCCACGGCCCGGGGGCCTGCCCCCCGCGGCCCCCGGCCGCCCGCTGCTGTCGATCGTGATCCCGACCTACAACGGTCGGGCCCTGCTGGCCCAGTGCCTCTCGAGCATCGCCTGGCACCGGCCCCCCGACCGGGAGCTCGAGGTGATCGTCGTCGACGACGCCTCGACCGACGGCACCAGCTGCTGGCTGGCCGCCGAGTGGCCCGGCGTCCGCGTCGTGAAGCGCGCGACCAACGGCGGCTTCGTGGCGGCCGCCAACGCCGGCCTGGCCGCCGCCCGCGGCACGTTCATCCAGCTCCTGAACAACGACACCGAGGTCACCGCCAGCTGGGTCGAGGCCGGCCTGAGCCCGTTCCTCGACCCCACCGTTGGCTCGGTCGCCCCCCTGGTCCTGGTCCGCTCCGACCCCGACCGCGTCGACTCGGCCGGCGACTGCTACGCCCTGTTCGGCTGGCCGTACAAGCGCGGCCACGGCGAGCCCACCGCCCGCTGGGGCGAACGCCCCCCCGGCCTGGTCTTCGGCGCCAGCGGCTCGAGCGCCTTCTACCGCGCCAGCGCTCTCCAGGCCGTCGGCGGCCTCGACCCCGCCTTCGGGTCGTACTACGAGGACGTCGACCTCGCCTTCCGGCTCCACTGGGCCGGCTACACCTGCGCCTTCGAGCCCGGCTGCCGGATCCTCCACGAGGTCTCGGCCACCTACGACCACGCCCGCGCCGACCTCCAGCGCCGCATGGCCCGCAACGCCGAGCTCCTCTTCTGGGCCGACCTGCCCGCCGGCTGGCTCGCCCTGGCCCTGGTCCCCCACCTCGGCTTCACCGCCGCGCAGGCCGTCGCCCGGCTGCTGGGCGGCCGGCTCAAACCATTCCTGCGCGGCAAGCTCGACGCGCTGCGGCTGGCCCCCGACCTGCGCGCCCGCCGCCGCGACCACCGCCGGCTCGCCCACGCCGCCGTCGCCGCCCCCCACTTCCCGATCCAGGTCGCCCCCCTGACCGGCCTCCGCAACCACCTGAACCGCGTCCGCGAGGCCTCTGCCCGCCGCTGACACCCGACCCTTGCCCCCCACCCCCCGCCTGCGGTATTACGGAACCCGGGTTTCGTGTTACGCGGGGCGGGCCGGGGGGGCATCCACATGCGGCGCCGGGGGTTCACGCTGATCGAGCTGCTGGTCGTGATCGCGATCATCGGGGTCCTGATTGCCCTGCTGCTGCCGGCCGTGCAGGCGGCCCGCGAGGCTGCGCGGCGGTCGAGCTGCACGAACAACCTCAAGCAGATCGGCCTGGCGCTGCACGGCTACCACGACCTGCACGGCCGGCTGCCGATGGGCTACACCCACACGACCGGCTACGCCCGGGGCGGGTTCGGCTGGGGCGCGATGATCCTGCCCGGCCTGGAGCAGCGGGCCCTCTTCGACGCCACCAACTTCGGCGTGCCGCTCTGGCACGCGGCCAACTCGACCACGGCGACCACCGCGCTGACGTCGTACCTCTGCCCGTCCGACGAGACCAGCCCGGGGCGGTTCCTGGAGCGCGACGACTTCCGCTATGCGAAGACCAGCTACGTCGGCTCGTTCGGGCCGGGGAACATGGACGTGAACCCCGACGACCCCCGCGGCCTGCTGGCGCGCAACAGCGGGGTGAGCCTCGCGCAGGTGACCGACGGCCTGTCGCAGACGCTGGCCGCCGGCGAGCGGCACAACGGCACGTTCGCCGTGAGCATCGGCTCGCACGAGCACTTCGACGCCGAGACCGTCTGGGTCGGCGCCGTCAAGGAGGAGCCCGACGACGACCACGCGCACACGACGCTGTTCCAGGCCAGCCACCCGCCCTCCAGCGGCCGCATGAACGACCAGGACGCCGCCAGCCGCCACCCCGGCGGCGCCAGCTTCCTCTTCGGCGACGGCTCGGTGCGGTTCCTCAAGGGGACGATCGACCTGGGCGTCTACCAGGCCCTCTCCAGCAAGGCCGGCGGCGAGGTGATCTCGGCCGACGCCTACTGAGCCGGCCCCCGGTCCGGATATCCTGGACGGCCGGCAGGCGCCGCCCCCGCACGGGCCGGCGCCGCCGGGAGACCCGACCGCACATGGGCGTGACCTACGACGAGGCCGAGCAGCTCCTGCACGCGTGGACCCCCGGCGCGGCCCTGCGGGGCCACGCCAGGGCCGTGGAGGCCGCCATGCGGGCCGCGGCGCACCGCTACGGCCGGGGCGCCGAGGACGAGGAGCGCTGGGCGATCACCGGCCTGCTGCACGACGCCGACTACGAGCAGTGGCCCGACGAGCACCCCGGCCGGATCGTCGCCTGGCTGCGGGCCCGCGGCGAGCCCGAGATCGCCGACGCCGTGGCCGCGCACGTCGACGACCCATCGGCCCCGCCGGAGACGCCGCTGGCGCGGGCGCTGCTGGCCTGCGACGAGCTGTCCGGCTTCGTGGTCGCCTGCGCGCTGGTCCGGCCCGAGGGCCTGGCGACGCTGGCGGCGTCGAGCGTCCGCAAGAAGCTCAAGGACCGCGGATTCGCCGCCAAGGTCGATCGCGGCACGATCCAGGCCGCCGTCGAGCGCCTGGGCGTGGGCCTCGATGAGCAGATCGGCCTGGTCATCGCGGCGCTCCGGCCCCACGCCGCGGCCCTCGGCGCCGCCGGCCGGCCCCGCGACGCTCAGTCCGGCTGAGCCCGGTCCGACGGGACCGGCGACGTGGCCGCCAGCTCCTCGAGGGCGCCCCGCAGGATCGACCAGTGGGCCCGGACGGCGTCGAGCCGCAGGCTGGCGGCCGTCGGCATCCCCTTGGCGGCGGCCTGGTGCAGCGCGTCGGCCAGCACGGTCATGCGGGCGGCGGCGATCGTCAGGGACATGCCCTTGAGGCCGTGCGCCAGCGCCGCCACGCCGGGCAGGTCGCCGGTCCGGATGGCCGCCGAGAGGCCCCGCAGCACCTCGGGCGTCTCCTGCAGGAACGACCGCGCCAGGTCGGCCACCAGCACGCCGTCCCCCTCGTACAGCTCCAGCGCCTGGCGGGGGTCGTAGGCGGGCTCCGACTCGCTCGTGCCGCGCACCTGGCCGGTCCTCGGGGGCGTCCGCGACTGCTGCCGCCAGCGCTCGATGGGCCGCGCGGTGCCGTCCGCGTCCGGGCAGTCGCCGAGGCGACGGGCGGCGGTATGGTCGAGCCAGAACTGCAGGTCCGAACGGGAGATCGGCTTGGTCAGCAGCGCGTCGAAGCCGGCCGCCTCGCAGGCGCCCAGGATCTCCGAGCCGTCGTAGGCCGTGGCGGCCAGGATCGGCACCCGCGAGCAAGGCGCCGGGGTGCCGGCGGTGGCGGCCTCGTGGTCGCGGATGGCCCGCACCGCGTCCAGGCCGCTCATCCCCGGCAGGTTCAGGTCCAGCAGGACCAGGTCGAACGGTTCGCGTCGGAACGCCGCGACCGCCTCGCGGCCGTCGACGGCCATCACCACCCGGGCGCCGGCCTGCTCGAGCAGGCAGCCCAGCAGCCAGCGGTTCGTCTCGTGGTCCTCGGCCAGCAGCACCCGGAGCTCCGGGGCCGGCGGGCCGACCGCGGGCGCG
>CAZUZD010000449.1:0-4283 GCA_964624465.1 uncultured Isosphaeraceae bacterium
GGGTGTGCATGGCCCAACGAGCCGCAAGTCCCAGACCGCTTTCTCAACCAGTTCTGAGGCTGATGCCAATGCATGATGGTGCCGCGAACAGAAGCGTGGATGTGCGGTCAAAGCTCGCTGGGCCGCCCGATCTCTGGGAAATGAAACGAGCATTTCAGATTCACTTCCTCAAACAGGTTGGGCTGCTGCCACATCATCGGCTGCTCGATCTTGGCTGTGGCCCCTTGCGCGGTGGTACTCCGCTGATCGAATATCTTGAGGCGGGGATGTATACCGGAGTTGATGTGCGACGTGAAGCACTCGAGGAGGGCCGACGCGAATTGACCAAGAGCGGGCTCAGCACCCGTCAGCCGGCGCTCGTTCATTGCAAGCGGCTGCGCGAACTCAACCTTGAGCAGAAGTTCGACCACGTATGGGCATTCGCTGTCCTGATCCATCTGGAGGACCGAATTCTCGATGACGCGATTGCCGCGGTGTCGCGCCATCTCGCCCCGGATGGTGTCTTCCACGCCAGCGTGAATGTCGGAAGTCACCCGGATGGTGAGTGGCAGGGTTTCCCGGTGGTCTATCGCAGCGCCGCATTCTACTCCAGCACATTCGAACGCCATTGCCTCGAGGTAGCGGATATCGGCTGCTTGAGGGATTATGGCCACGAGCATCCCCGGCTCCCCGCCGACCAGCAAAAGAACCAACGCATGCTCAGAGCGGTCCGGGCCCAATAAGGGTCCCGGTGAGTCGTGCAACCCCCCATGATTAAGGCCATTCGATACCAAATCGCGTCCGCATCGTGTCGTATGTCGTCTGGAGTTCAGCGCGCAGGCGAACTCGGAGTCCTTGCTGAATCGAGCCGGCCTCACCCTCCGACCGATTGGCGTGCGGGAGCTTGCCAGGATCGTCCGTCGGTGAGACGCCGAGGAACGTCTCGATCCGGCTCAGTACGGCGTCTTTGTCAGTCACAAAATCTTCGTATTTTATCAGCAAAAATCGATCTGCCGGAAACATGCCTAGCCATCGATCCAATTGTTTTTCGTATCTGCTTCGATCCGTGTAAGAGTGGTGCTGATGCGAATAATGTCGTCCGGCAGGTTGCTGGAGGAATCCGTCAGCACCCATGATGCGAAGTGGCTCAGAAGCGAACGCCTCTTCGATTTCAAGCGATTCGTATCCCCGCCGAACTGCATGAAAGTAGCCAGAGATCGCACGTTCGACAGGATCACGCAGCATCACGATCAATTTGACGTTCGGAATCGTCTGACGTACCCGGCGAGGAACCTCGGGGTGGTAGAGATAGTATGGGGTGATTTCACCACAGATCGTGGACGAAGCCACGGACTTGAAGTGGTTTCGATACCATCTTGCTGACCGGTCGGCGTGCAGACTGAAATAGTGAAGTTCCTTCACGCCCGGTAGGAAGAGTTGAGGGTGCCTGGACAGGAGATGGTGTAGGGATGTGGTCCCGGACCTCTGTGCCCCAAGACACAAGAAATCAGGCGAGCGGCCGGCAGATCTCCCAAATCGGGACGCAAACCTCGGCACGGCAGCCAGGTATCTCCGGGTTGCATTCATCGAGCGCTGAACGAGTGAGCGTGAGGCTTCGATGCCCTGTGATTCCAGAAATCCGCCCATGGAAACCCAGTGCTCTTGAATCGAGGCAGGTTGAGATAGCGGTAGGAGGGCGCGCACCCGACCTGATGACTGCAGTGGATCCGCCCGCTGAGGACTGGAATTCACCAGGGCTGATCCCTCCAAAGACCCACGGACCTGCGAACTCGGCGGTGAGACCGTCTCGACCAGGCGCTTGCGTCGCGAGGATCCCAGAGTACCTCACCGTTCTTTCCGGGTGAATATTGTGCTCATGACTCCGGGATCCGCGTTCCCAGGAGCATGGCCTACGGCCGGAAGGGCCCATCCTCCCACATTGGGTCGTCGGGCACAGGTAGTGCCACCTCGGTTCCGTAAATTCCCAGAGCAAGCGTTCGGCCTCGGGGCGGTCGGGTCGTCGAAGACCGCCCGGACCCCGGCGATCACCTCGGGCCGCAGGCTCGGCCGGGGGATGAACGCCAGCACGTTCTGCATCAGTTGGAACTGGCACCATTGCCACGGCACGCCCGTCAGCCGGGAGTCCAATGCCTGCTTGATCCCGGCGTGGGCGTCGCTGACGACCAGCTTGACCCCGTGCAGCCCCCGGGCGTGCAGCGAGGCCAGGGAACTCCCGCCAGTGTACCTCCGCCTCCGAGAACGACACGCTGACCCCGAGAATCGACCGCTTGCCCCTGGGATCGATCCCGACGGCGGCCAGCACGGCACAGGACCGGACCTGGCCGCCGTGGCGGACGTTCTCGTAGCGTGCGTCGAGGATCTGGTACGGCGTCTCGCCCAGTGGCCGGGACCGCCACTTCTCCAGCTCGGCGTCGAGGGCCTGGGCGGCTCAGCTGACCTGGGCGCTGGTGACCTCCAGACCGCAGAGCTGCTCGATGATTGCCGCCACCTTCCGGGTCGAGACGCCCTGGACGTACATCTCGGCCACGGCCAGCTTCAAGGCCCGCTCTCTGCGGACGCCCTTCTCCAGGGCAGATGGGTAGAACTCGACGCCCCGGGTCTGCGGCACCTGGAGAGCCAGGGCCCCGAGCCGGGTGTGCACGGTGCGGGTCTTGAACCCGTTGGCGTGGCCGGTGCGGTGCTCGGATCTCTGGTAAGAGCCGGCCCCGAGGGTGTGGGCCCGCTCGATCTTCATGACCTCGTTGAGCAGGACGGTGACGGCCTGGGCCAGGCCGTCAAAGCCGTTCTCGTTCAGGAGTTCGGTGGTCTGTTCGAAGGCGGTAAACTGGTCGTGGTGGGGCATCGTCGGGTTCTCCTCGGGTCGGTGTGGCAACCTTCCAGGGGAACCGGCGGTGACCCGCCGCATCAAGACCGGGCGAATTTCCAGACTCAATGATGCACTACCCGGCTTGGGTCATACGGCTCTACGGCTGAAGCTTCGCGCAAGCCGAGTACTTCGTCAACGACAGCCTGGTGCTGCGGCAGTTCTGCCGCGTCTACCTGGAACGCGTCCCCGACGACACCACGTTGATCCGCTGGGCCAGCGCCATTGGCCCGGAGACGATCCGGGCGCTGAATGACCGTGTCGTCCAGCTCGCCCGATCGCTGAAGGTGACCCGAGGCCGCAAGCTCCGGGTCGACACCACGGCCATAGAGACAGATATCCACTTCCCCACCGACAGCGGGCTTGTCGGTGACGGCGTACTCGTCGTCTCGCGGCTCTTGCGGCGAGCCAGAGCGGCCCTGGGCGAGGCCGCCGCGGGGCTGAAGAAGGCGTTCCGCAGCCGGGTCCGCACCGTCCGCAAGCTGTCGCAGCAGCTGCACCGGATCGCCCGCCGCAAGAATGAGCAGGGCCGCGCGGCGCTGAAGGCCGCCTACGGGCGGCTCGTGGCCACGGCCAAGCGGACCGGCGCCCAGGGTTGGCGGGTGCTCGAAACGCTGCGCCGCGAAGGTAATGACGCGGCACGGCGACAGGCGGGGCGGCTCGATGAGGTCCTGCCGCGGCTGAAGCAGGCCGTCGTCCAGGCCGAGCGACGGGTCCTGAAGGAGGACCCCGTCCCCTCGGCCGAGAAGCTGGTGTCGCTGTTCGAGCCGCACACCCGGGTGATCCCGCGGTTCAAGGCCGGCAAGCCGGCCGAGTTCGGCCGCAAGGTGCGGGGCGATGAGGTCGAGGGCGGGCTGGTCACGGGGTTCGCGGTGCAGCCGCAGGGCGGCGGCCATGACCAGCTGTACCTGGCCGAGGCGCTGGCAAACCACAGGCGGCAGTTCAGCCGGCCGCCGGACCTGCTGGCGGCCGACCGGGGGATGGCGTCGGCCGAGAACGAGCGGCTGGCGGAGCAAGCGGGCGTCAAGCACGTGGCCTTGCCGCACGCCGGTGAGGCGGCCCCGGAGCGGCGGGCGGAGGAGAGAGGCCATCGGTTACCTGAGGTGTATCGGTTCCAGGCCGGGATCGAGGGGCGGATCCACGCGCTGAAGCAGGACTACGGACTGAGACGTTGCCGCTACCGGGGTGAGGATGGCTTCGGGCGATGGGTTGGGTGGGGGATCGTGACCCACAATCTGGCCCGGGTCACGGTGGTGGCTCGGGGGTGATCCGGGTCCCCAGGGGGATCGCCGTCCGACCGGGCGCCGGCCCTAGGACCGCATCGTAAGATATTCCCAGAAAAAGAGTTCGATTTCGCACCGAAAACTAGCGCCTGTCTGACGGATCGCTCACGCTCAACAGCCTGAGATACCGCTGGATC
>CAZUZD010000450.1:0-4277 GCA_964624465.1 uncultured Isosphaeraceae bacterium
GCCCTCGGCCCGGCACCATTTGTAGAGGTCGGTGATGGCCCGCCACTGGACCCACTGCGAGTCGGCCCGGCCCGCGTGCCCAGGATGGTCCTCGGCGGCGCAGAGGTCGCCGGGATACGACCCGTCGTGTTCCAGCACGCCCAGGCCGGCCTCGGCCAGGAACGCGCGGACCTGCGCCAGATAATCGATGCCCCACCGCGCGCCCAGGCAGGGCATCACCCCAAACCGGGCGGGCGAGCCCTGCGTGTTGTCGGCCGGCGTGGCGGCGCCCCGCGAGGCCAGCAGCGAGTAGCCCCCCAGGGCCAGGCCACGGGCCCGGGCCTCGGCAACCAGGGCCCGGTAGCGCTCCCGATACTCGGGGTCGCGGCTCTCGAAGTCGAACCCGCTCCCGAAGGTCATGATCAGCATCTCGAAGCCGACGTCGGCGGCCTGCTCGATCGCCAGGCGCAGGTCCTCGGGCCGGGCGCTCCGGACGTGGAACATGAGCGGGTTCTCGGCCGACCACGGGGCCAGGGTCCGGTACATGCGACGCAAGGCCAGCCCGCGCCGCTCGCGATCGGTGGCGCCGGGGAGCAGTTCGAAGACCCGGAACGATTCGAACGCCGTGCCCGCGGCGATTTGCTGATCGGGGCCCTGCGGGGGGGCGACGCGCAGCAGGCATCGGGTCGTCTTCTCGTAGTTCACCTGCGTCGGATAGTCCGGGTCGGAGACCAGGGAGACGCTCTGCCGCGCGGCGTGGGCGCCATTCATCGCCAGGAAGGCGTAGTCGGTCTCGACCCAGAGGTTCGGCCGCTCCTGGTCCGGCGTGTCATCGACGGCCGACTCGGGCTCGACCAGCCGCAGCTCCTCGGCCGTGAACCCGGTCACCCGGACGGGCCGGTCGGTCGTGTTCCGGACGACCAGCCACTTCGAGAACAGCGGCAGGCCGTCGTAGATCTCGTAGTGCACGTCCACGGCCGGCAGTCCCGGCCGGGGCGGAGCATACGTCATCGTGACGTGCCGGCCGGGCGGCGGCCAGGGCAGGTCCCGCGAGAGCCACTCGGGGCGTTGCTTCCAGGCGAAGCGGGCCTCGATCGGCCCCTCGGCCCACGACTCGTAGCGGTACGCGGCCGGGTCGGGCTGGAGCGACGCGAGCCACTCCTCCTTGAGGTAGTTCCTGACTGGCTGCCCGAGCAGCCCGCCGATGGCGAAGGCCTGGCCGTCGAGTTCGACACGCGCCTCGGGCCCGACGGCGCGGAGCAGGTGCTCGCCGGTCGTCAGATCCTCGAGCGCCACCGTGGCGGCCGCGGGGGCGAGCCGGATCGTCCGCCGCGCCAGTCCATTCGCGAGCACCAGCTCCTGCCGGGCCGCATCGAACCGGACCTCTGCGCGGTACGAGGCCGGCTCGACCAGCCAGTCGGGTCGGCCCGCGAGGGCAGGGGACGGGCCAGGAAGCAGAGCCGTGGCGAACAGCGTGAGCGCGAGGAATCGCATGGGAATTTGCGAGCCTTGTAGAATCGTTGCAGTCATGGCGAGCGATTCTGCGCGCGCCGTCCTCCCGGTGTCCACCTCCCGCCCGCCGGGGCACGTCGTGATGGGGAGCTCCGGGGCGGTGGGCCTGCTCACGACCCGGGGCCGCCTGGGCGGTGCCGATCGAAGTCGAAGCCATCCAGAGGTCGTGGGGAGGAACCTGACCCTGGCGAATGGGCGTTCCGATCGCACGACGGCTGGTGAGGCTCCGACGCGGTGGGAATCGACCGACGCCAGGCCCGGTGCTACGGGGCATCCGCCGCCACGATCTCGCCGCCCGACCGGGTCGCGAGCGCCTGCCAGGCCGGCCGGGCAACCCCGTCACGGACAAAGCCGGCGTGGCCGTCGCAGAACAGCAGATTCACCCCGCCGGGATGCTGGCTGCGGGCGGCCTTCCAGCCGGGGTTGTGGTAGGTGATGCAGTCGAAGCGGGCGGAGTTGGGCGGCTCGTGGTGGTTGTACAAGGTGTTGAGGAAATTGCCGTCCCACCAGCCCGCCCCCTTGTTCAGCAGCCAGCCGGCGGGTGCCCCGTCGCAGGCGGCGTCGGTCAGCGGGCCGGCGGCAACGCGGGCCATGGCGCGCGCGGCGGGCCTGGGCACTGGTCCGGGAGCCGGCTGGCTGTAGGGGCCGGCGAGCCCGAGCAGCTGCTCCGAGGCGGCGGCGGTGTGGCTGGCACCGTCGGTCAGGCTGGCGAGCGACAGCGCCGGTCCGAGCATGAACGCCCCGTCGGCCAGGGCGGCCTCACCGCCACCGGCTCCGGTGCCGGCGCTGAAGGCATAGTTCACCGGGCCCGAGCCGGCCATCGGCGGAGGGGCTCCGTCGCTCGGGCAGAGGAACGAGGCGACGGTGGTCGCCATCGCCGTGGTGTTGGCCGGGTAGAACGGCCAGAACGGCGAGGGGCCCCCGGTGGGCCGGGAGCCGACCGGGAAGTCGAAGTTCAGGGCGTTGCTCAGGTTCGCCTGTTCGAGCTGGGGCGCCATCTGCGCCAGCACCGACCAGCGGTACTGCAGGGGCGAGGTGGTGGCCGGTACCGGAGCCGTCGGGTAGAGGAATCCGACGGGGAAGCTGCCGACGGCCGCGTGGTAACTGTGCAGGCCGATGCCGATCTGCTTCAGGTTGTTCAGGCACTGGGCTCGTCGAGCCGCCTCGCGCGCCGACTGCACGGCGGGCAGCAGCAGGGCGAGCAGCACGCCGATGATGGCGATGACGACCAGCAGCTCGATCAGCGTGAAGCCGCGACGTCGGCCCGACAGGCCGGGGGCGATCGGATCCGCGGGTTGTTCGCACATCGGCCAGGCTCCCCACGACCCGCGGCCGTCGCCATCACGACGGCCGCGGACCGAGTCGGCTCCGGGTCGGCTCCGCGTCCGGCCTCCCGCCACGGTCGGGCGGAGACCCTGGCCCGCGGGTGGGACCGGGAGTCGCGTCACTTCTTCCCCGTGTACGCCACGCGCCAGATCGTCCCCGAGCCGTCGTCGGTGACGATCAGCGACCCATCCTTGGCCACGGCCACACCCGCCGGGCGGCCCCAGACGTTGCCGTCCTTGGTGACGAAGCCGACGAGGAAGTCCTCGTACTCGCCGGTCGCCTTGCCGTCCTCCATCGGCACGCGGATGACCTTGTACCCGGTGCGGCGGGCGCGGTTCCAGGAGCCGTGCTCCGCGGAGAAGGCGTCGTGGACGTACCCCTTCGGGAACTGGTCGCCGTCGTAGAACGTCAGGTCGATCGAGGCCATGTGCGACTGGAGCAGCACGTCGGGGACGATCACCTTGTCCTTCAGCTCGGGATGCTTGTCCTGGTGCTTCGGGTCGGCATTGCCGCCGATGTAGTACCAGGGCCAGCCGTAGAAGCCCCCCTCCTCGACGTGCGTGATGTAGTCCGGGACGAGGTGGTCGCCCAGGCCGTCGCGCTCGTTCACCGAGGTCCAGAGTTGCCCGGTCACCGGGTGCGTGGCGAGCCCGACGGGGTTGCGGATGCCGTGGGCGAAGACGCGCTCGTTCTGGCCATCAGGGTCGAAGGCGAGGATCCTCGCGCGGCGCTGCTCGCGGTCGTCGTCGTCGTTGTTCGACCGCGATCCGACCGAGACGTACAGGGTCTTGCCGTCGGGGGAGAACTCGAGGTCGCGGGTCCAGTGGCCGCCGCCGCCCACACGCTCGTTGCCGCTGGGGATGTCCTTGACGATCGTCTCGGCCTCACCGGCCGCCTTCGTGTCGCCGTTCTTGTAGGCGAAGCGGACGACGGAGTCGGTGTTGCCGATGTAGACGAATTGTGGGTCGGGCCCGACCGGCCAGAAGGCGATCCCGAACGGCCGCCGCAGGCCGGTCGCGAAGACCTCGCTGAGTTCGGGCTTGCCGTCGCCGTCGGCGTCGCGGAGCACGCGGATGCGGTTGGCGCGACTCTCGGAGACGAAAAGGTCGCCGTTGGGGGCGCGGACGACGACGCGGGGCTCGCTCAGCCCGGTGGCGAACTCCGTCACCACGAAGCCCTCGGGCGCCTGGGGCCAGGCCCCCTCGGGCCGCGGACTGACGCGCGGGAAGTTTCGGGCAGACGGCGTGTCGTAGGGCGTGGCCAGGTCGGCGGTGGTGATCTTGCGGCGCACGCCGGGCGCGTCGGTCGTCCAGTCGCCGAGGGCCTCCTTGCCGGTGAGCGTGCGGCCGGCTGGTTTCGGGTCGTCGGCCAGTGCCGTCGACGTGGCCAGGGCCAGCGTGAGCAGGGCGAGTCGGAAACGTGATCTCATCAGAAACCCCTTCAATCGCTTCGCTCCCCCC
>CAZUZD010000451.1:0-4277 GCA_964624465.1 uncultured Isosphaeraceae bacterium
GATCTCCACCCGCGCCCCGGCCAGCTCCCGCTCCAGCGCCGCCGACCGGTCCACCGTCAGGCCGGGCGTCAGCGAACCATCCGCGCCGGCACCCTCGCGGACCGGGCTCGCGGCGGGTGCCGGGACCGCGGTCGGATCGAGGGGACCGGGACTGGGAGGCGGTATGCTGGGGTGGCTCATGGTGGAGTGCCCCCCAGCATACCGCCGCGCCGGCCGGCTGGCCGAGAGACCCGGCCGAAACGGGAGCCGCGCACCCCGGATCGGGCGGGCGGCCGGTGCGTCTGGTATCGTTCCGATCCAGAACTCAGGAGACTGGACCTGGAAGGCATGCGTCCGGCAGCGTTGCCGGGCCGACCTGGGCCGGGCCGGAGGACTTCAGCGATGGAATCGAAGGTGGTCATCGCCTGCATGGGCACCGATGGCGGCGGCATCACGATCTTCGGGCGGCAGGTCGCGGGCGTCTGGTCCTTCTGGACCGAGGGCACCACGATCGACCTCGACGCCAACGACCTGGAAATCTGGCGATCCTGGGAGTCCGAGCCCGTCGCCGACCTGGCCCCGCTGCTGCCCGAGAACTGGCCGCTCTTCTATGCCGAGACGATCCACCCCGAGTTCGTGACCTGGTTCCGCCAGGCCTACGAACCGGCCAGGTGGCTGGTCCCGAAGCACCTGATCGAGTACCAGCAGCGCCATCCCCATCATCGCTGGATGGCGGTGCTGGGGCTCGGCGATCCCGCGTGATCGAGCGGCCGCGCGGGCGCCCGGATCGGCTCAGGCCGGCCGCCGTCGCCGCAGCGCGGCGCCGGCCGCGGCGGCCAGGCCCACCAGCGCCAGCAGCGCGGTCGAGGGCTCGGGCACCGCGTTGCGCGTGAAGTTGACCTGGCTCATCATCACCCCGGTCGAGAACCCCGTGTCCCGTACCCGGGCGTAGACGGTGTTGGTACCGGCATTGAGGAAGGCCGAGCCGGTCACGGTGGTGGCCGTGGCGAAGGTGACGCCCCCCGTGCCGCCGAACTGGGTGCCGCCGACGATCGTCGGCTGCTGGGCGTCGGGGCTCACCGTGCCGTTGACGAAGAACTCGAACGTCTCGTCCGAGAGCGCGGTCAGCTCGAAGTCGTACGCCCCCGCCTCCAGCACGGTGAACTCCTGGGCCACGATCCAGGTGTTCGCCGTCGGGAACGGGAACATCGAGTCGGTGCTCGACCGGACCCCGATCCAGTAGACCGTACCGTCGGCGTTGGTGTAGCCGGTCTGGGCCGAGCCGAACGGCTCGCCCCCCAGCCAGCCGATCGCCCCCTTCTGATACACGAAGGCATCATACGGCGGCGTGGCCGGCGCCTCGGTGAAGTCCCCGGGCAGTGCCACCACCTTCCAGTTCGCGTCGCGCGTGCTCGGCCCGCCCAGGCCCGTGCCCTGGATCACCCCGGCGCCGGCCGTCCCGGCCACGGCCCCCAGCACGATTGCGACCAGGACGACCCGCCGGCCCCGCGTTCGTGTCGAAATTCCCATCGGTCTTGGCTCCTGGAGTCCAGATCCTTGCTGCTGCGGCGGCGGCGGTGCACCACGACAACCCCGCGGCACCGCCCTCCGCCGGCGCCCCCTCGCGCCAGCCGACCCGGCGGACATCATAGGAACCCGTGCGAACCAAACAATACATCACCGAACAAAAACCACACACTGCTGGCAAATATCTGGGTCGGATTGCCGGATTGCGCAATCGGATGTCCGGAAAGCGCAGGCTCGCGGCCTCTGGCCAGACCGTCCGGTGCGGCTTTACAATCGGACGGATCCAGCGACTCTGCCCCGAGCGCGACGGCATGCGCTCCTCCACGGCTCGATCCCGCGTGATGGCATCCGACTCTCCCGCGCCCGGCCGACTCCCGTTTGGTGCGGGCCGGGCCCTCGAATTCGACTGCGTGGCGGCCTGCGGCGCGTTCCTGCAGGGGATTCCCCACCGCCCCTCGCGGTTCGACAGCCTGGGGCCCGCGGACCGGTTCCGCCTGAACCTCAGCGCGCTGAGCTTCCCCGCGGTGCACCTGCTGGCCGGCAGCGGCACGGCCAAGGCGGTGACTCACGAGAGCCCCCGGGCGACGCTGGTGATCCCGTTCGGCCGGTGCGAGTCCCGGATCCAGGCCGGGCCGGCGCGGTACCGCTGGGCGAGCCCCCACCACGCCTTCTTCATCCCCGCCGGGCAGCGGGTCGAGGCCGAATCGACCGCCGGCGCCTTCCTGAGGCTCGACCTCGAGGCGTCCGCTCTGGCGGCCATCGCGCCGGGGATCGCGACCCTCGCGCCCGGGCCCGGGCCCGGGCCGGACCCGGTCATCGACCTGGAGTCCGCCCGCCCCGTGCCCTTGCAGGCTGGCGGCACCGACTGGCTGCACGTCTTCCGCTCGATCTGCCAGACCGTCGACGCCTTCGGCGGCGACGACCGGCGGCTGACGGCGACTGGCCTGGACGACGTCGTGCTGCGGACCGCCATCCTGATGCTCGCGCCCGACCTGCACCGGGAGCGACCCGGCGAGTCGCGGGCGGCGCGCCGGGTCGGGCTCGATCCGCTCCTGGAGCAGATGATGGACCGCCTCGCGGAGCGCATCACCCTGTCCGATCTGGAGGCCTGGAGCGGCCGCTCGGCGCGGGCCATCCAGCTGGCGTTCCGCAGCCGCTTCGGCGTCGGTCCGGTGCAGTGGTTGCGCGACCGACGGCTGGACCGGATCCACGAACGGCTCGCCGCCGGCGCCGACGCCGCGACGATCCGGGAGCTGGCCCGGGCGTGCGGGATCGACCGGATGGCGACCCTGATCCCCGAGTACCGGCGCCGGTTCGGCGAGCTGCCCTCGCAGACCCGTCGCGGCGGACGGTCGGATCGGGGCCCCGATCGCGTGTGGTAGTCGGGCCGGAGCCTCCGGGTCAGAGGCTGGGGTTGGAGAATTCCTGGAGCGGCAGCTCGACGGGCTCGTGGTGGCGGGCGCTGCGGGCGACGGCCTCGGCGAACTGCATGTGGAGGGCGCCGGTGACGAAGTCGGTGCCGCCGCCGGTCGGCTCGCCACGGATGGCGGCGATGAAGTCCGCCTCGGCCGACCAGCCGCGGCGGTCGGCGGCGGCGAGCGGTACCGGCTGGAGCTCGGCGCCGGCGGCGCCGGCGGCCAGGGTGTCGCGGGCCAGGTCGTAGACCAGGCTGCCCCGGGCGCCGAACAGGGCGATCGAGCGCTCGGGGGCGTGCCAGGTGGCGCCGCTGAACCGGTAGGTGCCGATGGCACCGCCCTGGTACTGCACCACCGCGTGCACGCTGTCGGGCAGGCCGGCGCGGACCCGCTTGCCGGTCTCGGGCGCGGTGCGGGCCGGCACGTGCAGCGCCGTGAGCGCCTGCACCCGCGCGACGGCCGGGGTCCAGCGGGCGGCGGCCTGGTGCAGGAACCCCAGGTTCAGGAGGTTGAAGCCGCTGTAGCGGGCCATCTGCCGCCACGACAGCGGCGCGCGCGGGTCGGCCAGCGCCGGTGAGAAGCCGGTGACGTGCACCTCGCGGAGCGGGCCCAGGGTGCCGTCGTCCAGGAGCCGCCGCACGGCGAGGTCGCCGGCCTGGCCATACGGGCTGGGCACCACCATGGCCACCTGGCCGGGATGCTCGCGGGCCTTCTCGACCATGCGGTGCGCCTCGCGGGCGTTCATGGCCATCGGGGCCTCGGTCAGGACGTGCTTGCCGGCGTCGAGCGCCGCCAGCGTCACCGGGCCGTGCAGGTAGGGCCAGGCGGCCACCACCACGGCGTCGATCTCGGGGTCCTCGACCAGGTACTCCCAGGTCTCGAAGACCCGGGGGATGCCGAACTCGCGCGCCACCCGCGCCGCCGAGTCGCGGCGGCGGTTGCTCACGCCCAGCACCTCCACCCCCGGCAGCGCCAGGAACCCGGGCAGGTGCCGCTCGCGGGCCACCTGGCCGGCGCCGACGATTCCCAGGCGCACCGGGCGGCCGGCGGGCAGGCGGCTGGGCATGCGAGGGGGATCCTTCTCCCGGCGGGTCGGTCAGGGTGACGGCGGGCGGTCGCGGCGGGTCAGCTGCAGAGCCGAGTGCGGCAGGCCGGCAGGTGGAGCGTGGCGGGAACCGCGAGTCGTTGGGCCGGGACCCGATCGGTCAGGGCAGCTCGTCGTGGGCCTCGAAGCCGTAGCCGGGCTCCATGCCGGGTCGGGCCGAGTCGGCGGCACCACGGGCGGCGCGGGCCGGGTCGGCCCCGGGCGGGCAGGTGGCGCACTCGGCCCCGGCGCCGAACTCGGTCGGCACGGCG
>CAZUZD010000452.1:0-4273 GCA_964624465.1 uncultured Isosphaeraceae bacterium
GTACGGGTCCTCGAGCACGACCTCCATGCGGTCGGGGTCGGTGACGAAGTGCGGCGAGAGGTAGCCGCGGTCGAACTGCATGCCCTCGACGACGTCGACGGACGTCTCGAAGCCCTTGCCCTCCTCGACCGTGATCACGCCGTCCTTGCCGACCCGCTTGAACGCCTCGGCGAGCTTCTCGCCGGTGGCGCGGTCGTTGTTGGCGGCGATGGTGGCGACCTCGACGATCTCCTTGTCGCTGATCGTCTTGGCCGAGGCCTTGATGCCCTCGATGACCCTGGCGACGGCCTTGTCGATGCCGCGCTTCAGGGCCATGGCGTCGGCGCCGGCGGCCAGGGCCTTGAGGCCCTCCTTGAACAGGGCCTCGGCCAGCACGGTGGCCGTGGTCGTGCCGTCGCCGGCGACGTCGGAGGTCTTGCTGGCGGCCTCCTTGACGAGCTGGGCCCCCATGTTCTCGTAGGGGTCGGTCAGCTCGATGTCCTCGGCGACCGAGACGCCGTCCTTGGTGACGTTCGGGCTGCCCCAGCCCTTGTCGATCACCACGTTGCGGCCGCGGGGCCCGAGGGTGCTGCGGACGGCGCGGGCCAGCTTGGAAACGCCGCTGGCCAGCTTCTGCCGCGCCTCCTCGTCGAAGGCCAAGATCTTCGCCACGTTCGATCTCCTCCGGGGGAGCGATTGCGAGTGCCGATGCTAAAAAGCCAACGACCCGGCCATCGGTCGGCTAGCAGAGCCGGCGTCAGGCGCCCGCTCCACACCGGGTCGCAGTTCGGCCTTTCTTCCATGCAAGGAACGTGCCGCCAGCAGGAGGCGCGATTCAAGTCTCTAATGTGAAATGATTTGCGGTGGAACACTCTGGTCGGCGCGTGGCGGGATTGGTGCTGCCAGATTGGCAGGCGGCCGGGTTCGCCTGTCAGGATGGCCGCCCGGTCGCGCCGGGCTGGGATGCTCAGGGAGCAGGTCGCCGGCGCCGGGGCGCCGGACCGCGTGAGCCCCACAACCGGCACAACCGTTCAAGTGCGGGCCGGCGGGTGGCCGATGATCGCCGGGAGCGGGACCGTTCGGGCGCGCGGACGGCACCTGGGCCGTGGCGACCGCCGCAGCATCGGGGGAGGCCAGCATGCGGCAGTCGGTCCAGACCATCGCCGAACTCCTGGGGCGGTTCGCCCTGGGTCTGGCTCTGATTGGTCGGGCCCCTGCCCGCAGCGACGAGTCAGAGCCCACCGCGGTGCCAGGGCCAGTCACCCCGGCGGCCGCCGAGCTGGCCGAGCGCGTCCGGCGGCTGGAGTTCCAGAATCAGCAGCTGCTGGAGCGCGACGGCGAGCGCGAGCGGCGGTACCGCGAGCTGGAGTCCCGCTACGAGCGGGTCCTCGAGCGACTCGATCGGGTGGAGTCAGCCCCGCCCCCACCCAGCCCCGCGTTGCCGGCGCCCACGCGGGACCCCGGCGGCCCGGCGACTCCCGGCGAGCCGCTGTTCGGGCGGCCCGGCGGGTCCGGGGTCGTGGCAGGGCTGATCCCCGAGACCGGCCGCGACTTCCCCGACTTCGAGCCAGGTGAGGGCCCCGCGCTCACCAGCCGGCTCGAGGACGGCTTCGAGCTGGTCTCCCGCGACGAGGAGTACTCGCTGCGGTTCCGGGCCCTGAACCAGACCGATTTCAAGGTCTTCAGCCCGAACGACCTCAGCCCCACGACCAGCGGGATCTACTTCCCTCGCACGCGGTTCTACTTCGAGGGCGACCTGACCCGGAACTTCGACTACGAGCTGTCGATCCAGCGCAGCGTCGAGGGGCAGTTCGACATCCTGGACGCCTACGTCAACGCCAAGATCCGCGAGGGGTTCCAGATCAAGTTCGGCCGCGCCATCGTGCCGTACTCGTACGACTGGTACGACCACCTGGAGCCGTACTTCATCGCCCCGGAGCGCGGCCTGTTCCCGCTGAACTATGGCCTCTCGCGCCAGGGCGGGCTGATGGCCTGGGGTGTGCTCCGCGACGGCGCGCTGGAGTACGCCGTCGGCGGCTTCGATGGTCGGCTGATCGGCCTGGCGGACAACAACAACACGCGGGATGCCGTCGGGTACCTGAACGTCCGGCCGTTTCTGCACAACCCGGATCGGCCTCGGCTGCGGTTCCTGAACCTGGGCGGCTCGATCGCCGGCGGCCAGACCAACCGGCTCTCGCCGCTGCTGCCGCTGCGGACCTCGCTGCAATCCAGCGAGAACGACGAGGCGGCCCAGTCGGCATCGATCAGCTTCCTGGACTTCAACGACGACATTCGCGGCTACGGCGACCGGTTCCAGGGCGCCCTGCACCTGGCCTACTACGGCGGCGGGCTCTCGATCGAGGCCGAGGCCCAGGCCGGGCAGTTCGGCGCCAGCCGGGTCCGGCTCGACGAGACCGGCAACGTGATCCGGTACAGCCCGACGCAGTATTACCCGGTCATGGGCTACCACGTCGCCGCCTCGTACTTCCTCACCGGCGAGCAGGTCGAGGGCCGCAACACGGTCGTGCCCCTGAAGCCGTTCGACCTGTTCCACGGCCTGAAGGGCCCCGGCGCCATCGAGGTCTTCGGTCGCTACAGCCAGCTGGCGCTGGGGCCGCAGGTGTTCGACGCCGGCCTGGCCGACCCGGCCGACTGGACGCGGGGGGCGGCGATCACGGACATCGGCCTGAACTGGTACCTGAACCGGTACATCAAGGTGTACTGCGACTGGCAGCACGCCATCTTCGACTCGCCGGTGCTGGTCAATGATCGCACGGGACAGCACAGTCGCTCCAACGACCTGTTCTGGATCCGGATGCAGGTCTGGTTCTGAACGGGCGCCGGGCCGGTCCGCCATGGAGTGGACAGGCGCCGCACCAGTGGAGAAAATGGCGAGGTTGCGGGCGCCTGACCTCGGCCTCCCCGAGGCGACCGCCGGCGTGCGTCCCGGCCCCGATCGACTCTCCCGACCGACACGAGTACTCCGTCCATGAGCTCCGGACCCGATAACGGCACCTTCGTGCGTTCCGACACGATCAAGCGCGGCGACCATCGCGCGGCCCATCGCAGCCTGCTGCGGGCCACGGGGGTGGGCGAGGACGACTGGAACAAGCCGTTCATCGCGATCTGCAACAGCCACGTCGATATCATCCCCGGCCACGTACACCTGCAAGAGGTGGGCAACTACGTCAAGCAGTGCGTCCGCGAGGCCGGCGGGGTGCCGTTCCTGTTCAACACGATCGGCGTCGACGACGGGATCGCGATGGGCCATCGCGGCATGAAGTACTCGCTGCCGTCGCGCGAGATCATCGCCGACAGCGTCGAGACCATGATCGAGGCCCACCGCTTCGACGGCATGGTCTGCATCCCCAACTGCGACAAGATCGTGCCCGGCATGTTCATGGGCGCGATGCGCACGAACATCCCCACGGTCTTCGTCTCGGGCGGGCCCATGGAGGCGGGCCAGACGGCCTCGGGCAAGACGGTCGACCTGATCGACGCCTTCGTCGCCGGCGCCAGGCGGCAGTCGGGGCAGATCAGCGCCGAGGAACTTTTGGAGATCGAGCAGGCCGCCTGCCCGACCTGCGGCAGTTGCTCGGGCATGTTCACCGCCAACAGCATGAACTGCCTGGCCGAGGCGCTCGGCATGGCCCTGCCTGGCAACGGCACGATCCTGGCCACCTCCGCCGAGCGCAAGACGCTCTACCGCAACGCCGCGTTCCGGATCGTCGCGATGGCGAAGCAGTTCGGCAAAGAAGGGCCCGGCCACGGTCTGCTGCCGCGCGAGATTGCGACCCTGGACGCCTTCGACAACTCGATGGTGCTCGACATGGCGATGGGCGGATCGACGAACACGATCCTGCACATCCTGGCCATCGCCCACGAGGCGGGCGTGCCGTTCGACCTGAAGCGGATCGCGGCGGTCAGCCGCCGCACGCCCCACGTCTGCAAGGTGTCCCCCTCGGGCAAGTACCACATCGAGGACGTCGCCCGCGCCGGCGGGATCCACGGCATCCTGGGCGCCGTCGAGCGCGGCAAGCCGGGCACGCTCAAGCTCGACTGCCACACCGTCACCGGCAAGTCGCTGGGCGAGAACATCGCCGAGTACGACGTGCGGGCCCAGCAGGCTGCCGGCGAGGCCAGGCGCTGGACGGCCGTGCGTCCCGGCGGCGTCCGCTCCAGCACGGCGTGGTCGGCCGGCGCGGCGGACGAGGCCGCGGTCGCCGAGGCGAATGCCCCGACCGCCACCGGCCACGGCTTCGGCGGACCGGCGCCCGACGGGTTCGATCCGCTC
>CAZUZD010000453.1:0-2464 GCA_964624465.1 uncultured Isosphaeraceae bacterium
TGCCCGTGCCGTGCCCCGAGGCGCTGTTCGCGGCCGGGCCCTGGGAGCCGGGCCGCGTCGTGGCGCTGGAGTGTCGGCACGCGGTCTTCGGGCCGTCGGTGCCGGCGGCGACCGCGACCCCGGCCGGCGGGCCGGCGATCGTGCTCGACCCGCCGCCGGAGCGGGGCGCCTTGCACCGGATGGTCGGCGGGCTGCTGACGCGGCTGGAGCCGAAAATTGGTCCCGTGGCCACGGCGCAGCTGTTCCGGGCCGGTCGGGTCGTCAAGGCGTGCCGGCCGCGGCCGAGGGCCGTGCTGCGGGCCCTGAAGCGGGGCGGACCGGCGCGGCTGGTGTTCGTGGCCGCACGCTCGGCCTATCGCGGCTCGGTCAAGCGGGTGCTCAACGCCGACGCCATGCGGGCGATCACCGAGCGGCAGCACGCCCTGATGCGGCGGCTCGGCCGCGACCCGCTGGCCGTCCGGCGCTCGTCGCGGCCCCGCGAGCGGCTGGAGCTCTCCGGCACGGTCTTCACCAGCGTCCTGAACCTGGGCGACCGCCGCAAGAACCCCCGCGACCTCCTGTCCGCCTTCCTGCACGGCTGCCGCGACCGGGCCGACGCCACGCTGGTCCTGAAGCTCGCCTGCCGCCCCGGCACCATCGACGAGGAGCTGACGATCGTCGGCCAGATCCTCCGCGAGCTCGCGCCCCGCTCGTACCGCTGCCGGGTGGTTGCCATCGCCGACCACCTCGACGCCGACGGCATGGCCGCGCTCCAGGCCGCCACCACCTGGTACGCCTGCGCCTCGCACGCCGAGGGCGCCTGCCTGCCCCTGATGCACGCGATGGCCGCCGGCCGGCCCGCCATCGCGCCGGCGCACACGGCGATGGCCGACTACCTCGATGTCACCTGTGCGCTGGTCGTCGGGTCGAGCCCCGAGCCGTGCGCCTGGCCGCAGGACCCGGCGGGGCGGCTGAGCACGACGTGGCACCGGATCGTCTGGCCCGACCTGCGCGACGCCTTCGCCACCGCCGCCGCGATGGTCGCCGACCGGCCCTCGCAGTACCGGACGCTGGCCGCCGCCGCGCGGCAGCGGCTGAGCGAGGGGCACCGCACCGCCGCCGCCATCGAGGCGCTCGGGCCGGTCCTCGACCGGCTGGCCTGCCCCGCCCGCGCCGGCTCGCGGCCCCAGGTCCCGGCCTGAGCTCGACCGGATCTCGACCGTCCCCCTCTCTCTCCCGCGCCGGAGCCTTGCGATGCCGCACGAGACGCCCAATCCGGTCACGATCGGACCCGTGACGATCGGCCGGGGGCAGCCGCTGGCCCTGATCGCCGGCCCCTGCGTGATGGAGCCCGACGACCTCACGCGCCGGATCGCCGGGGTGCTGGTCGAGCTCTGCGGCCGGCTGCAGATGCCGCTGATCTTCAAGGCGTCGTTCGACAAGGCGAACCGCACGTCGAAGTCGAGCTACCGCGGCCCCGGCATGGCCGAGGGCCTGCGGGTGTTCGAGCGGATCAAGGCCGAGACCGGCCTGCCGGTGACGACCGACGTGCACGAGACGATCCAGGCTGCGCCGGTGGCGACGGTCGTCGACCTGCTCCAGATCCCCGCGTTCCTGGCCCGTCAGACCGACCTGCTCGAGGCCTGCGCCGGCACGGGCCGGGCCCTGAACGTCAAGAAGGGGCAGTTCATGGCCCCCTGGGACATGACGCACGTCGTGGCGAAGGTGCGCGAGGCGGCCCCCGACGGGCCGGGGCTGTTGCTCACCGAGCGCGGCACGACGTTCGGCTACGGCCGGCTGATCAACGACATGCGGGCGATCCCCCACATGCAGGCCACCGGGGCGCCGGTGGTCTTCGACGCCACGCACTCGGTGCAGCAGCCCAGCGCCGGCAACGGCGTGACCACCGGCGAGCGGGCGATGGTGCCCGTGCTCGCCCGCGCCGCGGTGGCCAGCGGCTGCGACGCCCTGTTCCTGGAAGTGCACCCCGACCCCGACCGCGCCCTGTCCGACGGCCCGAACGCCCTGCGGCTCGACGACCTCGAAGGCCTGCTCCGCACCTGCCAGCGGCTGCGGGCGGCGCTCGTCGGGGGCTGATTCCCCCGCCCGGGAGGGGGCATCGTCGGGCCGCCCGATGGTCACGCCTGGCACCGGCGGCGAGGCGCGAGAACGCCTCCGTCCGGCTCCGGGGATTCCGCCCGGCGGCTGCGCCGGGGGGACCGGGGCGCGAACCTTCGGGGGTCGGCGGGCGTAGGCGGGGCGGGGGAGCGCCGGCCAGGAGGGGCCGGGGCTCGCCGCCGGGGCCGGGGGCGGGCACAATGGCTCGGTCCCGGGCGCCCGCGATCGCGGCCCCGCCGGACGGGGCCGTCGACCGATCCGACCCCGCACTCATCCCGTCGCTGAGGATCTTGCCGTGATATCGCCACTGCGCCCCGGCTCCGGCACGGCGCCGTCGGTGGCGAAGGGGGTCTCGTAGTCGTTCGCG
>CAZUZD010000453.1:2474-4263 GCA_964624465.1 uncultured Isosphaeraceae bacterium
GAATCTGCCGCGGGGCACCGGCCGTCGGGGCCGGGTGGGGCCGACGCTGGCCCTCGGGCTGCTCGCGGCCCTGGCCGCCGTCGGCTGCGGCGAGCGGACCCCGCAGACGTTCACCTCGGTGGTCGGCCCCAACGGCGACGGCGTGCCGGCGCTGGTGGCGCCGTCGGACCCCTCCGAGCCCGGGGCCAGCCCCGACGGCGAGGACCGCGGCGACGTGCTGCTCCAGGTGCTGCAGCTCATCGGCACCGCGGCCACGAACATCGGCGGCGACAACTTCACCCAGGCCGCCGAGAGCCTGAACATCTACTTCCAGCAGGTCCCGCGCGACGCCTACGTGCCGCCGCTGCCGGTGCAGCAGTACCTGGCGGCGCAGAACCTGCCGCCCGACGCCCCGCAGCGGCTGGGCAACACCCAGTTCGTCGGGCAGTTCGACGGCCGCCACATCGAAGACTGCCTGATGTACCGCTCGGTGGCCAACGCCGTGCTGACCCGCGCCGGGGTCGCCCCCGACGACGCCATGGGCCGGGCCCGGGTGCTCTTCGACTGGGTCGTGCGGAACGTGATCCTGGTGCCGCCGGGCACCCTGGCCAAGCTCGGCCCCGACGGCCAGCCCCTGCAGGCGCAGGCGCGGCCGTATGACGTGCTCCTGCGCGGCATGGCCACCGAGTCGGGCACCTGGGCCGAGCGGAGCTGGGCCTTCCTGGCGCTCTGCCGGCAGGTCGGGCTCGAGGGCGGCCTGCTCACCGTCGTGCCGCCGGCGCCCGGCGTGGGCGTGCTCAAGCCGGGCGAGGCGCTGCCGAACCGGGTGACCACCTTCGCCTGCGGCATCCTGATCGACGGCGAGGTGTACCTCTTCGACGCCCAGCTCGGCCTGCCGATCCCCGGCCCCGGCGGCCGGGGCGTCGCCACCTTCGCCCAGGCGCTGGAGGACCCCGCGGTGCTGGCGCAGCTCGACCTGCCCGACCGGCCCTATGCCGTGCAGGCCCGCGACCTCCAGGAGGGGACCATCCGCGTGCTGCTGGAGGCGACCCTGGGCTCGCTGGCCCCCCGCATGAAGCTGCTCCAGGACGAGCTGACCGGCGGCAACCGCATGGTCCTGTACCGCGACCCGACCCAGCAGGTCGCCCAGTTCGCCACGGCCCTGGGCGCCAAGCTCGAGGCGGTTCGCCTCTGGTCGCTGCCGATGGAGGTCGAGTTCCGCCTGTTCAACGACGGCCGGTTCACCGACGCCACCGTGCACACGATCCAGATCTTCAGCCCCCGCTGGCCGCTGCTGAAGGCCCGGCTGGACCAGCTCCGCGGCGACCTCGACGAGTCGATCAACCGCTACGTGAGCTTCCGCAACGCCGACGGCCTGCTCGAGGCCGACGGCACCACCCCGATCGCCCGCGAGGTCCAGGCCGTCCTCAACGACTACTCCACGTACTACCTGGCCCTGGCCCAGGTCGACCGCGGCCGGCCCGAGCAGGCGGCCGACCTGTTCGCCCAGACCCTCCGCACCCTGCCCGACCCCGGCGCCGGGCGGCCGTACTACTACGTGCTCCGCTGGGGCGCGCAGTCCAACCTCGCCCGCCTGGCCGAGGCGGCCGGCGACCGCACCCTGGCGATCCGCTACTACACCGTGGCCAACCCGACCGGCCAGTACGACGGCAACCTTCTGCGGGCCCGCCCGCTGATCTGGGCCGACCCGTTCACCCCGCCGGCCGGCAGCCCCGGTCCGATCCCCGCCCCCGCGCCCCCCGGCCCGGCCCGGCCGGCCACCACCGCGGCCCGCTGAGCCCGCTCCCGA
>CAZUZD010000454.1:0-4252 GCA_964624465.1 uncultured Isosphaeraceae bacterium
GGCCGAGCTCCTCGGCGAGCCGGTCGTGCTCGACCTGCGGTCGCCGTTCGTCTGCCTGGGCACCCTGGTCGGCCTCGACGCCCACTTTTACCAGCTCCGCGACGCCGACCTGCACGACTTCCGCGACGGCACCGCCACCCGCGAGGTCTATGTCTTCGACGCCGTCCGCGTCGGCATCCGCCCCAACCGCGCCCGGGTCCTGATCCGCCGCGACGAGGTGGTCGCCGTCTCCCGCATCGCCGACGTCGCCACCGACTGAACCCGAAAAATCGCCCCCGGATCCGGGGCAATCGATCCGACTGATCGACCGAATCCCTGACAATTCCAGCACTTATCGCCATGAAGTCCTCGGGCGGATTGGGCGAACTGCCGGCACGAGATTTCCGTAGAAGTGGGACAGCCGAACGAACACCCTGGCGGGGCGGACCGTCTGGCCCCGACTGGACTCAGAGGGCGACGGCGGCGGGTGCCGCCGGAGTGACCCGGGTCCGGGATGCACGACCGAAAGGTAGCGAGAGATCACCATGTCGAGACTGCGCTGGCTGATCGCCGTCCCGGTGGCCGTGGCCGCCCTGGTCGGCACGGCGCCCGGGGCCCTGGCCGCGTCGTCGGCGATCCGGGACAAGGCGGGCCTGTTCAGCCGGGACGCCATCCGGCAGGCCCAGGCGATCCTGGACAAGACCGAGGCGGCCCACCGGGTGCCGACGGTCATCGAGACCATTGACTCGCTCGACGGCGAGCCGCTCCGCGACGCGGCCGTCCGCCGCGCGCAGGAGTCGGGCATCCAGGGCGTGTTCGTGCTGGTCACCAAGGCCGAGCGCAAGATCTACGTCTCGGACTTCCGACGGTTCCTGGGCGAGGCCCGCCGCGAGCAGATCGACCAGGCGTTCATCCAGGGGTTCAAGAAGGGCGACTTCGACGCCGGCCTGATCGCCGGCGCCGAGGCGGTCGAGCGTCAGGTGGCCTCGGCGCCCCCGGTCCGCGGCGGCCGCAACGTCGTCGTGCCCCGCGCGGCGGCCCCGGTGGGGGCCCGCGGCCAGGGCAACTCCGGCATGGCGGTGCTGCTGACCATCGGCGCGGTCGTCCTCGGCGGCCTGTTCCTGTCGCGACTGTTCCGCTCGCGGACCGGCCCCGGCTACGGCCCCGGCGGCTACGACCAGGGCCCCGGCCCGATGGCCGGCGGCCCCGGCATGGGCGGCTACGGACCCGGCGGCATGGGCGGCGGCTACGGCGGCGGCTACGGGCAGCCCCAGCGCGGCGGCTTCTGGTCGGGCGTGATGGGCGGCCTCGGCGGCGCGGTCGCCGGCAACTGGCTCTACGACCAGTTCAGCGGCCGCAGTCACAACGCCGGCCAGGCCCAGGACTACACCACCGGCGCGGGCTTCATGGGTGGCGATCCCGGTGCCGGCTCCACCGGCAATGACTGGGGCGGCACCGCCGGCGACTGGGGCGGCAATGATGCCGCCGGTGGTGCTGGCGGTGGCGACTGGGGCGGCGGTGGCGGTGACTGGGGCGGCGGTGGCGGCGACTCTGGCGGCGGCGACTGGGGTTGATCCCCGGCTCGGACCGAGCCCCGGTCCCGGCGTCATCACGGGCCGCGCGACCCCGGCCGGGGTCGCGCGGCCCGCGTCGTTGAGTCGCCGATCGGGCTGGCCCCAGGCCCTAGGGGCATGCTCCCCGGGCCATCCCCGCAAGGGCCGGCACGACCCGCCGGCCGCATGGCACAACGCTCGCAAATCCCATTGCTTCTCGGGACCAATCTGGTCTATACGTCATCCAGTTCCCGAACCATCACGGCCCGAAGTCCGGTCGGTGGCCACGACCTGGATGCCGCCAGGAGCTTGCCCTTGAGCTCGTACATCGGATCGAAGCGGGTACCGGGCGGCAGCACCTGGAACGAGGCGATCGGCAACCTGATGCTGGCGTACGCCCACCTGGAGTTCCTCTCCTTCGAGTGGCTCCGGTCGGTGTCCCTGGTCGAGCTGGAGCGGCACCTGGAGTCGCGGTTCCGCGATCGGGTGCTGGCGATCGTCGGCGTGCTGCACCACTGCGGCCTGCCGGCGGAGCTGGCCACGCTGGCCGCCCGGGACTGGCAGCTGGCAATCGACCATTACGACTTCCGGAACCGGATCGCCCACGGCCCGCTGGTGATGGTCCACAGCGAGCACAGCCCGATCTTCGGGCCGCCGGACCTCGTCGGCATCCTCGACTACCGGACCGTCACCGGCGCCGGCCAGATCCAGGTCGAGTCGATCGACCTGGCGACGGTGACGAAGTCGGCCGACGTGGCGGTCGCGCTCGGCGAGTCGCTGGGCAACCTGCTCATCGCCGTGCAGTCCGAGATCGCCGCCGGCGAGGCGGTGGGTGCGGTGCAGCCCGAGTGACCGCCGTCGGGATCAGCCGCCGGGCAGCGCGCCGGCGGGATGCTTGCGGATGGCGGCGACGATCGCGGTGACGTCGAGGGGCTTGAGGAACAGGCCGTCGAGGCCCACGGCCTGGAGCCGGGGGTCCTCGTCGGCGGGATTCCAGCCGGTGATCAGCCCCAGGTAGGGCCGTGGCACCAGGTCCGCGGCGGCCTCGAGCACGACGTGGCCGTCGGTGTCGGGCAGCAGCAGGTCGGTGAGGACCGCGTGCGGCGGCGGCCCGGCCGCCAGCAGCGCGAGCGCCGTGGTGGCGTCGGGGGCCGTGCTCACCACGAAGCCGTGGAACTGGAAGAGCCGCTGCAGGCTGCGGCGGCTGTCGGCGTTGTCCTCGACGATCAGCAGGCGGGTGGGCCCGGAGCCGGCGCCCAGGTCCAGGCGGTCACCCGGGGCGCGGGCGGCGTCGGACGGGGGCACCGACCCGGATTCGGGCGATCGGGGATCGTGTGGTCTGGAAGGCCCCATGAGCGGTGCTCTCGTGCGGCGGGCGCTGCGGGCGGTCCCGGATCCCGTGGCGCCTGGGGGAAATCTCAGGTGCTGGGCGCGGTGGTGGCGGCCGGCCAGTCGATGCCGGAGAGGCTGGCCAGGGCCAGCATCAGGGCGTGGGTGCCGTCGCGGCCGTGGCCCTGAGCCTGGACGGCGCGGTAGAGCTGCTCGGCCAGCGCCAGGCCGGGCAGCGCCAGGCCCATCCGCCGCGACTCGGCCAGGGCGATGCCCATGTCCTTGAGGAAGTGCTCGACGAAGAAGCCCGGCTCGAACCGGCCGGCGATGATCCGCGGGCCCAGGTTGTTCAGGCTCCACGACCCGGCCGCGCCGCTGCCGACCGACTGGAGCACGGTCGCCAGGTCCAGCCCCGCCTTGTGGCCGTAGAGCAGGGCCTCGCAGACGCCGATCATGTTGCTGGCAATCAGGATCTGGTTGACCATCTTCGTGTGCTGGCCGGCGCCGGCCGGCCCCTGATGGACGATCGTCTGGCCCATCACGGCGAACAGCGGGTGCAACTGGCGGACCACCTCGGCGTCGCCGCCGACCATGATCGAGAGCCGCGCCTCGCGGGCGCCGATGTCCCCGCCGGAGACCGGTGCGTCCACGGCATGCACGCCGCGCGCCCGGGCCGCCCGCTCGATCTCGACGGCCAGCGACGGCTCGCTGGTGGTCATGTCCACCAGGATCGCGCCCGGATGGGCCCCGGCCAGGGTGCCCTGCTCGCCCAGGGTCACCTCGCGGACGTCGTGCGGGTAGCCGACGATGGTGAAGACGACATCGGAGGCCTCGGCCACCGCCTTCGGGCTCTCGGCCGCCGTCGCGCCCAGCGCCAGCAGCGGGCGGACCTTCTCGGGGCTGCGGTTGAAGACCGTCGTGGCGTAGCCGGCACGGATCAGGTGCCCGCACATCGACGCGCCCATCACCCCGGTCCCGATCCAGCCAATGCGGGTCTTGCCCGGTACCACGTCCATCACCACCTCCGGCACGGAGCCGCGGCCTGCCGCCTGGCGGCCGCATCCCCTCCAGCCTAGATCACGCCCGCGCGACCGATCACGCCCGTTGCGCGAACGCCACAGCACCGCCAGCGGGTCGAGCCCATTCTACCGCCGGGCCACCCGCCCCACGAACTGCGAGGTTCGGCCACTGGCCCCGCCACGGCGTCGTGGCCTCCCCGCGCGCGGCCCGGGCGGCCGCCGTCCCGTGCGCGCGGGGACTTCCGGTTTCATGTTGATCCGCTGGCACCGGCGCCGTCAAGCCCCGAGCCGCCGAGGGCCGGGCGACTAGCGACCGTCGCCGGCCCCCAGGAGCAGCGGCGTCCGGCGGAGGCAACGCGACTGGAGGCCGCC
>CAZUZD010000455.1:0-4207 GCA_964624465.1 uncultured Isosphaeraceae bacterium
CCCTTCGTCGGCTGCCCTCTGGGGTTCCCCCCGGCGGTTCCATGTCGAGGCCGAGTTTCTACTCACCCGAAGAGTTTGCCGCCCAGACCGGGCTCTCGATCGCCACGGTCCGCCGCTACATCGACAAGGGCAAGGTGCCCTCCGTCCAGCCCGCCGGCCCGCGCGGCCGCATCCTGATCCCCTCCGATGCCCTCGATCAGCTCGCCGGCCGGGTGGTGGTCGAGGCCAGCCCCGCCATGGCCCTGGAGCCCGCTCCCAACGCGGGATCGCGCTCCACGCCCGCCCGGCGCTCGGGCCCGACTCCGCGCTGGCGGCGTCAAGCCAACCAGTAGCCCCTCGCCGCTCTGCCCCGCCCGCGCGCGGGCACCACCCCCGGCCGACGTCGGGGGTGGAGCGGTGGCGTTTTCCCTCGGAGCTGCCATGCCCAAGCCCACACGACGCGAGAAGTTTGCAGGTCGCTACTTCAACTGGATCCTGTACGCCCGCGATGGCGTCTGGCAGGCCGACGGCCGGTCGAACCACCCGGGCCTCGGTCGCCACTCGCTGGGGACGACCGATCCCCAGGAGGCCCGGCGTTTGCTGGCGGATCTCGACCTCACCATGGCCGTCAAACACAACTTGGCCGACCGCGCGGCCATGGCGGCGACCCTGCCCCACGAGCTGACGATCGAGGACGGTCGAGATCTGTACCTGAAGTACGCCGGCCGACCAGACGTTTTGGGGGGTGTCCGTAAGACCACGCTCAAGCGGTATCGCCCCGTATTCGACAAGTTCCAGGACTTCTGCCGACGGCGGAACCTGACCAGCTGGAACCACGTCACGACGGCGACCTTGCGGGATTACATCCAGGAGTTGGAGCACCGCGGCTACGCCGACCGCGGCCTCTACCTGGAGCTGAACATTCTCAAGGCGGCCATCTCCTGGCTGAGCGAGGAGGGCCATCTGACCGGCTCCCCCAAGATCAAGCTCAAGATGGAGAAGCCCACGGGCACCGACACGTACTGCTGGCGGCAAGAAGAAGTCCTGGCCATGATCAGCTTCTGCCGGGCGCACCCTGACCTGAGCTGGCTCGCCGACGTGATCCTGGCGCTGTCGTCGACCGGGATGCGGATCTCGGAGCTGGCGAACCTGCGCTGGAGGGATCTCGAGCTGGAGACCGGGATGATCCGCCTGGTCGACGAGTCGAGCTCGCGGCGGGCGCGCCAGGCGGGCACGACGCGGACGCTCAAGAGCGGACGAGATCGGAGCTTGCCGATCCAGTCCTCGCTGCTGGAACGGCTGAAGGCCCTGCCTCGGCATGTGGACGGCTTCGTGTTCCACGGTCCGAACGGGGGCCGGCTGAATGCGGATACGGTGCGGACGATCTTGATCCGCGACGTGCTCAAACCGCTGGCGCCGCGGTTCCCGAGCTCGGCCGACGAGGCGGGGTTCGTGGACGGCCGGCTGCACTCGTTCCGTCACTTCTTCGCGTCCTACTGTGCCAACCACGGGGTGCCCCAGCGGATGGTGATGACCTGGCTGGGACACTCGGACAGCGAGATGGTGGAGCACTATTACCACCTCCACGACGAGGAGGCGAAGCAGCAGATGAACGGGTTGAATCTCTACAATGAGCAAAGCGAGGGCACGGTGCCCCCGCTCGACTGAGTGCCCCTGTCCCAAGGAGGAGCTGGGTGGGCGGTTCTTGAATGAGCCCTGGATCGGCAGGACGAACCGGTTGTTGGCACATCCTTGACACAGTTCGAGGTGCCGACAAACCAGGACATCCGCAAGCCCATGAAATCAAACAGCTTGCGGAAACCGCGGCCAGCAAGACGGAGAAGCTCGGCTTCGGCCTGCCCGTGCTCGCGCTGGCCGCGCTCGGGCGGGTGGGCCCGTCGGTCGTGGCCGCCGCCCTGCCCGACCTGATCCTGGGGGCCCTGTTCGCCGTCGCCTGGGTGCGGACCCGGCCGTCGGCCTGAGCGGTCCGGCGGGTCGGCCGGGAACTGGCGATGACCGGCGGGCTGCGTCGTGGTCGAATGGGCGGGCAAGGTCGGCCGCGAGGGTGCGGTCGGGGGCCGCGCGGGCGGACGTTGGGTGGATCGGACCGGGCCCTCGATTGGCCCCTGGGGGCGAGCGCGTGGAACCGGCGGCGTTGGGCGGGGCAGTGGCGGGCGCGGGACTCGATCCGGTCGCGACGGCGCTGGCCGATCCGGACTTCCGGCGCGGGGCGGGACTCCTGGCCCTGGGGCTGATCGCGACGGCGTTCGTCCTGGGCGGCCTGCTCTGCGGCGTGGTGCGGCGGGTCGCCCCCCGGTTCGGGCTGGTCGACCGCCCCGGCGGCCGCAAGGCCCATCGCGCGCCCACGCCGATGGGCGGCGGCGTCGGCATCTGGGCGGCCGTGCTGCTGACCCTCGGCCTGGCCGCCGCCGTCACCGGCCTGGCCCCCGGGCTGTTCCCCGAGCCGCTGCAACCGTACCTGCGGGGCGCCTGGACCCGCGCCGGCGAGCTCGGCCTGATCCTGGGCCTGGCCACGGTCGTGATGATCATGGGGCTGATCGACGACCGGGTGGCGCTGGGGTGGCGGATCCGGCTCACGGTGCAGTTCGGCCTGGCGATCACGTTCGTGATGCTCGGTGAGCAGGCGACCTTCTTCAACCCGGTGCGGTGGCTCACGGCGGCCGTCACGGTGGTCTGGATCGTGGGGCTGACCAACTCGTTCAACTTCCTGGACAACATGGACGGCCTGGCCGCCAGCGTGGGGCTGATCGCCGCGGCGCTGTTCGCGGGGGCGCAGATCGCGGTCGGCTCGCTGTTCGTGCCGGCGGTGCTGCTGGTGCTGGTCGGGGCGCTGGGCGGGTTCCTGCTGCACAACCGGCCGCCGGCGCGGCTGTTCATGGGCGACGCCGGCAGCAACTTCCTCGGGTTCCTGCTGGGCACGCTCACCGTGGCCGGCACGTTCACCCGCTCGGGCTACTCGCCGTTCGGGTCGCTGGCGCCCTTGCTGGTGATGGCCGTGCCGCTGTACGACACGATCTCGGTGATCCTGATCCGGCTCCGCGAGGGCCGCAGCCCGTTCCAGGCCGACCGCTGCCATTTCTCGCACCGGCTGGTCGAGCGGGGTTTGACGCCGGCCCGCGCCGTGGCGACGATTGACCTGGTGACGCTCGCCGCCGGCCTGGGGGCCCTGCTCCTGCACCGGCTCACGACCCCCGCGCAGGCGGCCGTCGTGGCGGGCCAGGCGCTCTGCCTGCTGGGCGTCGTCGCCTTGCTCGAAGTCTCCACCCGTCGCGTCGACCCGGCCCGCGTCCCGGCCCCGGAGCTCGCCCGCGATCGGGACCGCCCCCAGTCCCACGAGTCCGGCGATGCCCAGGCGATCCCCCCGGAACCCCGCCCCCCGTCGCCCGACCGCGACGCCCGCTGACCCCGCGAACCCGACCCGTTCCGACCCGAGCTCGCCCGGACCGCTGCCGGCCCTCGACCCGACCGCGACCGCCGGCGAGTGGCTCCGGCGCGCCGCCCTGGGGCTGACCGCCGCGCTGGTCGCCGCCCGCGCCTACTGGCCGGCCGAGTACCACGACGAGGCGAACAGCGGCGACGGCCAGGGCTGGGTCGTCGGCCTGTTCGTGGCCGCCGCGCTCGGGGTGCTGGCGGCGTTCGTCGGCGGCCGGCTCCGGCTCCGGCTGGCCTGGGCCGACGCCGCGGTGCTGTTCCTCTTCGCCCTGGTCACCCTGAGCGCCCGCCAGGCTGCCGCCCCGCGGGTGGCCTACGACCTGGCCTGGGAGTGGGCCGGCGTCGGGCTGGCCTACGTGCTGCTGCGGAACCTGCCCCGCACCGTCGGCGAGAGCCGCGCGCTGGCCGCCGTGCTCGCCGCCACCGCCGTGGCCCTGGCCGGCTACGGGATGTACCAGGTCGCCGTCGTGCAGCCCGAGATGCGGCAGATCTACCGCGACAGCCCCGAGGCCACTCTGCGCTCCGCCGGCATCCCGGCCGACAACCCCGTCGCCCGCAAGCAGTTCGAGGACCGCCTCCTCGGCTCGCGCGAGCCGACCGCCACGCTCGCCCTGGCCAACAGCCTGGCCGGCGTGCTCGTCGGCCCCCTGGTCGTCGGCCTGGGCGCGGCGCTGGCCCTGGCGCTGGGCGGCCTCGGCGCCGCCGGCGCCGCCCGCACGCGGCTCTGGCCGATCGCCCTGGCGGCCGTGCCCGGCGTGCTGCTGCCGACCTGCCT